>JBDIBF010000117.1:0-7240 GCA_039812765.1 Holophagaceae bacterium
GCCCTGCTGGAGGACTACCTGCGCATCGAGCAGATCCGCCTGGGGGACCGGCTGCGGGTGGCGTGGGACTGGCCCGCGTGGGCCGACGCGATCTCCGTCCCGCCCCTGCTGCTCCAGCCCCTGGTGGAGAACGCCGTGATCCATGGCGTCGCTGCCGCCGCGGAGGGCGGCGAGCTGCGCCTGGGCGCCCATCGCGTCGGCGATCTGCTGGTGCTGAAGGTGGAGAACACCGGGGCCGCCCCGAAGGGGGAGCGCGAAGGCCTTGGCCTGGGCCACCTGCGGGAGCGCCTGCGGCTGCTGGGACAGGGCGCGGCCCTCGAACTCACCCGGGAGGGCGCCTGGACCCGGGCCCGCCTCACGCTTCCGCTGCCATCCTGACCCATGCCCAAGCCCCTGCGCATCGCCATCGCCGAGGACGAGCCCCTCAACCTCAAGCGCCTCGCGCGCCTGCTGGAGGACTGCGGCTGCGTGGTGGCGGGACAGTTCCGGGACGCGGCGGGGCTGCGCACCTGGCTGAGCGGCGGCGGCAAGGCGGACGCCCTATTCCTGGACGTGCAGATGCCCGGCGAGGACGGCCTCAGCCTCGCCAGGAGTCTGGAGGCGACGCTGCCCGTGGTCTTCGTCACCGCCCACAGGGACCACGCCGCGGAGGCCTTCGACACCGAGGCCCAGGACTTCCTCCTCAAGCCCGTCACCACCGAGCGGCTGGTCCGCGCCCTGGACCGGGTGCGGCGGCGCCTGGCCCACAGCGCCGTGCCCGAGAAGCGCGCCACCCGCTACGCCATCCAGGCCGGCGAGGGCCTCCTGTTCATGGAGCTGGCGAAGACTACCCACTTCGAAGTGAAGGACGAGACGGTCTGGGCCCATGCCGGCGAGCGCTTCCGCACCGTCTGGCGCAGCCTGGGCGAAGTGGAGGCCCACTTCCCCGAGGCCGGCCTGATGCGCATCCAGCGCCACCTCCTGCTCCGCCCCGAGGCCGTGCTCGGCCTGCGGCCCGCGATCAACGGCCGCGTTCTCGTCCGGCTGCCGGGAGGCGTGGAACTCGAGGCCAGCCGCGGAACGACGCCGAAGCTCAAGGAGCGGCTGGGGCTCGCCGGGAAGGATGTGGACCGGGGCGGGGAAGGGTAGAACCATCCCGGCTGATTGAAGAGACGGGACGAGTCCTCCGATCGGCCTCAAGGGCGCGGCTTCCAATCTGGCACCTCGATCCAGCGCGGCCGCGCCTTTCGGCCACGCTGGATCGAGGTGCGGCCAAGCGACAGCGCGGCAGGACCATGAGCCGTGAAGGTCCCGGGCACGGAGGTTTCGGCGGGTCGAAGGTCAACGGCTTTCATGGGGGCCCCGTTCCGCCTCCGACTCCGAGCGTCTGGAAGGTCTTCTCCCCGGCCTGCCGCGCTATCGCTTGGCAGCACCTTCGTGAAGGGTGATCCGCAATTGGCGCGGATCACCCTTCACGAAGGTGCCGCATGAAAACCTTCCAACCTTCCATCGGCTCGTCACGGCTGATCCTGGCCGACGAATGGTTGAATCGCAGCGTCGGGAGGAGCCCCCCGCTCAGCCCCTCCGCCGCTGGAAGAACCGCTGCACGAGTTCCCGGCACTCGGCCTCCATCAAGCCGCCCTGGAACTCGATCCGATGGTTGAGGTTCGCCTCCTGGAGCTGGGGCAGCAGACGGCTGACGCCCACCTTGGGATCCGCCGCGCCGAAGACGACCCGCGCGACGCGGGCGTGCACCAGCGCGCCAAAACACATGAGGCAGGGCTCAAGGGTGACGTAGAGGGTGCTGCCGCTGAAGCGGTAGTTCTTCAGCCAGGCGCCGGCACTGCGCAGGGCCTGCACCTCCGCGTGGGCGGTGGGGTCGTTGGAGGAGATCGGGGCGTTGTGGCCTCGGCCCACCAGCAGGCCCTCGCTCACCAGCACGGCGCCGATGGGCACCTCGTCCCGGCGCTCGGCCTCCCAGGCCTCGTCCAGGGCCTTCTGCATGAACCAGACGTCGTCGCCGCTCCAGGGCGTCATTGGCCCCGTCCGCGGCCGGGGAAGCCGCCGGGACCGAAGCCCCCCGGACCGATGCCGCCCGGGCCCTGGCCACGCCGCTGGCCTGGCCTGGGCGCCTCGACGGTGGCGGGCTCCTGGGAGGGGTCCGGCGAGCCGAGCATCTCGCGCAGGGCCTCGTCCACGAGCTTCACCTCCGCCGTGCGGCGGAGCACGGTGAGGGCCTCCTTCAGGGGCGCGGCGATGGACTCGCCCTGCTCCCGGCGCCGCTGGAGGATGGCGTTCCGGAAGGCGCCGAAGGCCCTGAAGGCGGGCAGGGGCCTCTTGTCCAGGCCGTCCCAGGCCTCCTGGAACCAGGCCCGCATCTCCTCGAAGCGGCCGGCGGTGCGAAGCTCCTCCGCCACCGTCGCATGCACCTCCTTGGGCAGGCGGCTGGCCCAGCGGCCCTCGGATCCCCACACCGGCAGGGTGCGCGCGAAGCTGAGGGGCGAAGGGTTCGCCGGGTGGAACCGCGCCCAGGCCATCCAGAGCCTCCAGGCGGAGGTGCGCGTGGGCCAGGACCGGAGCTCCCGGTCGGCCTCGGGCAGCACCTTGAGGGCGTTCCACTGCCAGAGCTGGGGGTTCGGCGTCCAGGCCTTGGTGCGGACCTCCGGCGCCACCTTCCCGAGGCGGGCGTCCTCGGCGAGCTGGGGCTCGAGGTGGCCGTTGGGCATGCGGTCCAGGGCCAGGGCCGCCCGGGCGCGGCGGGCCGCGAGGTGGTCCGGGTCGCGCCGGATGATCTCGCCCAGGCGCTGGTAGAGGCTGGGGGCGAGGGCCGCGAGCTTCGCGGCGAGATCCTCGGGGTAGGGGCATCCGACGCCGGACTGGAGCACCTCGTCGCCCCGAAGCAGCACGTAGCGCGCGGGCTCCGCCGGCCAGCCCTGTTTCCGGCGCAGGGCCTCGGCCGCCGGGGCGCCCAGGTCGTCCCACACCAGTTCGGACGGGGACCATGGCTGGAGGGGTCCCGCCTTCCGCAGGCGGTCCCAGCTCTCCTTCCAGACCGGCGTGCCCACCAGGGCGAGGCGCAGCGGCGGTGGCGGCGCGGGGGCCGGCAGGTCCGGCAGGGCGTCGGCGTCGAGCAGGGCCTGGAAGGCCTCCTTCTGGCTGTTGCGGAGCTCGGGGATGGCGAAGCGCAGCCGCCGGGTGAATTCGCCTTCCCAGCGGGCGCCGGCCCACCGCTGCACCTCCTGGATCGCGGGGCCCACCTCGTTCCAGCGCCCCAGCCGGGCCAGGCAGCGCGCCTTCTGCACCTCCAGCTCGGCCCGCAGCCCCGTGTGGGTCCGCCAGGCCTCCTTCGAGAGGAAGGGATCGGACGCGAGGCCCTCGAACTCCCGGAGGAAGGCCAGGGCGCCTTCCCAGTCCTCCCGCCCTTCGAACTCCTGCATCACCGCGTTCACCAGGGGCATGGGCGGCCAGGGCTGGCCGGGCACCGGCACCACCTTCCGGAAGGCGTCCAGGGGACTCAGTCCCGCGGCCCTGGCCACGCCGCCGAACTGCGCCCAGAGCATCGGGTCGTGGGGATCGCGCACCAGTCCGTCGAGGAGCTGGTCGGCCATGCGCGAAGCCACGGCGCGCATCCTCGGGGACTGGCCGGCGCCCATGCCCTGGAAGGCCATGGCGGCCAGGAAGAGGTTCGGCGCCTGGGTCCAGCCTGGAACCTCCACGACCCTGCCCAGCGCCTCCGCGGCCTCGGCGAAGGCCTCGTCGGCGAGGGCCGCGCCGCTGGGGTCCGAGCCCGTGGCGAAGGTCATGGCCCCGCTGCGGCCGAAGAAGTTGCCGAAGCCCATCCCGCCGGCGGCCCCGGTGGTCTGCGCGGCCTCCTCGCGGACGATGCGGCCCTCCTTCTGGTACTGCTGGTAGCGGGTGAGGACGAGGGCGAGGTTCTCCTGGGCGGCCTCGGCCAGGGCCTCCCCGTGGTCCGGGTGGTCCCGCAGGAAGGCGTCCCGCCGTTCCCAGCGGGGCTGGAAGCCCAGTCCCTTCAATTCCGCGAGGAGCTGGTCGCCCGTGGGGCGCCCGTTCAGCTCCTTGATCTTCTCCGCGGGGGGATCCAGCAGGATCCACTTCGCGTCGGTGTTCCAGCCCCGCTCCGCCCAAAGGTCCCTGGCGGTGGCGGCGTTGAGCTGCACCACGCGGAACTCCTGGGTGGCCTGCAGCCGCCGGAAGGTGTCGTCGGCGAGCCACCAGGCGTCCTTGGCGTCCTCGGGGCGCAGCACCATTACCCAGCGCCCGTCGATGCCCATGGGGCCGAAGGAGACCGCCTGGTTGTCGCCGCGCTGCTGGGCGAGGAAGGCGTCCCAGCTCGGCGGCCCGGGGGCGGGCAGCCCCTGGGGCGGCTTCGCCTGGGCGATGGCCGACCCTTCCCCGGGGACCAGGAGCAGCACCACGGCCAGGGGATGGACGCGCATCGGCCTCACGGGGAAACCTCCATTGTGGCAAGGGCGGCAGGGCATTTAAAGCGATGAACTGAAGGAACGCCTCCGGTAGGATCGTCAAGGTCCGGGAAGCCGCGGGCGGACGATGGTCGATCCGCGCAAGGCTGATGACATCCAGACCCTCCTTGTTCCCTGGAGGTTGCATGCGCGCGCACCTGATCCTGAAGGACGGCACGGTCTTCCGCGGCCGGGCGCCCCTGGGATTCGGCGGCAGCGGCGAGGCGGTCTTCACCACCGCCATGGCCGGCTACCAGGAGATCCTCACGGACCCCAGCTTCGCGGGGCAGATGGTCACCATGACCTTCCCCGAGCAGGGCATCTACGGCGTCCACGCGGACCTGAACGAGGCGCCTCGGCCCTGGGCCACGGCGCTCCTGTGCCGGCGCCTCACGGGCACCCCGGACCACACGCTCTCGGAGAGCGACCTGGGGGGCTGGCTCAAGCGCCACCGGATTCCCGTGATGACGGACCTGGACACCCGGGCCCTGACCCGGCACCTGCGGGACGCGGGCTCCCAGCCCGGCCTCGTCTGGACCGAGGGCGAGGGCAGCGTGGAGGCCGGCGCCCTGAAGGCCGCCGCCCTGCCGGACATGGCGGGCCAGGCGCTGTGCGCCGAGGTGAGCTGCAAGGACCGCTACGAGATCCCGCTCGAGGGGGCGGCGTTCCGGGTCTCGGTGCTGGACGGCGGCATCAAGGCCTCGATCCTGAAGCAGCTCTCCGCCTCAGGGCTTCATCTCGAGGTCTTCCCCTGGGACGCGCCGGCATCCGAGCTGCTCGCCCCGCGCTTCCACGGGGTCTTCCTCAGCAACGGCCCCGGCGACCCCGGCGCCCTGCCGGGGATGCAGAAGGAGGTGGAGAAGCTCATCGGCCAGCGGCCGGTCTTCGGCATCTGCCTGGGCCACCAGCTCCTGGGCCACGCCTTCGGGGGGCGGACCTTCAAGCTCAAGTTCGGCCACCGGGGCGCCAACCAGCCGGTGCACGACCTGATCACGGGGCGCATCGAGATCACCGCCCAGAACCACGGCTTCGCCGTGGACGAGGCCAGCCTGCCCCCGGAGATCGAGGTGACCCACAAGCACCTCAGCGACGGCACGGTGGAGGGCCTGCGGCACAAAACGCTTCCTATCTTCTCCCTGCAGCACCATCCCGAGGCGAGCCCGGGACCCCATGACGCGAGGAGCGCCTTCGGCCGCTTCGTGTCGATGCTGGAGGCCGCCCATGCCTAAGCGCACTGACATCCACTCGGTCCTGGTGCTGGGCAGCGGCCCCATCCAGATCGGCCAGGCCTGCGAGTTCGACTACTCGGGCACCCAGGCCCTGAAGGCCCTGCGGGAGGAGGGCATCCGCACCATCCTGCTGAACTCCAACCCGGCGAGCATCATGACGGACCCCTCCCGGGCCGACGCCACCTACCTCGAGCCCCTCACACTGAAGGTGCTGGAGAAGGTGCTGGAGGCCGAGAGGCCCGATGCCATCCTGCCCACCGTGGGCGGCCAGACGGCCCTCAACCTGGCCATGGAGGCCCACCATTCCGGGTTGCTGGCCCGGACCGGGGTGAAGCTCATAGGCGCCCAGCCCGAGGCCATCGCGAAGGGGGAGGACCGCAAGCTCTTCAAGGAGCTGATGGACAGCCTGGGCCTGGAGACCTGCCGGGGCGGCTTCGCCCACAGCATGGCGGAGGCCAAGGCCCTGGTGGAGACGACCGGGTTCCCCGCCATCATCCGGCCCTCCTTCACCCTGGGGGGCTCGGGCGGCGGCATCGCCTACAACATCGAGGAGTTCGAGACCATCTGCGCCCGGGGCCTGGACCTCAGCCCCACGAAGCAGCTCCTCATCGAGGAGAGCATCCTGGGCTGGAAGGAGTTCGAGCTCGAGGTCGTGCGCGACCTGGACGACAACGTCGAGGTCATCTGCTCCATCGAGAACCTCGACCCCATGGGCGTCCACACCGGCGACTCCATCACCGTGGCGCCGGCCCTGACCCTCACGGATCCCGAGTACCAGCGCATGCGCAACGCCGCGCTCGCCGTGATCCGCGGCGTGGGGGTCGAGACCGGCGGCTCCAACATCCAGTTCGCGCTGAACCCCGAGGACGGCCGCATCATCGTCATCGAGATGAACCCGCGGGTCAGCCGCAGTTCGGCCCTGGCCTCCAAGGCCACCGGCTTCCCCATCGCCTGGGTGGCCACCAAGCTGGCCCTGGGCTACCGGCTCTGGGAGCTGCCGAACGTCATCACGGGGCGCACCAAGGCCGCCTTCGAGCCGGCGCTGGACTACATCGTGGTGAAGATCCCCCGCTTCACCTTCGAGAAGTTCCCCCAGGCCGAGAAGGTGCTCGGCACCCAGATGAAGAGCGTGGGCGAAGTGATGGCCATCGGCCGCTCCTTCCAGGAGGCGCTGCAGAAGGGGCTGCGTTCCCTGGAGGAGGGCCACCCCGGCCTCAGCGGCAGCCTGGAGGGCAAGCTGGACCTGGGCCGCCTGCGGGAGCACCTGCTGATCCCCGGCCCCCAGCGCATCTTCTGGCTCTACCACGCCCTCAAGGCGGGCCACACCCTGGACGAGCTGCACCGCCTCACGAAGATCACTCCGTGGTTCCTGCAGGAGATGGAGGAGATCGTCCACATGGAGGGCCGGCTCCGGGGCTTCACCCTGGACCGCCTGCCCGCCGACCTGCTGGAGCGGGCCAAGCGCGCGGGCTTCAGCGACGGGCAGATCGCCGCCTTCTGCGGGGCCTCCGAGGACGAGGTCGCCGCGAAGCGCGAGGCCGCCGGCCTCCG
>JBDIBF010000118.1:0-7144 GCA_039812765.1 Holophagaceae bacterium
GCCAGGCCGAGACGTTCATGAAGATGTGCATGAGGTTGCCGTGCAGCATGGTCCCCGTCAGCAGCCTCCACGGCTCGCCGGCCAGGACCCTGGGCTTGACGAGGGCCGCCCGCGCGACGGCATCGTCCATGCCCACGAAGACCTGGATCAGGAAGAGCAGGACCCAGGCCAGTGCGAAGGCGTAGACGCGCCAGCGCTCCCGGGGGCGGGAGGAGGCGAGCCAGAGGGTGTAACGGGCCTCCAGGGCCCTCTGCAGGAAGAACCGGTCGGGGTCCTCCCGGAGCATCCTGCGAGCGCGCCGGGCCTCGATGTACCCCGCCAGGGACTGCAGGAAGAAGATCGCGGGAAGGAAGATCCCGCTCCGCAGGAGCGGCACGGCGAGCAGGATCGCGCAGACCGCCCCCAGCAGGAGGGTGGCACGCCCCTCGGACGCGAGGGCTTGGTCAAAGGCCTTCTCGTGGGACTCGGCCAGGATCGGCCGGAGGGCCGGGACTTCCTGGATGGGCCTCACCCTGGATGCGCCGTCCCCTTCGACCCACCGGATGGGGGCGACGTCCTTGGCATCCTCCCGCCGAAGGGACGCGAGGATAGCGTCCAGGCTCATGGGGTGGGACTCGCCATGCCAGTGCACGCCCCAGTCGCCCCCGAGGCTGGCTTCGGGCAGCAGATCCGGATCGAGCCAGGGCGCGGTGGGGCCCATCAGCGGCTCCCGCGCGCCCAGGCGATGCCTTCCGCCGCCGTGAGGTCCGCCAGCCGGGCGAGCGCCTCCTCCAGGCCCCGCAGCCGCGCCTTGGTGGGCTTGATGCCGGGCTCCCACCAGAGGCCCTTCACCTCCAGCACGCCGCGGTCCCGGTGGAGCTTCGGGTCCAGGCGGCCCACGAGGCGCTCGCCCTCGAGGATCGGCAGGACGAAGTAGCCGTACTGGCGCTTCGGCTCCGGCACGAAGGCCTCGAAGCGGTAGTCGAAGCCGAAGAGGCGCAGGGCCCGGGCGCGGTCCCGCAGCACGGGGTCGAAGGGGCAGAGCAGGCGGGTGCGGTCCGGGGCCTCGGGCAGCCGGCGCAGCCGCGCCTCCCAGTCCGGCACGGCGAAGGCCGCGCCCTTCACGCCCTCGAGCCGCACCCGCGCGAGGCGCCCGGCCGTCGCCTCGGCCTCGCACCAGGCCTTGGCCTGGGCGATCCCAAGGCAGTCCCAGAAGTCCGCCAGCTCCCGCGGCGTGGTGGTGCCCAGGCGTTCCAGGGCCGAGGCGCAGGCCCAGGCCACATGCTCCGCTTCGGACGGCTCCGGCTGCCCATGGCCTTCGGGATGCACGCGCTCGGCGAGGTCGTAGCGCTTCTGGAACTTCTCGCGCCCGGCGACGGCCAGCTCGCCGGTGAGCCACAGGAAGTCCAGCGCGGCCTTCTGCGGCTTCCAGCCCCACCAGGGCCCGCGCTTCTCGGGATGCTCGAAGTCCGAGCTCTTCAGCGGCCCCTCGGCGGCGATGCGCTCGCGCACGTGGCGGATCACCTGCTCAGCTTCGGTGCCACGGAAGTGGTGCTGCCACCAGGGCGAATCCCGCAGCCGCGCGGCGTCCCGGCGGAAGCGGGGCTTCCACTGCGGGTACCAGCCCACGGGCACCAGCGAGGCGTCGTGGGTGAAGGCCTCGAAGAGCGCCCCGCCCGGCCCCGAGAGCGCCTCCAGGTGGGCCTGGCGGTAGCCGTCCAGGCGCGTGTGCAGGGTCAGGTGGTGCGCCCGCTCCAGCACGTTGATGGTGTCCACCTGCACGAAGCCCAGCCGCTCAATGAGCCTGCCGAGGACGGCCTTCCCGGCGCGCCGCGCCGGGTCGTCCAGCAGGCCCTGGGCGCCCATCAGCAGGCGGCGGGCCTGGGCGGCAGTGACCTCAGGGAGCGCGTGCAAGTTCAGATCCGCGCCGCCAGCTCGGCCCCCTCGCGGATGGCGCGCTTGGCGTCCAGCTCCGCCGCCAGGGCGGCGCCGCCGATGACGTGGACCTCGAGGCCCATCTCCTCCAGGGGCTTCCTCAGCTCCACGCGGCTCAGCTGGCCGGAGCAGTTCACCACGGAGTCCACCTCGAGGCAGCGCTCCTCCGTCGACCCGGACTCCCGGATCCACAGGCCCTGGTCGTCGATGCGCAGGTAGGTGACGCCCGACAGCATCTTCACCCTGGCGGCCTTCACCGCGGCGCGGTGGATCCAGCCCGTGGTCTTGCCCAGGCTCGCCCCCATGCGGTCGGACTTGCGCTGGCAGAGGTAGACCTCGCGCCTGGGGTGCGGGCCGCCGGGCTTCTCCAGCAGGCCGCCGGGTCGGGCATAGGCGGCATCCACGCCCCACTCCGCCAGGTACTCGTCCCGGGTGGGCGCCACGCCGTCCTGCACGAGGAACTCCGCCATGTCGAAGCCGATGCCCCCGGCGCCGATGATGGCGGCCTTCGCGCCCACGGGCTTCCGGCCCAGCAGGGCGTCGGGGTAGGACACCACCTTGGGATGGTCGATGCCGGGGATGTCCGGCACGCGGGGCAGGACCCCGGTGGCGAGCACGACGGCATCGAAGCGCTCCAGCTCCGCGGCCTCGGCCCGCGTGTTGAGCCGCAGCTCCACGCCGGCCTTCGCGAGGCGCTGCCGGAAGTACCGCAGGGTCTCGAGGAACTCCTCCTTGCCGGGCACCTTCGCCGCGAGGGCGAACTGGCCGCCGATGTCGGCGGACGCCTCGAAGAGGGTGATCAAGTGGCCGCGCTCGGCGGCGTGGCAGGCGAAGCTGAGCCCGGCGGCGCCCCCGCCCACCACGGCGATGCGCCGCGAGGCCAGCGCGGTGGGGAAGGCGAGTTCCGTTTCATAGCAGGCCCGGGGATTCACGAGGCAGGTGGCGCGCTTCTGCTCGAAGACGTGGTCCAGGCAGGCCTGGTTGCAGGCGATGCAGGTGTTGATCTCCCCCGCGCGCCCCTCCGCGGACTTCTTCACGAACTCGCCGTCGGCCAGCAGGGGCCGCGCCATGGAGACCATGTCCGCGTCGCCGGAGGCGAGGATGCCCTCCGCCACTTCCGGCGTGTTGATGCGGTTGGTGGTGACGAGCGGGATGCCCACCTCGCCTTTGAGTTTCCGGGTCACCCAGGTGAAGGCGCCCCGGGGCACCACGGTGGCGATGGTGGGCACCCGCGCCTCGTGCCAGCCGATGCCGGTGTTGAGGACCGAGGCGCCGGCGGCCTCCACCGCCTTCGCGAGCTGGACGACCTCCTCCCACGTCGAGCCGTCGGGCACGAGGTCCAGCATGGACAGGCGGTAGACGATGATGAAGTCGCGGCCCACGGCCTCCCGCACCGCCCTGACGATCTCCACGGGGAAGCGCATGCGGTGCTCGAAGCCGCCGCCCCAGGCGTCGGTGCGCCGGTTGGTGCGCGCCACGATGAACTGGTTGATGAGGTAGCCCTCGCTGCCCATGATCTCGACGCCGTCGTAGCCGGCCTCCCGGGCCAGGCGGGCGCAGCGGGCGTAGGCGCGGATGGTGCGCTCCACGCCCCCGGCGCTGAGGGCGCGGGGCTTGAAGGGCGTGATGGGGGACTTCACCGCCGAGGCCGAGACCTGGAAGGGGTGGTAGCTGTAGCGGCCCCCGTGGAGGATCTGCATGGCGATCTTGCCGCCCTCCCGGTGCACGGCCTCGGTGACGAGCCGGTGGCGCTTCACCTGCCAGGGCCACATCAGGTCGGCGGAGAAGGGCGCGAGCCGGCCGGTGAGGGTCGGCGAGATGCCGCCGGTGACGATGAGGCCCACGCCGCCCCGGGCGCGCTCGGCGTAGAAGGCCGCCAGCTTCTGGAACCCGCCCTTCTCCTCCTCCAGCCCCGTGTGCATGGAGCCCATGAGCACGCGGTTGCGCAGGGTGGTGAAGCCGAGGTCCAGGGGCGCGAGCAGGTGGGGATAGGACGTCACGCGGGCCTCCGGCGGGTCCGCCCAGTGTAGGGAAGGGCGGCTCGGCCGGGAACGCCACCCCGGGACCGGGGCGGATTCAGGGCCTTGCGCCGGACCGGATGCGGTCGAACCAGCCGAGCACCGCCTCGCAGGCGGGGCCGTGGGGCGCACCCGGCACGACCACGTCGGGCTCCGGGGCGAATCCATGGCCCCGGGCCTCCGAGAGGGCCCGGGCCGCCTGGGCCCGGAAGAAGGGGTAGCCCTTGGCTTCCTCCTCGGAAGGGGCGCCGCACCAGAAGATTTTGAGGGGCAGGCCGCCCCGGGCCGGGTCCTTCGAGAACAGCGCCTCGGACACGCCCCGGCCCTGGTAGTTGGGGCTCACCACGGCCACCGCCCGCCAGCGCTCCGGATGCCGGAAGGCCTGGGCCCACACCGTGTGGGCCCCGGCCTCCCACCCGGTGAGGAAGGCCCCGGGCTCCCCCTTCCACCGGGCCTGCACCTCGGCGAGCACCGCGGAGAAGCTGGCGTCGTCGTACTCGAAGTCGCCGGCCTGATGGATCCGGGCCCACTCCGCGGGGCTGTAGGTGTGGGGGGGCGAGACCTGGCCGGAGACACCCCCGCAGGTGACCACTTCCGGCGCCACGAGGATGTAGGGGCGGGGGCCGCGGGCGGCCACGAAGCGGCGGAGGTTCGCCTCGAAGTCCCGGTGGGCGTCGGGGATCGCCACGACCACCGGCCAGGTCCGCGCGGAAGTCCATCCCTCCGGCAGGGCCAGGTGGTAGCGGATGGGCTGGGCGGCCGCCCGGTGGAAGGAGATCCCGGGGGCGGCGGTCGGGGGCGGCAGGAGCAGCATCAGGAGCGGAGTCACGGGACCTCCCCTCGCATCGTCGCCAGACCAGGGCCGGGGAGCCACGCCCCGGGGATGGACCGTGCACGCCCGGGGGCGGACCCTACTTCGGCCAGAGCCACCCGAAGGTGCCGGCCATGAGCAGGCCGCTGAGGATGCCGTCCACCACGGTCTTCATCGCCACGGTGCCGGGCTTCCCGTACCAGATGGCGTTGGGAAGGTCCCCGAAGGAGAAGGCCAGGACGCCGGTGGTGCCCACCACGCGGAAGACCTGCGTGTAGTGGGCCCCGGCGGGCAGGGCGAGGCCCGCGAGGTAGGCGCACACCGCCACCATGAAGACGCAGTAGAGGGCGTACTTCGCCAGGGCGCCGGGGAAGGAAAAGCCGCCCGGTGCCCGCAGGATGAGGAATCCCATGGGACCCTTCTGGCAGGCGGCCTTCTGTTCCTCGGTGGCCGTCTTCCAGTCCAGGCAGGGCACGACGTACTGGCCTCCCTCCGCGCCTTCGAAGGCCTTCAGGGCGTCAGCCTCGTTGGGGAGCTTCCTGTAGTCCTTCGCATGCCAGAAGGGCAGGGCCATCCACAGGATGTTGCTGAGGAGGAAGATGAAGAGGGCGGACAGCAGGATGGGGCGCCAGAGCGCTTCGACGGGGACCATGGGGACTCCTGGAAGGTGGGCCAGTGTAAGCCGGAACCTTCCGGCATGCCTCACTCAGTCCCGGGACCGGGAGGCCGGGCCCGAACCGGCGTGGCAGCGCGCGCAGGCGGCCACCTTCGGGCTGGGGCTCCGCCAATAGGCCGCGTCCTCCCCGCCGGTCTCCGCGCGGCGGGACTCCGGGACCCGGGGCCAGTAGAAGACGAAGGCCGAGCCTCCGCCCTCCAGCGTCTCCCGCATGAAGAGGGGTCCGGGGTCCACCCCGGGCCTGCCCTTCGCGTCCTCCACCGTGCTGAGCACCGCGTACGCTCCGGTGGGCAGGGGCCCGCCCTTCCGGTAGGCGTCGATGCCCGAGGCGGTGACCCAGACCCGCCCCCAGCGTCCGCCGTGGGCGGGCGTGCGGAAGGGCGCGTCCTGGGCGGGCTCGAGGCTGGCGTAGTCCAGGGCCCGGATGGGGAGCTCCGCCTCCGCGTCCGCCTTGCGCGCGGCCTCGAGCGCCAGGGCCGCCTTGTTGGTGGCCTCGTTGCCGAAGACCATGATGCCGCCGAGCTTGCCGCAGAAGCCCCAGGAGACGAGCCAGAGCAGGCACGCGGCAAAGGCCGCGGGCCCGACGCCGCGGTCGGAGAAGCGCCGCCGGGGAAGGCCTTCGCCCGGACCCAGGGCCCGGGCCATGTCAACCGATCCGCCGGTTCCGTGACACCAGTCACCCCCTCGCCCGGGCGAACGGACCGTTCTCCTGGACCAGCCACCCCCCGCGAAGGCCCGCAGCGGCCGGGGATCAGTCCACCGCCCTCTCGATGCGCCGGTCCGGCAGGAGCCACATCAGGGCCACGGCGACATAGCAGGCGACGGCGCCCGGCGGGGCCATGAAGGCGAGGGGAATGGCCAGGGCGTAGATGGCCACGGAGGCCTTGCCCTTGACGTCCCGGCCCAGGGCCCGGGCGAGCGTGGAGTCGGCGCCGTGGTGGGCCACCAGGGCCAGGCTCAGCAGGAAGTAGGCGACGCCTGACAGGAGGCAGTTGATCCCGTAGAGGGCCACGGGCACCGCGTGGAGGCCGTGCTCGCCCATCCACGCGGTGGTGAAGGGCAGGAGGCTGAGCCAGAAAAGCAGGTGCAGGTTGGCCCAAAGGATCCGCCCGTTCACCTTCTGGGCGGCGTGGAGCAGGTGGTGGTGGTTGTTCCAGTAGATGCCCAGGAAGACGAAGGACAGCACGTAGCTGAGCACCTTGGGCAACAGGGGCCGCAGGCCCGACCAGGCGGTCTCCTGGGGGGGCCTCAGCTCCAGCACCATGATGGTGAGGATGATGGCCAGCACCCCGTCGCTGAAGGCTTCGAGCCGTCCCTTGTTCATGGGAAGAGGGTATCGGCCCCGGCCCTACCGTCCCAGCCGCTCCCAGGCGTCCCCCAGGCCCGCGGCGCCGCAGGCGCGGGCCAGGTTGGCGGCCATGCGGGCGGCCGAAGGGTTGGGCACGCGCGCGAAGACCTCCCGCACGAGGCGGTCGGCCTCGGCGCCCTTGCCCAGCCGAAGCTTGGCCTCCACCAGCAGGGCGACCTCGCCGGTCCACCCGCCGAAGCCGAAGGCGGCGCCCAGCTTCACCTGGGATCCGCCCCGGGCGCCGGCGTCCTCCTCGGCGGCGGCCTGGAGGGTCTGGAGGAACTCCAGGTCCTGGTCGTAGGTGGCCTGCAGCATGGGCTCCACCTCGCGCCAGTCCCCGCTGCGCCGCGCGTCCTCGACAAAGGCCGACAGGGCGG
>JBDIBF010000119.1:0-7074 GCA_039812765.1 Holophagaceae bacterium
CTTCCGGGTCGAGTCCCCCGAAAGGCCGGCTCTACCTGGGGAAGAGGGGCTTCCGCTGCCATCCCTCCAGGTTAACCCGCGGGGCCGCGGGCCCCTTCCGATAAGATGGAGGGCTGGGCCCGCGCGGGGTCCAGCCCTTCCGGACCTCGCATGGACTACGAAAGCCTCAACCGGGCCAAGGCCGAACTCGAACCGCGGGTGCGGCAGCTCCACGCCCACCTGGACCCCGAGCGGAAGGCCCTGGAGCTGGAGCAGGCCGAGGAGCGCACCCTGGCCCCGGGCTTCTGGGACGACCCGGACGCCGCCCGACCCATCCTCCAGCAGCGCGGGCAGCTCCAGGCGGACCTGGCCCTGGCCAAGAAGCTGGACGGCGGCCTGGAGGACCTGGAGACGGCCCTGGAGCTGTCGAAGGAGGATGACGCCATGCTCGGCGAGGCCACGGCCGTGGAGGCCGAACTGCGGCGCACAGTGGAGGACGCCGAGCTGCGGATGATGCTCAGCGGCGAGCTGGACAAGAACAACGCCATCGTGGCCATCGCGCCCGGCGCGGGCGGCACCGAGAGCCAGGACTGGGCGGCCATGCTGCTGCGCATGTACCTGCGCTACTGCGAATCGAAGGGCTGGAAGACCGAGATGATCGACTACCAGGACGGGGAGGAGGCGGGCATCAAGGGCGCCACCTTCACCGTGGAGGCCCCCTTCGCCTACGGCTACCTGAGGGCCGAGGCGGGCGTGCACCGCCTGGTGCGCATCAGCCCTTTCGACGCCGCCAAGCGCCGCCACACCAGCTTCGCCGCGGTCTACGTGAGCCCCGAGCTGGACGACACCATCGAGATCGACATCCCCGAGAAGGACCTCAAGATCGACGTCTTCCGCGCCAGCGGCGCCGGCGGGCAGCACGTGAACCGCACGGAAAGCGCCGTGCGCTTCACCCACCTGCCCACGGGCATCGTGGTGAGCTGCCAGAACGAGCGCAGCCAGATCAAGAACCGCGCGACCGCCATGAAGGTGCTCAAGGCCCGGCTCTATGAGCTCGAACGCCGAAAGTTCGAGGAGAAGGTGGCCGCCGCCAGCGGCGAGAAGGCCGACGTCGCCTGGGGCTCCCAGATCCGCTCCTACGTCCTGCAGCCCTACCAGATGGTGAAGGACCACCGCACCGGAGAAGAGACCAGCCAGACCCAGAAAGTGCTGGACGGAGACCTGGACGCCTTCATCCGGGCGCAGCTGCTGGCGAAGACGCTGAAGAGCGAAGGGTAGGTCAGGCCTCGGGCTTCACGTTGGCTTCGGCCAGCGCCTCCTGCTCGTCCTTCGGAAGGCGCCAGACCCAGCGCCCCGTGACGCGGTCGAAGATGTCGAAGCAGCAGAGCCAGTTGAGCAGCCCCGCCACCATCACGTAGCTGGCGCCGTACTCCTGGGTGAGGTTGCGCACGGGCTCGGCGGCGCTGCCGCCGAACATCCAGGCGAAGAGGCCGTAGATGGGGCCGATGCCCGCGGTGGCGGCGGCGCCCAGGGTGGGCATCCACTGGAAGGGGTCGAAGACCGGCGTGTAGACGCCGCCCACGGGGCCGTCGCCGGCGCCCGCCTTCATCTGCCAGAAACCGAGGACGCAGAAGAGGACGTAGACGGCGAACATCGCCTTGGCGCGGCCCTTCTGTCCGATGATCCAGTACCCCGCGCCGGGCACGACCCAGTTCGCCAGCAGCGGCTTCCAGGCGGCCAGCACCGCCTTCTGCTTGCGCAGCGGCGGCGGCAGGTTCAGGGGCTTGGGGGTCTCGTCGGCCATGGTTCCAGGATAGTGGGTCGAACACGGAAAAGGCCGCCCGGAGGCGGCCTTTTCGCAGGAGTAGGGACCGACCTAGTCGGTCGCGAAAGGCAGCAGCGCAATGTTGCGGGCGCGCTTGATGGCTTCCACGAGCATGCGCTGGTGCTGGGCGCAGACGCCGCTGGTGCGGCGGGGCAGCACCTTGCCGCGCTCGGGGGTGAAGGCGGAGAGCGTCTTCACGTCCTTGTAGTCCACGAGGGTGGACTTCTCGACGCAGAACTTGCAGAACTTGCTGCGCCGTCCGCCAAATTGCTTCTTCTTCTTGGGCTTGCCCTTTCCGTCGGTGCGGCGCTTCATCCCATCACCTCTTCAGCGGTGCGCTCCTTGATGCCGGCCTTGGCCTTCCGGGCGCCTTCGCGCTCGTAGCGGGCCTTCTGGCGGGTGGCGGCCTTGGCGTCCTCGTCCATGCGGACCGTGAGGAACTTCAGCACGGAGTCGTGGTTGCGGAAACGGCGCTCGAGCTCGGCCACGAGGGACGGCCCGGCGTTCATCTCGAAGAGGGTGTAGATGCCCTCCTGGAACTTATTGACCTCGTAGGCCAGCTTCTTGCGGCCCCACTTGTCGGTCTTGAGCAGCTCGCCACCCTGCTCGGCAATGACCCCCTCGAAGTGCTTGACGAGCTCGTCGGCCTGCTCGTCGGTCAGCACGGGGGAGGCGATGAAGATGGTCTCGTAGAGACGCATGCTTCCTCCTTGTGGATGTGAAGCCCCGTCATGGGTGGCCCAAACGGACCGGCGGAGCAAGGAAGAGACGCTTTCCGCCGCGATGGCGGTGCGAAGGGGTAGTTTCCCATTGAATCTCATGAATTTCAACGTCATTTCATCAGCTGGAGGTCTCAATGAATCCCGCCCCCGTCGGGAACCCGGAATACCTCTGGTGTACAAGCTAGATGAACTCCTTGGAGATCCCATGCAACTCCATGACAGGGCAGCAATCCTCTTCTTTGTTCTGGCTCAGGGATCGCTCCAGGCCCAAACGTCTCAGCCGTCTGGGCAACCCGCTAGGTTTGATCCCGTTCTGCCTGGCTTGCTCTTCTCGAATCACGGAATTTCGAACTGGATCGAGGCCCACCAACGCCTCCACGGATTGGACCACTACGGGTATTCCGCGGGATACGTGGGTACGAAGACGGGGTTCTCAGAACTCTACGATTGGTACTCAAATTTCGGCACAACTCGGGAGTTTTCTGGGCTCCTGCATCACCCCAATCCGGCTGTGCGGATGCTGGGCATTGAGCTGCTCACCGAAAAAGGCACACGCCCGAGCCCCGTCCCACTCGCCTTTCTCGCCAAAGATGAGGCTTCGACTCGATCCTGGGATGGATGTGTGGTGGGTACGCTTTCGGTTCGCCAGCTTGTGGTGTGGCGCGAGAGGACGGTTAATCATTAGCCCCGTCGCCTGCAGGACCATTGCTTTTCGCACCCCAGAACGCCTCGCCATTGACTTGGTTCGCCAGCCCGCCGAGGTCCTCCGCTGAGGCCAGCCGGTCCAGGAAGGCTCTGAAGGGTGTGTCCATGGCCTCGATGCGATCCCATTCGCCCTCGGTCCACTCCCCCAGCACGAACTCGTGCAGCGGCCGCTGGAAGGGCCCGATGCCCAGGCGCAGGCGGGCGACCTTTTCCGTGCCCAGGTGGTGGAACACGGACTTCAGCCCGTTGTGGCCCCCGTCGCTGCCGTCCAGGCGGAAGCGGCCCAGGCCCAGGGGCAGGTCCTTGTCGTCGTAGAGCAGCACCATGCGCCGGGCATAGACGCCGGCACCATCCGCCTGGGCGCAGGCCTCGCCGCTCAGGTTCATATAGGTGGTAGGCACCAGGGCCTGGAGGCGGTCCGTGAGCGGGTAGAGGCCGCCCGACGGGAAGCGCTTCGAGGGCTTCGGGGCCAGGCCCCGGTCCTCCATCCAGCGCTGCAGCATCAGCCGCCCCAGGTTGTGGCGGGTGGCGGTGTAGTCGGGGCCGGGGTTGCCGAGGGGGACGAGGGTCCACATGGAGGCTTCGGGCTTTGGGCTCGGGCTCAAGACACCGCGGGCGCCTCTCGGCGCCCGCGCAGGTACTCCAGGAGGGGAAAGGCTACTTCTTGTCCTTCTTGCCCTTGCCGCCCACCACCTCGGGCTCGGCGGCCCCGGTCTCGGCCGCGGGGACCTCCTCCTCGGCGGGCTTGCCGTGGACGGCGGCCACGACCTCATGGGCGTCGCCCAGGATGCGCAGGGTGGAGGCCAGACCGAGCTGGTCGAAGCGGATGGAGTCGCCGACCTTCAGGGCCTCGACGTTCACGTCCACGTGCGCGGGGATCAGGCTGGGCAGGCACTCGATCTCGATGACGCGGTGGACGAAGTCCAGCATGCCGCCCTGGGTCTTCACGCCATAGGGCACGCCGATGAGCTTGACCGGCACCTTCACGCGCACCTTGTGCTCGGGGTCCACGCGCATGAAGTCCACGTGGCGCAGGCGGCCGGTGACGGGGTCACGCTGCACGTCCTTGATGATCACGTGGCGCTTGATGTCCGTGCCCTCGCGCTGAAGGTAGACCACGGAGTTCATCCCGGCCTCGCTGGCGATGATGCGGGCCACGGTCTTGGGGCTGATGGCGATGGCGACGGGGGGCTCGCCCAGGCCGTAGACGACCGCGGGCAGCATGCCGCTGTTGCGCAGCTCGCGCATGGCGGTCTTGCCGAAGGTTTCGCGCTTGGATACGACGATCACGTCGTTGTTCATGGTTCCTCCTACCTGGCCCAGTCCCTCGGACGGGCCCTCTCGTTGGGGTGCGGGCCTCCTCGGCCCGGTTTCTGGTTTTCAACGCCCCGAGGGGCGAAGGGACAGCTTCTCACCGAAACCCATGAAAATCAACGACAATTGCGGGGTCCCCCCCTGAAGTCACACCCCCGTCACGCCCCGGCGCGATACTGCCCCCATGACCCGCTCCCTGCCCAAGCCAGAACACTTGCTTAACCGCGAGTTGAGCTGGCTGGCCTTCAACGAGCGCGTCCTCGATGAGGCCGAAGATCCGTCGGTGCCCCTCCTGGAGCGGGTGAAGTTCCTCAGCATCGTCTCCAACAACTGGGACGAATTCTTCATGGTGCGGGTGGCAGGGATCTGGCGGCAGATCGACGCGGGCATCTCCGTGCCGGGCCCAGAAGGCCTGACCCCGCGGCAGGTGCTGGAGGCCCTTTCGAAGCGCGTCCATGAACTCGCACACCGCCAGCACGGGATCTTCCACCAGCAGATCGCCCCAGCCCTGGAGGCCGAGGGCATCGCCATCCTGCGGCCCCACGAGCTGGACGCCAACCAGCGCGCCTTCGCCGGCCACCACTTCCACCACACCCTGCTGCCCCTCATCACGCCCCTCGCCGTGGACACGGGCCATCCCTTCCCACGGCTGGGCAACCGCGCCCTGGTGCTGCTCACCGAGCTGGAGGCCGACGAGACCCTGGAGGCCACCGAGCGCCTGCCCCTCTCCGAGCTCTCCATCATCCACGTGCCCACCAGCGTGGCGCCGCGCTTCCTCAAGCTGCCCAGCGAGCGGGGCATCCACGAGTTCATCCCCCAGGAGGACATCGTCCGCATGCACCTCGGCCACCTCTTCAGCGGCTACGCGGTGAAGAGCTGCGCCACGGTGCGGGTGACCCGGGACAACGACCTGCCCCTCGAGGAGGACGCGGGCGAGGACCTCATGAAGACCGTGGAGGAGGGCCTGCGCAACCGCCGCCGGGGCATGGCCGTGCGCCTCCAGTACGAGGTGGGCCTGAGCCGCAGCCTCCTCGACCTCCTGATCTCCGAGCTGGAGCTGAGCCCCGAGGACCTCTATCCCACCGAGGGCTTCACCGCCTTCTCCGACCTCATGCAGCTCTACAACCAGCTGGACCTCCCGCACCTGAAGGAGGCGCCCCTGCCCCCGGCCCCCGTGGCCGCCATCGAGGAGGCCGGCAGCGTCTTCGAGGCGGTGGCCAAGCACGACATCCTGCTCCAGCACCCCTACCAGAGCTTCGACGACAGCGTGGTGCGCTTCGTCCGGGAGGCCGCCGACGACCCCCGGGTCCTCGCCATCAAGATGATGCTCTACCGCCTGAGCGCCACGAGCCCCGTGGCCGCGGCCCTCGAGCGGGCCGCCGAGCGCGGCAAGCAGGTCGCCGCCATCGTCGAGCTGCGCGCCCGCTTCGACGAGGAGGCCAACATCGCCTGGGCCCGGCGGCTGGAGCGCGCGGGCGTCCACGTGGTGTACGGCCTGCCGGGCTACAAGACCCACGGCAAGGCCTGCCTCGTGGTGCGCCAGGAGGGCGGCGCCATCCGCCGCTACTGCCACCTCAGCACCGGCAACTACAACGAGCGCACCAGCCGCCTCTACTGCGACATCGGCCTGCTCACCGCCCGGCCCGAGTTCGGCGAGGACCTGAGCAACCTCTTCAACCTGCTCACCGGCTACACCCGGCCGCCCAGGTTCAACCAGATCCTGCTGGCCCCCAACCACCTCAAGAAGGCCCTCCTCCAGCGCGTCGAACGGGAGCGCGCCCACGCCCGGGCGGGCCGGCCCGCGCGCATGATCCTGAAGGTCAACGCCATCGTGGACCCCGAGATGATCCAGGCCCTCTACGAGGCCAGCCAGGACGGCGTGAAGGCGGACCTCATCGTGCGGGGCACCTGCTGCCTGCGGCCCGGGCTGGAGGGCCTGTCCGAGAACATCCGGGTCATCAGCATCCTCGACCGCTTCCTCGAGCACGCGCGGGTCTACCACTTCGCCAACGACGGCCATCCCGAGACCTTCCTCGCCTCGGCGGACCTCATGCAGCGCAACCTGGACCACCGCGTGGAAGTGGCCTTCCCGCTGGTGGACCCCCTGCTGGCGGCCGAGGTGGTGGACATGCTCGAGCTCCAGCTCCATGACACCGTGAAGGGCCGCGTGATCGGGATGCAGGGCGAGGTGCTCCGGAGGGGCTTCGCGGAGGGCCCCGTGCTGCGCAGCCAGGCCCGGCTCTACGAGCTGGCCCTGGCCGCCAGCGGCGTCGCCGCCGCGACACGGCGCCTGGACTAGGGGCCCTTGGGGAGCGGCCTGTGATTTTCAGGCCGATCCGCTAGGGCCCCTTGTGCCGGAACGGTCTAGGGGCCCTTGGGGAGCGGCCTGTGATCCTCAGGCCGATCCACTAGGTGTAAGTGCCAATCAGGTTGTTCACCCGAGATCTGGGAAGCTGAAAGCGCCAACAGTCAGCGTTCTCGGAGTCTCGGGTGAACCTCCACAGTCGAGCAAAGTCCTGCCCTGCCAGT
>JBDIBF010000120.1:0-6967 GCA_039812765.1 Holophagaceae bacterium
ATCCACGACCGCCGGCATCACTACCGCCCGCAGCCCTCCCGACTCCGCGCAAGCCTCAACCCGCGCAGGACAATCAGAGTACCACCCCAACGCACGAACGCAAGCGGAAAATTCACCGGGACGTCACCTCGGAACGCGAGGCCCCGCGCGGGTTCAGGTCAATCCCAGCATTTTCAAGGTACGGCGCTTCCCGTCCTCCACCGCGGGCTGGTCGAAGGGGTCCACTTCGAGGGCCATGCCCGTGATCCCGACGATGAGCTGCCAGGCCATGAGGAAGGCCCCGAGTTCGTGCTCGTCGAGGGGTTCCAGGTCCCAGCGCAGGATCGGCACCCCCGCCGCCTCCAGGGCCTCCCGGGTCCCGTCCGCCTGGGCCCGGAGGATCCTCCGGCCCGAAAGCCCTGCGAGTCCGGGAAAGGGACACGATTCCGGTTCGTCGCTGGCGATGACGTCCGGCCCTCCTTCGACCGTGACCAGTACGACGCCGACGTTCCGAGGCCCGTCGAGCCACCGCTGGAGCTGGGCATGCTGGTCCTGGGGGCCTATGGCCCGGATGGGGATGATGCCCCGCCGGATGCCATCCCGGCTCGTCTTGCCCAGGCTCTCCGCCACCAGTTGCACCCACCAGGCGCCCACGGTCTCCAGGGCGTTCGCGTAGGGAAGGAGCACCCAGTGGTCCAGGGAGCGGAGATATCCACCGAACCAGGCCTCCACCGCCTGCGCCACGCGCCCGGCCCAGGGCTCCCGCCCCTGCTGGAGGGCCCCGCAGACCTCCTGCGCGCCGGCAAGGAACCGCGCGGGGTCCAGGCCCATCCAGGCGATGGGGTAGGCGCCGATGGCCGTGAAGGCCGAGAAGCGCCCCCCGACGTGCAACGGGATCGGCAGGATGGGCCAGCCCTCGGCCCGGGCCAATTGAGCCAGGGGATTCCCGTCGTCCTGGGTGATGGCGATGGGGCGCTGACGAAGTTCCTTCCATCCCGGCATGGCGCGCAGCCGACCGATCCAGGTCCAGAGTTCCAGGGTCCGGCCGCTCTTGGAGGCGAACACCACCTGGTCATCGGGCTCCAGCGCCAGGACCTTGGGCTCCGGCGAGGAGAGCGGCACGAAACGTGACCGTTGTTCCGGGGACGCCAGGGCGTCCACGAGCGCCGAAGTCGGCAGGAGGGACCCGCCAATGCCCGCCCAGAGCAGGCGTGTACGGGGCTCCATCGGCGGCAGCGCGACGGGTTCCGGCCACTGCCAGGCAGACATGGGATGGGCCTCGAGCCGCGCCAGGAGGCGTTGAAAGTCCATGGAGTCCTTTCCGCGGGAATGCCTCAGGTTAACGGGACTGCGCCATGATGGAGCCATGAGCGCGATCCGCAAAGCCGTCATCCCCGTCGCGGGCCTGGGCACCCGCTTCCTGCCGGCCACCAAGGCCCAGCCCAAGGAGATGCTCCCCCTGGTGGACAAGCCGGTGATCCAGCACGTCGTGGAGGAGGCCATCCGCTGCGGGGTGGAAAACGTCATCCTCGTCACCGGCCGGGGGAAGCAGGCCATCGAGAACCATTTCGACGTGGCCTTCGAGTTGGAGGAAACCCTGGCCAAGCGCGGCAAGGGGGACGATCTCGCCATCATTCGCGGCATCACCGGCATGGGCTCCTTCGCCTATGTGCGCCAGGGCGAGCCCCTGGGGTTGGGCCACGCGGTGCTGTGCGCCCGGCATGCCGTGGGCCAGGAGCCCTTCGCGCTGCTCCTGGGCGACGACGTCTTCGACGAGACGGACCACGCGCTGGACGCGCTCATCGCCGCGTTCGACGCCACGGGCAAATCCGTGGTGGGCGTGCAGCAGGTGCCCCTGGCCCACGTGAGCCGGTACGGCATCGTGAACGGTCCCGAGGAGGCATCCAAGGGGCCCTGGGCGGTGAAAGCCATCGTCGAGAAGCCCCGGCCGGAGGACGCGCCCAGCCGCTTCGCCGTGGTGGGCCGCTACGTCCTGACTCCGCGGGTCTTCGAGCATCTCGCGGCCCTCCAGCCCGGCGTGGGCGGCGAGTACCAGCTCACCGACGCCCTGGCGAAGCTGGCCGAAGAGGGCCAGCTCGTGGCCGCGCCCATCCCGGCCCAGCGCTTCGACACGGGCAACAAGCTGGACTACCTCAAGGCCAACGTCGAGTTCGCGCTCAAGCGCGAGGACTTGCGGGAGGACTTCCTGGCCTTCCTGCGCGAGGTGGTGAAGGCCTAGCCTCAGGCGCTGCGCCGCTTCTCGATGAGCAGGTGGAGCAGCGTCACCGCCGCCGGCGTGATGCCTGGGATCCGCGAGGCTTGGCCGAGGGTCTCGGGTCGGTGCTTCCTGAGCTTTTCGCGCACCTCGTTGCTTAGGACCGCCATCGCCTCCACCGGGAAGTCCTCGGGGATCCGCACCCCATCCCAGTCCCTGTGGTGCTGGAGGAGCCGGGCCTCCCGCTGGCGGTAGCCGTCGTAGCGGATCTCGAAGAGCAGCAGGTCCCGCTCCCAGGCCGGATCCCAGCCCGCCTGGGGCGCGTCCCAGCCCTCCAGCAGGCCCAGGGCCCGGTCGGCGAGGAGCGGAGTGACCTGCTGGCGCTTCAGCAGCTCAGCGAGGGTGAGCCCCGCCTGGAGCTGCAGCTTGGCCTCGGCGGCGATGGGGCCGAAGGGCGAGGTGGGCGCCACCCAGGCCGCATCGCACTGCCCCCGGAGCCTCGCGCGCCGCTCGATCTTGGCCTCGATCCTGGCCAAGTCCGCCGTGTCCAGGGTGCCGGCCTCCCGGGCCACCTCCAGCAGCCGCACGTCCGCCAGGTCGCAGGCCAGGCCGAGCCGATGCTCCGCACGGGCCGTGAGCATGCGGTAGGGTTCGTCGGTGCCCTTGGTGACCAGGTCGTCCACCATCACGCCGAGGTAGGCCTGGTCCCGGCCGAGGATGACGGGCTCCCGGCCCAGGAGCCACCGGGCGGCGTTGAGGCCCGCGAGGAGCCCCTGCCCCGCCGCCTCCTCATAGCCCGTGGTGCCGTTGATCTGGCCCGCGAACCAGAGGCCGTCGAGGCCGTCCACGGAGAGGTCCCGCCGGAGCTGCAGGGGATCGAAGCTGTCGTACTCGATGGCGTAGCCCGGCCGCACGATCTCGGCGGCCTCGAAGCCCGGGAGGCTGCGCACCATGGCGAGCTGGACCTCCGGCGGCATGGAGGTGCTCAGGCCCGCGAGGTAGATCTCGTCCAGCTCCAGGCTCTCGGGTTCCACGAAGATCTGGTGCCGGCCCTTGTCGGGGAACTTCACGAACTTGTCCTCGATGCTCGGGCAGTAGCGCGGGCCCACGCCCTCCACATGGCCGCCGTACAGCGCGCTGCGGGAGAGGTTCTCCCGCACGATCGTCTCGGTGTGGGGCGTCGTGTGCACGATATGGCAGGGCACCTGGGGCTGCGGGATCCCCTCCGAGAAGAAGCTGAAGGGCCGGGGCGGGTCGTCGGGGGGCTGCGCCTGGAGGCGGGCAAAGTCGATGCTGGCCTTCGCCAGCCGTGGGCTGGTGCCGGTCTTGAGGCGCCGGCAGCGCAGGCCCAGGGCCTTGAGCTGCTCGGAGAGGTGCGTGCTGGCGGGCTCCCCGGCCCGCCCGGCCTCCAGGCGGCGGTCGCCGATGAGGATGCGACCGTTCAGGAAGGTGCCGCTGGTGAGCACCACCGCATCGCAGGGCAGGAAGGGCCCGTCGAGGAGCTCCACGCCCTGCAGTCCCTTCGTGCCGGCGGACCAGCGCAGGCCCGCGGCGAGCCCCTGGCGGAGCCGCAGGTTCGGCGTGTTCTCGAGGAGCCGCCGCGCGGCGAGGCGGTACTTCACCTTGTCGGCCTGGGCCCGCGGCCCGCGCACTGCCACGCCGCGGCTCTCGTTGAGGATGCGGAAGTGGATGCCCGTGGCGTCGATGAGCCGTCCCATGGCGCCGCCCAGGGCGTCCAGCTCGCGCACCATGTGGCCTTTGCCCACGCCGCCGATGCTGGGGTTGCAGCTCATCTGGCCGATCTGGTCCAGGTTCATGGTGAGCAGGGTGGTGGGCACGCCCAGCCGCGCCGCGATGTGCGCCGCTTCGATCCCGGCGTGGCCGCCGCCGATCACCACCAGGTGCTTCAATCCGAGGTCCTCCGAGCCTTCCAGTCTAGCGGGGGGCGTCCATCCGCCCCGGCCCGGATTTTGTGGAACACTGGAGCCCATGAAGCCCCGCCTCAGCCCCGAGGAGCGCCGCGAACGGCGCCGGGAACTGCGCCGCGTCGCGGTGCAGCGCTCGAAATTCGCCCTGCCCTCGGGCATCACCATGCTCTCGGTCTTCTGCGGCTTCAGCTCCGTGGTCATGTCCATCAACGCCGCCGGGGACAACCCATCGCGGTACTTCCTGTGGGCGGCGGCCCTGCTGGTGGCCGCGGGATTCTTCGACGGCATGGACGGCCGGGTGGCCCGGGCCATGAACACGGCCACCGAGTTCGGCGTGCAGCTCGACAGCCTGGCCGACGTGGTGAGCTTCGGGATGGCGCCGGCGATCCTCGCCTACCGCTACGGATTCTTCGCCCTGGGCGCGAGCGACCACCAGCTCCGCGCCGTCGGCTGGGCCGCCAGCTTCTTCTTCATCGCCTGCGGCGCCCTGCGCCTCGCGCGCTTCAACGTGCAGGTGGGCAGCGTGGACGCCCGGTTCTTCGTGGGCCTGCCCATCCCGGCGGGCGCGGCCTGCGTGGCCACGGTGATCCTGTGCTGGCCCCATCCGCCGAAGGACCCTCGCTTCGCCTACGCCTTCGCGGCGGAGCTCTTCCTCGTGGGCCTTCTCATGGTGAGCACGGTCCGCTTCCCCAGCTTCAAGAAGAAGCCCGCCTCGCGCTCCGCCCGCTACTGGATGCTGGTGACGATGGTCCTGCTCCTCAGCCTCTTCGTGATCTTCCGGGAGTGGTTCCTGCTGGGTTTCCTCGCCTTCTTCATTGCCGCGGCCATCCTGCTCAACCTGGCCTGGCTGCTGGGCTGGCGGGGCATCGAGCCGCCCCGCCCCACCCTCCTCGACGACGAGGAGACCGTCCACTGACCTGGACAGCGCCGGAAGGGCCGCGCGCCCTGGGCTAGTCTGGTCCGCGGGAGGCTCCATGGAGGTGCTGCTGGAGGCGAGGGGCGTCGCGCGCCGCTACGGTTCCCGCGCGGTCCTGGAAGGCCTCGACATGGCGGTCCTGCCCGGGGAGCGCGTGGCGCTGCTGGGCCCCTCGGGCTGCGGGAAGACCACGCTGCTGAACCTCCTGGGCGGCCTCGACCTTCCCGACGCGGGGACGGTGCGCCTGGAGGGCGAGGCCCTGGAGCGCATGGCGCCGCGGCGCCTCGCCCAGGTGCGCCGGGAGCGCTACGGGACGGTCTTCCAGTTCTTCCACCTGATCCCCACCCTCACCGCCCGGGAGAACGTGGAGCTGCCCCTCCACCTGCTGAAGTGGGATGGACCGCGCATCCGGGACCGGTCGGACCACCTGCTCGCGGCGGTGGGCCTCGCGTCCCGCGCGGAGGCCTGGCCCTCGGAACTCTCCGGCGGCGAGATGCAGCGCATCGCCGTGGCCCGGGCCCTGGCGGCGCGGCCTGCGGTGCTCCTCGCCGACGAGCCCACGGGCAACCTCGACCGCGCCAGCGGCGAAGCGGTGCTGGACCTGCTCCTGCGGCTCACCGACCAGGAGGGCACGGCCCTGGTGATGGTCACCCACAGCGAGGCCGCTGCCGCCATCTGCCACCGGGTGCTGCGTCTGCTGGACGGCCGGCTGGTGGAGGCCCCGGCGCCCTCCCGCCCATGAGCTGGCTCGCGATCCGCCTCGTGCTGCGCGCCCTGCTGCGGGAGCGGGGCCGCGGGCTCCTGGCGGTCCTGACCATCGCCCTGGGCGTCTCGGCCTTTCTCGCCATCCGCCTCGCCAACCGCGCCGCCGTGGCCAGCTTCGCCGCCTTCGCCCAGGGCCTGGGCCAGGGTTCCGACCTCGTCGTGCGCGCCGAGGCGGGCGCCCTGCGCGAGGAGGGCCTCGGCGCCCTGGCCGGGCTCCGGGAGGAGGCCTGGCTCCTGCCCGTGGTCGAAGGTTCTTTCACACGGGAGGGCAGCCGGGAGGCTTTCCAGGTCCTGGGCACGGACCTGGTGGGGATCGCGAACCTGACCCCGTCGGCCCCGGATGCCGCCGCCGAGGTCTCCCGCGGCGAACCGGGCGAGGCGGCCGGCTTCTACCGCGGCCTGCAGGACCCCTCCGCCGTGATGATCACGCCCGCGCTGGCCCGCGCCGAGGGCCTCCGTCCCGGAGACCGGCTCCGCGGGTTCGTGAATGGCCGCCCTGCGACCCTCGCGGTCGCCGGCATCGCCCGGGACGCGGCGAACCGCCCGCCCCTGCAGCGGAGCCTGCTGGTGATGGACCTGCCCGCGGCCCAGGCCCTGCTCGGCCGCCCCGGGGAACTGGACCGGGTGGAACTGGGGCTGCGGGGAGGCGCCCGCCTGGAGGACCTCGAACGCGCCGCCGCGGCGCTCCTGCCTCCGGGCTGGGCGGCGGAGGCGCCGGAGACCCGCGCCGGCAGCGCCCGCACCATGACCGCGGCCTTCCGCTTCAACCTCACCATCCTCTCCCTCATCGCCCTGGCGGTGGGCGCCTACCTCCTCTTCCAGGCCTTCGACGCCGCGGTGAACCGGCGCCGGGAGACCTGGGCCACCCTGCGCTCCCTGGGCTGCCCGCCGACCCTCCTGAACGCCCTGGTCCTCCTGGAGGCGGCGCTGCTGGGCGCCGCGGGCAGTGCCCTGGGCGTGGTCCTGGGCTGGGGCCTCGCCCAGGGCGCGGTACGCGCCGTCTCGCGCACCGTGGACACCCTCTACGGGGCCAGCGCCGCCCGCAGCGCCCGCCTGGAGCCCGGCGAAGCCCTGCTGGCCTTCGGGCTCGGCCTCCTCACCTGCCTCGCGGCGGCGGCCCTGCCGGCCCGCACTGCCGCGGCCACCGCCCCGGTGCAGCTGCTG
>JBDIBF010000121.1:0-6932 GCA_039812765.1 Holophagaceae bacterium
GCCGTGTTCCACTTCGTGCGCCAGCAGCTGGGCTGGGTGGCCCTCTACCAGCGCAAGGAGCCGGACCTCGGCGCCTTCGACCGCCGTCTCGACCGCCTCGCCGGGTACAGCGCGACGCTGTGGCCCCTGCTCTGGTGGCATGCCCACCTGCCCCGGACCTTCAGCTGGTTCGTGGCGGGGGACTTCGCGGGGCCGGTTTCCCAGGGGATCGTGCGGGCCCTGCTGCCCTTCCATGCCGGGCTGCTCGCGGCCTTCCTGGTCCGGCAGATCCATCGTCGCGTGGCCACCGGCTTCCTGCCCTGGGGCAAGACCCTGCTGGTGGCGACCACCGCGATGGCCTGGCACGTGGGCATCGTGGTCTTCGACAGCGACCTCGCCTTCACCGCTCTGAACGTGGTGCCCCACGGCGTGCCCTACGCGGTGCTGGTGTGGACCGCGTCCCGGGGCGAAGGGCCGAAGGCTGGCCTCGCCGGCGCCCTGCTCAAGGCCGGCCCGGCCCTCTTCGGCCTCCTGCTCCTGGGCCTCGCCTTCCTGGAGGAAGGCCTCTGGGACGCGGGGATCTGGCACGACCACGAGGCGGTCTTCGGGCCGCTCTTCGGGGGCGGCTGGGACCTCGGCCTCCCGATCCAGGCCCTGGTGGTGCCGCTGCTGGCGCTGCCCCAGGCCACGCACTACCTGCTGGACGGCCTCATCTGGAAGCGGCCCAGGCCTGCGGCCTGAGGGCCGGTCCCGCCTCAGTTCCCCGGGCCCGGGAACCCCTCGGGACGGACCAGGCGCTGGAGGGGCTGGGGCCTTCCCAGGAAGAAGCCCTGCACGGCGTCGAAGCCCAGGGCCCGGGCCTGCTCCAGGTCCGGCTCCGTCTCGATCCGGTCGGCCACCGTGCGCATGGCGAGCCGCCGGGCGGCCTCCAGGGAGGTCTCGAGGAGCGCCCGGCTCCAGGGCACGCTCCGGGCGTCCCGCAGCAGGCCGGCCTCCACCCGCAGCTCGGTGAAGGGGAGCCGGAAGAGGGCGTCCAGGAAGGGCGTTCCCTCCTTGCCGCCGCGCAGCGAGAGCCCGAAACCCTTGAGCCGGAGGCGCGAGAGCGTGCTCAGCGCCTCCGCGCCGGGGTCGCCGGCTCCGGGATCGTCCAGGTCAAGGACGACCCGGGCGGGGGGGATCCCCAGGTCCGCGGTCCTGTGGGCGAGCCGGTCGGCCGCCCGGGGGTCCCGCAGGGCCTGGGCGGGGAGCTTCAGGGAGAAGGACAGTCCAGGGGCCGCGGACAGGGGGAGCTGGGCGAGCTCCTCCATCTGCGAGGCCAGCAGCCGCTCCCACCGGCCCGCCTCGCCCATCGGCTCCAAGAATCCGGCGGGCGGGACGAGCCCCGAGTCGGGCCGGAACCAGCGGGCCAGGACCTGGACGCCCGTCGGGGCCCCGCCCGAGGCGGGGATGCGCGGCATGCCGAAGGCGAGGAACTCGCCGCGCCCCAGCCCTTCGTCGATGGCGGGCCCCAGGTCCAGGTCCGCCGGGGCGGCGGCCGCGTCCTCCCCGGGGCGGTCCAGGCCCTCGAGGCGGCGCGCGACGCCCTCCAGGCTGAGGGGCTTCGACAGGGTGCCCAGCACGCGCAGCCCGTAGGCCCTGGCCAGGGCGGCCGCGGCGACCTGGACCTTGGAATCCATGCCGCTGACCACCAGGACGGCCTTGGCCAGCCGGTTCAGCGCGAGATGGCCCAGGAACTCGACGCCGTCCATCTCGGGCATGTCGAGGTCGCTCACCACGAGGTCGACGGGGGCGTCGCGGCCCAGGAGCTGGTTCAGGGCGTCCCGCCCGTGACGGCCTTCCAGCACCTCCCCGGCGCCCAGCTCCTTCAGCAGGCGGACCGCGAGGTGGCGCTCGAACTCGTGGTCCTCGACCACCATCGCGCTCCATCCCGCCGCCATGGACCCTCCCCGCGACCTCAGAGCCTACCCCATCAGGCGGGCGGACGCGCCTCCCGAACTTCGAGACCGGCGGGACGAGGCCCCCGGCCTTCCAGGGGGCGGCCCCCTTGTGGTCTGATGGCCCGGGGAGGTGTCATGGCCCACGGCAGCATCCTCGTGGTGGAGGGCGGGCCGGACGCGCCGTGGACCAGCCTGGTGCGCGCCATGGGGCACGAGGCCTTCAGCGCCGCGAGGCCCCTGGAGGCCGAACGGATCCTCGCGGTGGAGCGTCCCCACCTGGTGCTGCTGGACCGGGACCTCCCGGAGGGTTCCGCCCTCGACCTCCTGCGGAGGCTGCGGGACCTGGACGCCTCCACGCCGGTGGTGCTCCTCCTCGAGCCCGGTTGCATCGAGGAGGCGGCCGAGGGCGCCCGGCTCGGCGCGGACAAGTTCCTCGTGAAGCCTGTGGATCCCGACGTGCTGCGGGTCCTGCTCGGCCGCCTGGCGGACCAGGAGCGCGGGCGCCGCGCCGGAAACGATGGCGGGGAACCGGTCCCCATCAGCCCCTTCTTCGGTTCCAGCCCCCTCATGGCCCGCCTGGAGCAGCAGGTGCGCCGGCTCCTGCCCCTCGACCGTCCCATCCTCATCCAGGGGGAGACGGGCACCGGGAAGAGCCTGCTGGCCCGCTGGATCCACGGCCACAGCCCCCGCAAGGCGCGTCCGGTGATGGAACTCAACTGCGCGGGCCTCTCCCGGGAGCTGCTGGAGAGCGACCTGTTCGGGCACGAGAAGGGCTCCTTCACCGGAGCGACCGCGGCCAAGCCTGGGCTCCTGGAGGTCGCGGACCGGGGCACCGTCTTCCTCGACGAGATCGGCGACATGGACCTGAGCGTCCAGCCCAAGATCCTGAAGGCGGTGGAGGAGCGCCGCTTCCGCAGGGTCGGTGGCACCGAGGACCGGAACCTCGACGTCCGGCTCATCGGCGCGAGCCACAAGGACCTGGCCCAGCTCGTCGCCGAAGGCAAGTTCAGGGCGGACCTGTTCTACCGGATCGGCGGCCTCCCCGTGCTCATCCCGCCCCTCCGGGAGCGCCCCGAGGACATCGGCCCCTTCGCGCGCTACTTCCTGGCCCGGGCGGCCCGGGAATTCGCCTGCCCCGGCCTCGACCTCAGCCCGGCGGCGGTGCGGCTCCTGCAGATCCGGGCCTGGCCCGGCAACCTGCGCGAGCTCAAGAACGCCGTCGAGCGGGCGATCGTCTACCGGGGGAGCCCGATCCTGGAGCCCGCGGACTTCGCGCTCGCCGCGGAGCCCGGTCCGGCGCCCCGGGACGCCCGGCTGGGCATGAGCCTCGCCGAGGTGGAGGAGGAGCACATCCAGGCGGTGCTGGAGAGCTGCGGCGGAAGGGTCGAGGAGGCCGCGCGGCGGCTGGGCATCTCGAGGAGTTCCCTCTACCAGCGCCTGCGTCGGCAGAGCGGCGGACCGGCCTCCGACTGAGCCGTCCATTTTCTGGAATCGATTCCAGAAGATGGAGCCCGGAGGCGGGGTGTCGGGCCCCGGGGGCCGCGTGGCGCGGGCCCGGGGCCCTGGCACATGGATTGCTGCCCGGGTGTCCAGCCGGACCAGGACCCTCCCGGACCCGAGCCCCGCGACGCGGGGCCCTGCGGAGGTCGGCCCCGGGTCCGCCCGCGTCGAAAGGACCGCCATGAACTTCCAGGACCGCAGCGTCATCGTCGTCGAGGACCATCCCTTCCAGCGCCGGATGACCCTCCGGCAGCTCGGGCAGCTGGGCGTGGAGGACCTCCTCGAGGCCGCCCACGGCCGCGAAGCCCTCAACCTGCTCATGGCGCGCCACGCCCCCGTGGACGTGATCCTGTGCGACCTCGACATGCCCGAGATGGACGGCGTGGAGTTCATCAGCCACGTGGCCACCAACCGGCTCGCCCGGGCCCTCCTGGTGGTGAGCGCCATGGACTCCGCCATCCTCCACACCGTGGAGACCATGGCCCGCGCCTACGGCATCCAGGTGCTGGAGAGCATCCCCAAGCCCCTGACCGCGAAGCTCCTCGCCGACCGGCTCGAGCGCCTCGAGGAGGCCGGGCAGGCCCCGGCCCCGGCGGACGCCGCCGGGGAGCCCGGCGCGGACGAACTGCGGCGGGGCCTGGAGAGCCGGGAGTTCCTCACCTTCTTCCAGCCGAAGGTGGACCTCGCCACCGGCCAGCCCACGGGCGTCGAGACGCTGGTGCGGTGGTACCGCCCCGGCCAGGGCGTCCTCTGCCCCGGGGCCTTCATCTCCCGGCTCGAGGCCGAGGGGCTGATGGACCGCCTCACCGAACACCTGCTCCGCCAGTCCTGCCTCTACCTCCACGCCTGGGAGGAGCGGGGCCGCACCCTCGAAGCCTCGGTGAACATCAGCATGACCTCCCTGCGGGACATCGCCTTCGCCGACCGGCTCCAGCAGGTGGTGCTGGACGAAGGCTGCGACCCCCGGCGGATCACCCTCGAGGTCACCGAATCCGAGGTCATGACCGAGCTGGCCACGGTGCTGAACGTCCTCGCGCGCCTGCGGCTGAAGGGGTTCAAGCTCTCCATCGACGACTTCGGCACCGGCTACTCCACCCTCAAGCAGCTCAACAGCCTGCCCTTCACCGAGCTGAAGCTGGACCAGGCCTTCATCCAGGCCGCGCCCCAGGACCCGCGCAGCCGGGCCATCGTCGAAGCCAGCCTCGAGCTGGCCGCGAAGCTGGGCCTGAAGACGGTCGCGGAGGGCATCGAGACCCGCCAGCAGTGGGACTTCATCCACGCCAGCGGCTGCCAGGAGGCCCAGGGTTACTTCATCAGCCGGCCGATGCCCGGCCACCAGCTCCCGGAATGGCTGGCCTTGTGGGAGGCGCCGGAGACCCGCCCCGCGGTGGGGCGGTCCTCTGGACACGGGCGCCGCCCCGCCCTCGACCTGCCCGCCTTCGCGCGCGCAGGGGCCTGATCCGGCCCGGAGGCTCCCATGCCCACCTCCACCACCCCCACCCCCGTCTTCCCCTTCCTGTGCGCGGGAGGCCCTTCCGGCGGCAGCGAGGCGCTGTGGACCATGGTCTCCGCCTGGCTGGATCCCAACCTCGGCGAGCGGGCCTGCATGCGGCTGCTCAAGCAGTGGGCGGAGAGCCTCGCCGCCCCCCGCTCCTCCGTGGAGGAGCCGGCGCGGAGCCTGGCCCGCGACCTGGCGACCCGGCTCCGGGCGCACCTCGACCAGCCCGCTCGGCTCTCCCTTGCCAGCCACATGGACATCAGCGACCGCCTGCTGGCGCTGCGCTACGCCCTGCGGCCGGACTCCGGCGCCTCGGGACCGGCCCTCCCGGAGGTCTGGATCCTGGGACCCCTGAAGGGCCTCGAGACGCTCGCGGACCAGATCCTGGCCTCCGGCTACCGGGTGGAGACCTTCGTGTCCCAGGCGGACTTCTTCCGGGCCCTCGCCCATCGGCGGCCGGACCTCCTCTGCATGGACCTTCGACACGCCCTGCCAGGGCAGGGCGGTGAACCGCTGGCCTGCGAGATCCAGGAGGGGCGGGACCGCCCCATCCCCATCGCCTTCGTGTCCGAACGCCAGGACCTCGAGGCGCGGCTGGCCGCGCTGCGGGCCGGCGGCATCGCCTTCTTCCACAGCCCGCTGACCGCGCCGGCGGTGGCGGAGAAGCTGGACCACCTGGTCCACCGGTCGCGGCAGGAGCCCCTGCGCGTGCTGATCATCGACGACGACCGCCTGAGCGCCGCCTTCACCGGCCGCTGCCTCGAAGCCTCCGGCATGGAGGTCCAGGTGGTCCAGGATCCCCTCCAGTCCCTGGCCCCGCTGACGGAGTTCAACCCGGACCTGCTGCTGGTGGACCTCTGCATGCCGGGCTGCAGCGGCGAGGAGCTCGCGGCAGCGATCCGCCAGGAAGAGGCCTTCGCGGGACTGCCCATCGTCTTCCTGAGCTCGGTCTGCGACCGGGAACAGCAGCTCGCGGCCCTCAGCCTGGGGGCCGAGGACTTCCTCACGAAGCCCGTCTCCCCGGCCCACCTGGTCTCCATCGTCTCCACCCGCGCCCAGCGCGGACGGCAGCTCCGGTCCCTGATGGAGCGGGACCGGCTGACGGGCCTCCTGAACTACGGGTCGCTCATGGAGAACCTGCGGCGCGAGTTCGCCCGTTCGCGGCGGACCCGCTCCCCCCTGGCCTACGCTATGATCGACATCGATCACTTCAAGCAGGTGAACGATGCCCACGGCCACCCGGCGGGGGACAGCGTGCTGGTGAGCCTCGCGAGGCTGCTCCAGCGCCGCCTGCGGAGGACGGACATCCTCGGCAGGTACGGCGGCGAGGAGTTCGCCCTGGTGATGCCCGACACCGACCTGGAGCACGCCCGCGCGATCTGCGAGGAGCTGCGCCTGGCCTTCCAGGACCTGCGTCACGGGCCTGGCGGGAGCTATGGCCGGATCACCTTCAGCTGCGGCCTGGCCGGCTCCCAGGACTACAGCGCCCCGTCCATCCTGGTGCGGGCCGCGGACGCGGCCCTCTACGAGGCCAAGTCGGCGGGACGGGACCGTGTCACGGTCAGGGGCGCCCACGCCCACCCCGAGTTCCATGCCGACTCCGCTTGACCAGGGACGGGAGGGGCGCCCGGCCTCCGGCCTCCGCGCCCTGCGGCTCGCCTGGCTCCTGCTCGCGGCGGCCTTCCTCGCCCGGGCCGCGGCCCCGGAGCACGTCGCGATCCAGCTGAAATGGCGGCACCAGTTCCAGTTCGCGGGGTACTACGCCGCCCAGCGGATGGGCTATTTCCGGGACGAAGGCCTGGAGGTGGAACTGCTGGAGGGCGGCCGGGAGCGACCGCCCCTGCGGGAGGTCACCACCGGCCGCGCCCAGTACGGGGTCGGCGACACGGCCCTCCTCGTGGCCCGGGCCCAGGGCCTCCCGGTGGTGGTGGTGGCGGTGATCTTCCAACGCTCCCCCTACGTCCTGATGACACGCCGGGAGGACGGCATCCGGGGGCCCCGGGACCTCGAGGGCCGCA
>JBDIBF010000122.1:0-6856 GCA_039812765.1 Holophagaceae bacterium
GGCATGGGCGAGGTCTACCTGGCCTGGGACCCGCGCCTGGGCCGCGAGGTGGCGCTCAAGCGCATGACGGGACCAGCGGCGTCCGACTCCGAGGGGCGGGCGCGCTTCATGGCGGAGGCCCGGGCCGTGGCCGCCCTCAAACACCCGGGCATCGTGGCCATCCACGACATCCTCTGGGAGGAGGGCGCGCCCTACCTCGTAATGGAGCGCCTCGAGGGCATGACCCTGCGGGAGCGGCTCCGCTCCGGGCCCCTCCCTGAGGAGGAGGCCCGCGCGCTCTGGCTGCAGGCGGCGCGGGCGGTGGCGGAGGCCCACCGTCAGGGGGTGATCCACCGCGACCTGAAGCCGGAGAACCTCTTCCTCACCCCCGCCGGCGCGGTGAAGGTCCTCGACTTCGGGCTCGCGAAGCGGCTGGGCGGCACGGACGCCACCGCGACCCACCCCCTGCAGACCCAGGAGGGCGTGCTGCTGGGGACCCTGGCCTACCTTTCGCCGGAGCAGGCGCGGGGCGAGCCGGCCACCCGCCGCTCGGACGTCCACGCCCTCGGGCTCATCCTCCTGGAGATGCTCACGGGCCGGCCCGCCTTCCGCAAAGGCACGGCGGCCGAGACCCTCGCGGCCATCCTGGCGGAGGATCCGCTGCGCGGCCTTCGCCTCCCCGCCTGGGCCCAGGGGCTGCTCCAGGCCGCCCTCGCGAAGGAGCCCGACCAGCGTCCGCCCGACGCGGCGGCCCTGGAGGACGAGCCCACCCGCACCCTTGCCCTCGGGAGTCCGGCCTCCCCGCGCGGCCGCGTCCCGCGGTGGGCGCTCGGCCTTGTGGCCCTGGCCGTCTGCGGCGGCGCCGCGGTTCTGGCCTGGAGGTGGCGGCCGGGAAGGCCGCCCGCCGCCGCAGACCCGACCCGCTCCCCGGGCTGGGCGGCCCTGCAGCGCGCCCAGTACCTCAAGGCCCGGAACAACTGGTCCAGCGAGGGGCATCCGCCGCTCGACAAGGATCCCGTGGTGCTGGCCTACCAGGAGGCCCTGCGCCTCGACCCCAACCTCCTCGACGCCCACCTCGGTCTCGCGGAGTTCCTCGTGGAGTGGGCCTTCTTCCGGGAAGGGGAGGGCAGCAGCGCGGCGCCGATGGCCTACGAGCACATCCAGCGGGTGCTGCAGGCCCGGCCCGACCACCCGAAGGCCCTCCTCCTGCGCGGGCGCCTGGCCTTCTCCGTGGACGCGGGCTTCCGGATGGAACAGGCCCTGGAGGACACGGCCCGGGCGGCCCGGCTGGATCCCGATGCGGACGAGGCGCGCTTCATCCTGGGTTCCATCTGCGAGCACGTGGGCCTGCTGGAGGAGGCGACGCGGCTCTACAAGACCTCGAAGGGCCGCGCCAAGGCAGGGGGCGCCCCCGCCTTCCGCCTGGCCCGGGTGCGCTGGATGGCCATGGACTTCGAGGGCGCGCGCGCCCTCTACGAGACGCAGGGCCCGGAACTCCAATGGGAGCTCGTGCCGGTGCTGGAGCGCCTGGGAACGCCGGCCGAGGCCCTCGCCCGGCTGGAGTCCCTGGAAGCGCTCCAGCGGACCAGTCAGAGCCCCGCTTCCACCACCGACCTCCTGGCGGTGCGGGCCTTCCTGGAGGCGCGGCGCGGCGAGGCGGCCGAGGCGCGGAAGCACGCGTCGGAGGCCGAGGCCCGGGGCCGGGGCAGGGCCCACTTCCACCACGCGGCCTACCACCTGGCCTGCGCCTACGCGGCCCTGGGGGACGAGCCGAACGCGCTGCGGATGCTGCAGTCTGTCGCCGACGGCGGCCTGCCCTGCTACCCGCTCTTCCAGAAGGACCCGCGCCTGGCTCCCCTCCGCGCCTCGGCGCCCTTCCAGGTCTTCCTGGAGGCGCAGCGGGTGCGCCACGAGGGCTTCCGGAAGCTCTACGCCTCGTCCTGAGCCGCCCCGACAGAAGCTGGGGCGGGCTTCCGCCTGAGCACCCAGGCCAGCCCCACGGGGCCGGCGAGGGTGGTGAGCAGCAGGGCCGCGACGACGCCGGCCTGGATCTCGGCGCTCAGCAGGGGCGCGCCGTTCAACGTGAGGCCCGCGCCGGTGGCGACGAAGATGAGGCCCACTTCCCCCCTGGGCACCATGCCCCATCCGAGGACCGAGGCCCTCAGGCCGCCGCCCGCGCCGTAGCCCGCCACGTACTTGCCCGCGACGCCGAGGATCGCCAGGACCGCGCCCAGGAGCAGGGTGCGGGGCTGCACCAGGGCCACGGGATCCACCTTGGCCCCCATGAGCAGGAAGAAGAGGGGCGCCAGGGTCACCACGAGGGGATGCACCAGCTCCTCCAGGCTGTGGAGCTCCCGGGCCTCGAGGTCCCTGATGTGGGCGGGTTCGAGGATGAGCCCGGCGGCGTAGGCGCCCACGATGGTGGCGAGGCCCGCGAGGTTGCCCAGCCAGGCCAGCAGAAAGGCGAAGCCCAGGCCGAGGGGCAGGAGCACCTGCTCACTGCGCAGGCGGTTGGCGAGGGCAAAGAGGTGGGGCGTGGCGTAGCGGCCGAGGGTGAGGGCGAGGCCGAGGAAGCCCAGGGCGAGGCCGAAGGTCTTGCCCAGCGCGCCCCAGGGCAGGGCGCCGCTGCCGCCGGCGGTGACGATGCCGGAGACCAGCACCAGCACCAGCAGCCCCAGGATGTCGTCGATCACCGCGGCGCCGACGATGACCCGTCCCTCCGCCGAGCGGGCGGCACCCGCGCTCTTCAGTACCGAGGCGCTGATGCCGATGCTGGTGGCGCAGAGGCAGGCGCCGATGAAGAGGTCCACGGCGAAGGGGGTCCGGTCGGGCAGCAGGAGCCAGGCGCCGGCGAGGCCCGCGGCCATGGGTGCGATCACGCCGATGATGGCGACGCGGAAGCTGGCGGCGCCCACCTTCAGCATCTGCGGCACGGTGCTCTCCAGCCCGACCGCGAACATGAGCACCACCACGCCGAGGTAGGCCAGCAGTTCGGCGGCCTGGGAATGGGTGACGTCGGGCAGGCCCGGGAAGGCGCGGGCGAGGGCCGCGAACAGGAGGCCCATGCCCAGCTCGCCGGCCACCGGCGGCAGCTTCAGGCGGATCGCCGCCTCGCCGCCGAGCTTGGCGGCCAGCCACATGAGGGCCAGGAGGCCGAGGGTGGCCCCCATCGGATCGGCCATGAGCAGGGCGGCGGGCATGGCTCCAGTGTGCCACCGGGTGTGATTGAACCGGCGAGGCCTTCGTGGTGTGCTGGGGGCCTTGCGAGGGGGAAGCATGGCGCCCATCGGCATCTTCGGCGGCAGCGGGCTCTACGCCATGTCAGGCGTGTCGGACACCCGCGAGGAGCGGGTGGAGACGCCCTTCGGGGCGCCGACGGATCCGCTCATCCACGGGACGCTGGCGGGGGTTCCGGTGGTCTTCCTGTCGCGGCACGGGCTGGGCCACCGGGTGCTGCCCTCGGAGGTGAACTACCGGGCGAACGTCTGGGCGATGAAGGCGGCGGGCTGCGAGATCCTGCTGAGCGTGAGCGCGGTGGGCACGCTGCAGGAGCCGCACGCGCCGGGCACGCTGCGCCTGCCGGACCAGTTCATCGACAAGACGCACCTGCGGCTGTCGACGTTCTTCGGCAACGGCCTGGTGGCCCACGTGAACTACGCGGATCCGACGTCGGCCTGGCTGCGGGGGAAGCTGCTGGACGCCGGCAGGCGCCTGGGGCTGCCCATCGCGCCCTGCGGCGCCTATGTCCAGATGGAAGGCCCCCAGTTCAGCACCCGCGCCGAGAGCCGCCTGCACCGCGCTTGGGGCGCCGACCTCATCGGCATGACCCAGGCGACGGAAGCCAAACTCGCCCGCGAGGCCGAGCTGGTCTTCGCCACCATCGCCCTCGTCACCGACTGGGACGCTTGGCGCGACGAAGAGGAGGGCGCCGTCGGCAGCGACATCATGGCCGTCATGGCCGCCAACGTGAGCAAGGCCCAGGCGCTGATCCGCGCCGTCGTGCCGGAGCTGGCGGGCGGCCCGCCCGAACATGAGCCCTCGCGGCGCGCGCTGGCGACGGCGCTGGTCACGCCACCTGAGAAGGTGCCCGCGGAGACGCGGGAGCGGCTGAAGCTGCTGGTGGGGAAGTACGGGTACTGAGGCGGAGGGGTTCCTGTCCGAGCGCTGAAGGAGCAATGGCCATGCACGATCCCCTCGAGCCCCGCCCGGCCACCCATGCGCTGGACGCCATGGTGAAGGCCGCGTTCCACCACGCGCTCCTGCTGGAGAACGGCGCCGTCCGCGTGCTCGACACCCGGGTCAAGCCCGGCGAGCGCACCCCGGTCCACGCCCACGAGTGGCCCGCCGCGCTGTACGTCCTGAGCTGGAGCGACTTCGTCCGCTACGACCCGGCGGGGAATGTGCTCCTCGACTCCAGGACCCTGCCCACCCAGCCCGTCGCCGGCACCGCGCTGTGGGGCGGTCCCATCGGTCCGCACTATGTCGAGAACGTGGGGACCACGGATCTGCATATCCTGGCGGTGGAGATCAAGGACTAGCCCGGGCGTTGCCCGGAGGGACTCGACGCCGAGACCCATGCCGGCGCGGGAGCGAGGGAGCCCCATGGCCACACGCGACACTTCAAAGCTGCTCTTCACCACGGTCTACCCGCTCTACGTCCAGAAGGCCGAGCGGAAGGGCCGCACGAAGGAGGAGGTGGACACGGTCATCGGCTGGCTGACGGGCTACACCCGCGAGCAGATTGCGCGCCACGCGGCGGTCGCCATCGACTTCCAGGCCTTCTTCGACCAGGCGCCGGCGCTCCATCCGAACGCCACGCTCATCAAAGGCGTCGTGTGCGGCGTGCGGGTGGAGGCGATCGAGGACCCGATCACGCGAAAGGTGCGGATGCTCGACAAGCTCATCGACGAGCTCGCCGCCGGCAAGCCGATGGAGAAGATCCTGCGGACGTGAACCGGGCCGGCCGGCTGGCGGCCCCGGCGCGTTGAGGCCACACTCGTCCATCCGGCCCCAAGGCTGGAAGGGAGGTCCCGATGATCCCCGGACCCGAGACCAAGGGCGTCACCGTCGAGCTGCTCGCCACCGTGGACCTCGGCCCGGAGCTCGAGGGCATGGAAGGCCGCCAGCTCCGGATGCGCAAGGTGACCATGGCCCCTGGGGCCGTCTTCGGTCCGGTCCACGACCACGTCGGCCGGCCCGGCACCGTCTACATCCTGCAGGGCACCATCACCGACCACCGCGACGGCGTCGCCACCGACTATGGCCCGGGCGTCGGCTGGCCCGAGGACCGGAACACCCTGCACTGGCTGGAGAACCGGGGGACGGAGACGGCGGTGGAGATCTCGGTGGACATCGTCCGGGGGGATTGAGTCCGGACGCGCCCCTCGCACGTACCGGATTGAAGACGGTTCCCGTTCCTCGAGAGGCCGACATGCTCGTCGAAGCGCACCTCGCCATCCGCGCCTCCAAGGCCGACCTCTGGTCCGCCATCACCGACGTCGCCCACGCCGCGGACCTCATCCGCGGCATCGAGAAGATCGAGCTGGTGGAGACGCCGGCGAACGGCCTCGTGGGGCTGCGCTGGAAGGAGACCCGCATCCTCTTCGACAAGCCGGCGACGGTGGAGAAGTGGATCACGGGGGCGGTGGAGGGCGAGTCCTACACGACCCGGGCGGAGAGCGACGGGTTCGTCTTCCTGACGACGATGCGGATCTCCGGGGACGAGCCGGACCTGACCCTGACCAGTTCCCATGATTCCCTGCCCCAGACTTTCGGCGCGAAGCTCTCCTCGATCCCCATGGCGCTGTTCTTCCGGGGCGTCATCCGGAAGCACATCCTGGCGGACCTGGAGGACTACAAGGCCGCGGCGGCGCGGGGCTGAGCCCTCGGGGCCCCCGCGGAGCGGCCGGTGCGTCCGTGAAGGGTCCGTCACGGCCGCTTGTGCCGGTCGTGGCCTACCGACCTTCGATCAGCAGGCTCTCGCAGGCGTTGCTGCGCCCCCGCCGCACCCCCATGCGCGCGTAGTCCAGCGCCGTCCGGCCCCGCAGGTCCACCCGCTGGGGGTCGGCGCCGGCGTTGAGAAGCCACTGCAGCGCCGCCGGGTCGTCCAGTCGCGCCGCGAGCATGAGGGGCGTGGAGCCGTCGGGCAGCGCGTGGTCGGCGTCGAGGTTGCCCTTGGTGAGGAGGAAGGCCAGCGTGTCGCGCCGTGCGGGGCAGGCCTGGCCCTGCAGCGTCCAGTGCAGGGCCGTGCGGCCCGCGTGGTCCCGCCGGTGGGGATCGGCACCAGCGGCCAGGAGCATCGCCATGATGGACGGGTCGAAGGCGGCCATGATGCGCGATCGCTCGGCGGCCCGCATGAGGGGCGTCACGCCCTTGGCGTCCGCGAGGTTCGGGTCCGCGCCCTTCTCCAGGAGCAGCTTGAGGATCTCGGGGATCACCAGGTCCTCCACCGCCGTGACCAGCGCCGTCCGGCCCTGGGCGTCCCGGGCGTTCACGTCCAGGCCCAGGTCCAGCAGCAGCTTCACCCCGGGCATGGAGGCGTGCATGCGGTGCAGGAAGGTCCGGCCCTCGGCGTCCCGCTCATGGAGGTCCGCGCCCCGGCGGATGAGGGCCAGGGCCAGGTCCTTCTCGTTCAGGAGGATGGCCAGGAAGAGGGGCGAGAAGCCCGAGGCGTCCCGCGCCGTGAGGCTGGCCCCGGCATCCAGGAGGGGCTCCACCAGGTCCGCGCGGCCCGCGCGCAGCGCCGCCATCAGCGGGGTCTCGCCGGCGGCGTCCCGGGCCTCCAGGGGGGCGCGGGCGGCGAGGAGCTCCTTCACGAGGTCCGCGTCCCGGGCCGCGACGGCGGCGTGCAGCGTGCCGGGGGCGGGCTTCGCCGCCG
>JBDIBF010000123.1:0-6751 GCA_039812765.1 Holophagaceae bacterium
ATCCTCCACGAGGAGGCGGCGCCCCTGCGCAGGCTGAAGCCCGACCTGCCCCGGGAACTGGAGGCGGTGGTGCAGCGCTGCCTGGAGAAGGACGTGCTCCGCCGCTACGACTCGGCCCAGGACCTGGCGGACGAGCTCCAACGCTTCCTCGACGGCCAGCCCGTGCTGGCGAGCCCCACCGGGCCGGTGGAGCTGGCCCTGCGCCGGGTGAAGCGCAATCCCCTGCCCTACGCCAGCGGAGCCGCGGTGGTGCTTCTGGCCTCGGGCTGGCTCGCCTACGCCGTGATCACCGGTTCCCGGGAGCGGGCCCTGGATCGCCAGGTCCAGGACCGGGAGGCGGCCCTGCTGCGGCTCCAGGGGGAGATGGAGGCGCTGAAGGTCCGCCAGGAATCGGAGCGGGCGAAGTCGGAGGCCCTGGCCCGGCAGGTGGCGGAGGCTCCCACGGACACCGCCCGCCGGGAGCTGGAGGACCAGCTCAAGGCCAGCCAGGCCCGGGAGCGGGAGCTGACCCAGCAGTACGAGGCGGCGGTGAAGCGAAGCCAGGCCCTGGTGCCGGCCCGGCCCCCCGAGCGGGCGCCGGCGGCCCCGGAGGTGAAGGCCGAGCCTCCGACGCCGCCGAAGTCCAGGCCAGACCAGGGTCTTCCGGCGCCGCGCCCTCAGCCGGAGCCCGAGGAGGGTCCCACCCTGGGCCCCCAGCTCCTGCGCCAGGTGACCCCTCAGTACCCCGCCCGGGCCCGCACGAGCCCCCTCAATCCCCACCGGAACCGGCCGGTCTCGGTGCTCCTCCGCGTCTCCGTGGACGCCACCGGGCATCCCACGGACGTGGCGGTCCTGCAGGGGGTGTCGGGGCCATGGGGCTACAACGAATCCGCCATCGCGGCGCTGCGGGCCTCGAGCTTCCAGCCGGCCCAGAAGGAAGGTCGGCCGGTGCCGGGTTCCCTGGAGGTGCGCGTGAACTTCACGCCCGCCCCAGGCCCCTGAGCCTGCTCAGCCCCGGAACTTGGCGAGGTAGGCCTGGAGGGCCTTCTCCGTCTCCGGGGCGGACAGGCCCGCCTCCCGGGCCAGGACCAGGGCCTTGCCCTCCTCCATCTTGTAGTCGAGGACGAGGGCGCTGCACATCGCCGCGGCGGCCCGGTTGCCGTTGCCGCAGTGGACCAGGACCCGCGCGTTGGAGGGCAGCCCGGCCAGCACGGTGCGGAAGAGGTCGAGGTCCGATGCGCTCGGTGACCGGCCCATGGCCAGGCGGATGTAGGTGATCTCCCGGCTCATGAGTTCGTTGTTCTCCCCCTCGGGGTCGAATCCAGGCTCGCCGTCCCGGCGCAGGTTGATCACGTGGGTGATGCCGGCGGACTTGAGGGTGGCCCAGGTCTCGGGACCGGGGGCCGTCTTCAGGACCCACATCCGGGAGTGGACCTGGACGGCACCGGGCACCGGAACCGCCGGGAGGACGAGGATGACCGCGGGAAGCATCAGGTAGGGCAGCATGGGACCTCCGGAGCGACGGGCGCGCTCCCCCGGGAGCCCCGTCCCGCCACTGGGAAAGGTAGGCCGCCCTTCTCTGATGCAGGTCACGAACGCGGGACTCAGGCCCAGCGGAACTCGGCCGTGAAGTGGCGCAGGAAGCGGCTCTGCTTCTCGATGCGCACGCCGTGCACGGTGTCCGCCTTGGCCTTCAGTTCGCAGATCACCTCGGCCGCGTAGTCGAAGTGGCTCTGGGTGTAGACCCGGCGCGGGAAGGCCAGGCGCACCAGCTCCATGGCGTGGTAGGTCTCGGTGCCGTCCTCCAGCCGCTTGCCGAACATGACGGAGCCGATCTCCACGCCGCGGATGCCGCCCTCCAGGTAGAGCGCCGCCGACAGGGCCCAGGCGGGGTAGTCGTCGGGCCCGAGGTGGGGCAGGAAGGCCTTGGCGTCCAGGTAGACCGCGTGCCCGCCGGTGGGCTCGACGATCTGGACGCCGCCGGCCTTGAGCTTCTCGCCCATGTACTCGGCGGTGCGCAGCCTGTATCTCAGATAGTCCTCGTGGAGCACCTCCTCGAGGCCGACGGCGAGGGCCTCCAGATCGCGGCCCGCCAGGCCGCCGTAGGTGGGGAAGCCCTCGGTGAGGATGAGGAGATTGCGGGCGGCCTCCACCCAGCGGTCGTCCTTCAGGGCGATGAAGCCGCCGATGTTGACGAGGCCGTCCTTCTTGGCGCTCATGGTGCAGCCGTCGGCGAGGGCGAACATCTCCTGGACGATGCTCTCGATGCTGCGGTCCGCATATCCGGGCTCGCGGAGCTTCACGAACATGGCATTCTCGGCGAAGCGGCAGACGTCCAGGACGAGGGGCTTGCCGTGGCGCTTCAGCAGCTCCGAGCAGGCCCGCAGATTGGCCATGGACACGGGCTGGCCGCCGCCGCTGTTGTTGGTGACGGTCATCATGCCGAAGGGGATGCGGGCGCCCTCCTTCGCCAGCAGGTCCTCCAGGCGCTCGAGGTCGATGTCGCCCTTGAAGGGGTGGGGATTGCGGGGGTCGAGGCCCTCGCGGATCACGAGGTCCACCGCCTCGACGCCGTCGAATTCCAGGTTGGCGCGGGTGGTGTCGAAGTGGGTGTTGTTGGGCACCAGGTCGCCGGGCCTGGTGGCCACGGCGAAGAGGATGCGCTCGGCGGCGCGGCCCTGGTGGGTGGGGATGAGGTGGGCGTAGCCCGTCAGGTGCTTGATGACGGATTCGAGGCGGAAGAAGCTGCGGGCGCCGGCGTAGCTCTCGTCGCCCTCCATGATGGCGCCCCACTGCCTTGCGCTCATGGCGCCGGTGCCGCTGTCCGTGAGGAAGTCCAGCAGCACGTCGTCGGCGTGGAGGAGGAAGGGGTTGAGCTTGGCCTTGTCGAGGAGGGCCTCCCGCTCGGCGCGGGTGGTCATGCGGATGGGCTCGACGGACTTGATGCGGAAGGGCTCGATGAGGGTGTGGGGCACGGGATCTCCGGATGCGGGACGGGCCGGTTCCGAAGAACCGGCAGGGATTCGGGGCTCGGGAAGGGCTCAGCCCTTCGCGCCCGACCCGCAGCTCGACCGCGCCTCGTGCTCCGCCCGGCGCTGCATGCGCCGGATCGGACGGGCGGGGAGGGTGACGGGGACCATGCGGATCCAGGCTCGCACGGGCGGCCGGGTTCCGACAATCGGCCGGCGCAGGGTGTGCGGAAGGTCACGGGCATGGAGGTCCCGACGAGCGGAGTGACACCACCCGGCTGCGGCCTGGCCAGAGGAAGGGACTCGGACGAAACGCCCTGATGGGTGGTCTTGAGGCAGAGCACCCGCGTCCGCCGCGAGGGGCGCCCTTCCCTTCGCGGCGGACACGGGTCCCAGAGCGCGCAGCGCTCGGTGGGCCTGGCCGCCGGGCGCGGCCGCGCCGAGGCCGTCCAGGACGCAGGGCAGACCCCACGCCGGGAGCCACCCTGCACCGGATTCGCCCGGCCGCTTCGAGGGGCGGTCCGGGTGCTCGTCAGCCCGGTGCCTCCATGCCCGGACCAGTCTCCCACCGAGCGCTGCGCGCTCTGGCACCGCGATCTGCGAGGGCCGAAGGGCGCGGCCCTCGCAGATCACGGTGCTCCTTGAAGGTCAAAGGCGCACACCCTGGGGCTCGGAAGGTCTTTCACCTCGTGTCGACTCGAAGCTCTGTCGGAACCTCGCAGCCTACCCCTTCACCACGAAGCTCACCAGCTTCCCGGGCACCCACACGGTCTTGACGAGTTCCTTCCCGTCGAGCCACCTGGCCACGCCCTCGTCGGCCTTGGCCGCGCGGATCGCATCGGCTTCGGCCACACCGGGCGGCAGGCTCACCTTCCCCCGCAGCTTGCCGTTGACCTGCACGGCGACCGTCACGGCCTCGTCCACGCAGAGGGCGGGATCGTAGGCGGGCCAGGCCACGGCCTGCAGGCTGGGCGGATGCCCGAGCGCCTCCCAGAGCTCCTCCGCGAGGTGCGGCGCGAAGGGATGCAGCAGGCGCACGTGGATCTCGACGGCCTCCTTGGGCAGCGGGTCGGCCTTGGCCAGGTCGTTGAGGAGGATCATCAGGGCGCTGATGGCGGTGTTGAAGCGGAGGGCCTCGATGTCCTCGGTGACCTTGCGGATGGTCTTGTGCAGGCTGCGCAGCAGCTCGCCTTCGGGAGCGGCCCCGGTCATGGGCTTCTGGGCAACGGCCCAGCTGCGCTCCAGGAAGCGCGCGACGCCGGCGATGCCGCTGGTGCTCCAGGGCTTCACGGCCTCCAGCGGGCCCAGGAACATCTCGAAGAGCCTCAGGGCGTCCGCGCCGTGGGCCTTCACCACGTCGTCGGGGTTGATGACGTTGCCCCTCGACTTGCTCATCTTGTGGGCGCGGGCGTCGAGCTGAATGGCGGGATTCGCCTTCAGCACCGTGGCCTGGCCCTTCTTCTCCACCGCGTCCTCGGCGTAGCGCTGGACCTTGAGGGGCGCGCCGGTGGCGGCGTGCCTGAAGCCGCCGTCGCCGTCGGCGACCACCTCGTCCTTGGGCACGGGCTTCCCCTGGGCGTCCACGAAGCCGGTGTACTCCACCTCGCCGAGGATCATGCCCTGGTGCACCAGGCGGCCGAAGGGTTCGGGCACGGCGACGAGGCCGGCGTCCTGGAGCACCTTGTGCCAGAAGCGGGCGTAGAGGAGGTGCAGCACGGCGTGCTCGGCGCCGCCCACGTAGAGGTCCACGGGGAGCCAGCGCTGCGCGGCCTCCTGGGAGAAGGCGGCGGCGGGGTTCTTGGGGTCCATGAAGCGCAGGTAGTACCAGCAGGAGCCCGCCCACTGGGGCATGGTGTTGGTCTCCCGGGCGAACCACCGCCCGTCCTTCTGGAAGAAGCGCCAGTCGGCGGCCCGTGCCAGCGTTCCCGCGGGGTCCTCGCCGGGGTTGAAGTCCTCCAGGTCCGGCAGGCGCAGGGGCAGCTCGGATTCGTCCACGGGGATCGGCTGGTCGTAGCGGACGACGTGGGCGTCGCCCTTCCGTGGATCACCCGAGGTCTCCACCGGGAAGTAGATCGGGATGGGCTCGCCCCAATAGCGCTGGCGGCTGAAGACCCAGTCCCGGAGCCGGGTCTCCACGCGCTTCTTCCCGAGGCCGGTCCGCTCGAGGTGCGCGATCATCGTCGCCTTCGCCTCGGCCACGTGGCGTCCGTTGAGGAAGTCGGAATTGATCGCCGGCCCGTCGCCCAGGTAGGCCTTGCCGTCGAAGTCTGCGGGGGGCTGTACGGTGCGCAGGATGGGCAGGCCGAAGGTCTCGGCGAACTCCCAGTCCCGCTCGTCCTGGCCGGGCACGGCCATGATGGCGCCGGTGCCGTAGCCCATGAGGACGTAGTCGGCGACCCACACGGGGACGGGCTGGCCGGTGAGCGGGTGCTTCACGGCACCGCCGGTGAAGACGCCGGTCTTCTCCTTGGCGGCCTTGCGGTCAAGGTCGGAGCGGTTCTTCGCGGCGGCGACGTAGGCCTCCACCGCGGCCTTCTGGTCCGGCGTGGTGAGCCGGTCCACGAAGGGGTGCTCGGGGGCGATGACCATGAAGGTGGCGCCGTAGAGGGTGTCGGGCCGGGTGGTGAAGATCTCCAGGGCGGCGCCGCTGCTGTCCAGCAGCTCGAAGCGCACCTCGGCGCCTTCGCTGCGGCCGATCCACTCTTCCTGCATGGTCTTGGTGCTCTCGGGCCAGGTCACCAGGTCCAGGTCCGACAGCAGCCGGTCCGCGTAGGCGGTGATGCGCAGCATCCACTGGCGCAGGGGCAGCCGCACGACGGGGTGGCCGCCGCGCTCGCTCCTGCCGTCGATGACCTCCTCGTTGGCCAGCACGGTGCCGAGCGCCGGGCACCAGTTCACAGGCTTCTCCTCCTGGTAGGCGAGGCCGCGCTTGAAGAGGAGGAGAAAGATCCACTGGGTCCATTTCACGTAGTCGGGATCGGTGGTGTCGATCTCGCGCGACCAGTCGTAGCTCAGGCCGAGGCTCTGGATCTGCCGCTTGAAGGTGGCGATGTTGGCCTGGGTGGTGATGGCCGGATGCGTGCCCGTCTGGATGGCGTACTGCTCGGCCGGAAGACCGAACGCGTCCCAGCCCATCGGATGCAGGACCGCCACGCCCTTCGCCCGCAGGTAGCGGCAGTAGATGTCCGTCGCCGTGTAGCCCTCCGGATGGCCCACGTGGAGCCCTGCCCCGGACGGGTACGGGAACATGTCCAGCACGTAGGCCTTCGGCAGCGACGGGTCCTCCGCCGTGCGGAATGTGTCGTGCGCCGCCCAGTAGGCCTGCCACTTGGGTTCGATCTCGGAGGGCGTGTAGCGGTCGGACATGGGGAAGGATTCCGTGGAATTCTTCAGATTATCAGGGTTGGCGCGGGTTTCGGGCGCTGGAATCCCGCGGGCGCGTGGGCCGGTGGCTTCACTCGGACGAGGAAGCCTGGATCTTGTCCTTCCTCCGCACCGTCCACGTGTCCCGGTCGATGATCACCCTCCACTGGTCGTCCTTCACCTTCACCAGCACTTCCCACCCGCCGGTGGCGCCATTCAGGTCGATGCGGCGGGCGGCGATGGCTTCTCCGCCGACTTCCACGGCGGCGATGCCCTTGGCCTTTTCGCGTTCGTAGCGCTCCTGGCGCGCCTGGTCGGTTTCGCGGCGCTCCTGGGGCGCAGCGCTCCAGGCCGGTCCGGCCGTGGCGGCGAGGCACAGGAACAGGGCAGCTTGCATCATCGGTCGCGTCATGGGGGTCTCCTTGCCCGGGATTCCTTCC
>JBDIBF010000124.1:0-6717 GCA_039812765.1 Holophagaceae bacterium
GACGACGCGGTGCTGGTGGACGACAACGTGGGGATCCTGTTCGCCCTGGCTCACTGCTGCAAGCCCATCTGGGGCGACGAGATCGTGGGCTACACCACCCGGAGCCGGGGCATCGCCATCCACCACGCGGACTGCCCCCAGCTCCAGTCGAAGACCCTGCACCCGGAGCGGCGGGTGAGCGTCGGCTGGGGCCAGCCAGGCCACATGATGTTCGACACGGAGCTGGCCATCACCACCGAGGACCGGCCCGGCATGGTGGCGGCCATCAGCGAGGCGCTGCAGCGGGCCAACATCAACATCCAGCGCTTCAACGCCTCGACCCTGGACGAGGGCGGCGGCCTCTTCCACATCGCCCTGCGGGTGCGCAACCGCGAGCACCTGGTGGACCTCATCGGGCAGGTGCGGCGGGTGAAGGGCGTGTACACCGTGACGCGGGTGCGCGGGAGCGTGTTCGGGAAACTGCGCTGAACCATGGCCGCCGTCTGGACCCCGCCCGCTGAAGCCCCGCCCATCCCCTGGGCGCGCATCGAGGCCAGCCTGGTGGCGGGCCAGCGCTTCCCCGATCCCCACAAGCTGAGCATCCGCATCCCCGAGTCCGACCGGCGCGCCGCGGTGGCGGTGGTGCTGTGGGGGGACGCGGCGGGCGCCCGCAGGATCGTGCTGGTGCAGCGCGGCTTCACGGCGCCCCAGCACGCCGGCGAGCTGGCCTTCCCCGGCGGCATGATCGAGCCCACGGACCGCGACTTCCGCGCCGCGGCGCGGCGGGAGCTGTACGAGGAGCTGGGCGTCTCCGAGCACCTCTGGGAGCTCGGCTGCTTCCCCGACGGCGTGGCCAAGGCCCGCACGCGCTTCACGCCGGTGCTCTTCCGCTGGGAGGCGCCGGAGCCCGCCTTCACCTTCCACGACGGCGAGGTGCACGAGGCGCGGATGCTGCCCCTGGAACCCTTGATGTCGGCGCCCTGGACCACCGAGATCCTGGACCGGCAGGGATTGGCGCTCGAGGTGCCACGGCTGGAGCTTCCCGGCGTCCCCCTGTGGGGAGCGACGGCGTTCGTGCTGAAGGCGTGGCTGGATGTCCTCACCAGGACGCAGGATTGAGGATCAGTCCTTCTTCCGCAACGTCTTCATCAGCTTCGGAAGCCGGTTCACCGCCGCCTGCACCTCCATCCACTCCCGGTGCGGCCGCGCGGGGAAGCCCGTCACGAAGCTGCCTTCGGGCAGGCTCTTGGCGACGACGCTGTTGCCGCCGACGATGCTGCGGGCGCCGATCTCCACGTGGCCCACGACGCCGACCTTGCCGGCGAGGGTGACGTAGTCGCCGAGCTTGGTGCTGCCGCTGATGCCGCTCTGGCTCACCAGCAGACAGTGGTCGCCCACCGTCACGTTGTGCGCCACCTGCACCTGGTTGTCCACCTTGGTGCCGGCGCCGATGCGGGTGGGGCCGAGGACGCCGCGGTCCACGGTGACGCAGGCACCCAGTTCGGCGTCGTCGCCCACCTCCACCCAGCCCACCTGGGGCACCTTCAGGTGCCGGCCCTCGACGAGCACGTAGCCGTAGCCGTCGCTGCCCAGCACCGTGTTGGCGTGGACGCGGACGCGGTCCCCCAGCACCGTGCGGCGGTACATCACCACCCCGGGGAAGACCTCGCAGTCGGCGCCCAGCACGCAGTCCTCGGCGATGTGGACGCCGGGATGGAGCACGCAGCGCGGGCCCACCACCGTGCGGGCGCCGACGGTGACACCGGGGGCGATGCGGCAGTCCTCCGCCAGCTCGGCGGAAGGATCCACCGCCGTCGTGCTCCAGTCGGGCGCGGGCTCGGGGTGCAGCCAGCCGATGGCCTGGGCGAAGGCCCAGTAGGGGTTCTCCACCACGAGCATGGGCCGGTCCCCCAGGTCCGTGGCGCCGTCCACCAGGATCAGGGCCGCCCGGCTTGCGGCGGCCTTGGCGGCGTAGCGCGGGTTGGCGAGGAAGCTCAGCGAGTGGGGACCCGCCTCCTCGAGGGTCTGGACTTCGGAAATGGGGTGGTCCGGGGGACAATGGCGGAGTTCGCCCCCGAGGCGCGCCGCCAGTTCCCCGGCTGAAAGGGCATGTTCCCGCGCGCTGACCATGGCGGCCTCCTTCCCCAAGTTTCGCTCAGAGCCCCGCCTCGTCCCAGCTTTCCTAACCCGGAGCCCCCCTCCATGCATCCCGTCCTCTTCCGCATCGGCTCCTTCGAGGTGGGCACCTACGGCGTCATCCTCGCCCTGGGCTTCCTCGCGGCCCTGGCTCTGGCCAAGCGCCAGGCGAAGCTGGACGGCATCTCCGGCGAGGCGGTCTCCGACCTGGCCATGACCGTGCTCTTCGCGGGTCTCGTGGGCTCCAGGGTGCTCTACATCGTGGTGGAGCTGCTGAAGGGGGCCCCGGCCCGGGAGGTCTTCTCCCTGGGGATGCTGCGGGCCGCCGGCCACCTCCACGGCGGCATCCTGGCGGCCCTGGCGGCCTTCGTGTGGCGCTCGAAGAAGCTGGGGCTGCGGTTCGGCGTCACCGGCGACGCCCTGGTGCCCGCCACCGCCCTGGGCCAGGCCCTCGGCCGCCTGGGCTGCTACTCCGCGGGCTGCTGCTACGGCACCGTCTGCGAGCAGCCCTGGGCCGTCACCTTCACCAACGCCGACGCCGCCCGCTTCTCCGGCACACCCCTCTACGAGCATCTCCACCCGGTGCAGCTCTACACCTTCGCCGCCAACCTCATTGTCATGGGCCTCCTGCTGGCCCTGCGCCCGAAACGGCGCTTCGAGGGCCAGGTGCTGGCCGCCTACTTCGTGCTCGAGGGCATCGCCCGGGCCCTCGTGGAGACCTGGCGCGGCGACCTGGACCGCGGCACCTGGTTCGGCCTCGCCTGGCTCTCCACCGGCCGCCTCACGGCCCTGGCCTTCGTGGCCATCGGCGTCGTGATCGCGGTGGTGATGGGCCGCCGCGCGCCCGCGAAGGCCGCCTGATGCGCCTCACCGTCCTTGAACCCGGCCGCCTGGACCGCTTCCTCGCCGCCGCCGAGCCCGCCGTCTCCCGGGCCCGCTGGGAGGCCTGGATCGACGAGGGCCGCGTGGCGGTCAACGGCGTCGCGGCCACCAAGGGCGGGCACAAGCTCCGCGCGGGCGACGTCGTGGAGACCGAGGCGCCGGAGCTGCAGCCCCCGGCCCGGCACGTGGCCGGCGAGGACCTGGACCTGACGACCCTCTTCGAGGACGACCGCCTCTGGATCGTGGACAAGCCCTCGGGCATGGTGGTGCACCCCGGGCCCGGCCACGCCGGCGGCACCCTGCTGAACGCCTTGGTGGGCCGCGTGGGCAGCGGCCTCGACACGGTCCCGGCCGAGGCCCTGCCGGACGGCGAGGACGAGGGCGGCGAGGATGAGGGCGGCGACGAGGGGGACGAGGAGTCCCGCTCCCCATACCCCGGCCTGGTGCACCGCCTGGACCGCTACACCACCGGCTGCATCGTGATGGCCAAGGACCTGGAGGCCTGGACGGCCCTGCAGGCCCAGTTCAAGGCCCGCACCGTGGAGAAGCGCTACCTCGCCCTGGTTCGCCACAGCCGCAAGCTGCCGGAACTGGGCTCCCTGCTGGTGGACCAGCCCATCGCGCGCCACAAGGTGGACCGCCTGCGGATGACCATCGCCGCCGCCGGCCGCCCCGCCCAGACCCGCTTCCGGGTGCTTGCGCGCACCCCCCAGGCGGCGCTGGTGGAGTGTGAGCTGCTCACCGGGCGCACCCACCAGATCCGCGTGCACCTCCAGCACCTCGGCGCGCCCCTCTTCGGCGACGCGCTCTACGGCGGCGCCCGGCGCTGGCTGGACGCGGAGCGCCGGCCCCTGGACATGCCCCACCCGCTGCTCCACGCCTGGAAGCTCGCGGTGGACCACCCTGGCGACGGGCGGCGGATCCAGGCCGTCGCGCCCCTCCCGGCGGCCTTCCGCGAGGCGGCGGAGCGCTTCGGGCTGGCCCTGCCGCCCGAGCCCGCCTAGTTCACCGTCACCGTCGCGGCCAGGACCACGGAAGGATCCTCGGTGCTGGTGGCGATGACGCGGAAGGCGCCCGCACGGCCTGGGGCGGTGTACACGCCCTCGGGACTCACCGCCCCGCCGTCGGCATCCTCCACGGACCAGGCCACGGTGCCCCGGGGCAGCCCCTTGATGCGGGCGGCGAAGGCCACCGTCCCGCCGGGCCGCACCGAGGCTCCCGCAGGCTCGAGCCGGGCCACCGGCATGACCCGCACGGTCTGCACGAGGCGGGCCGGGGATCCGTCCTGCCGGACGGCCCGGACGACCAGGTGGTACGTCCCGGCGGCGGACGGGGCGACGTAGGTGACCGCGCGACCGCGGGTGGAGAGCAGGCCGCCGCCGTGAAGCTCCCGGAGCTCCCACTCGGGCTCGGACCGCAGGGCGTCCTCGGAACGGAAGGCGATCTCCAGGCGTTCGTTCACCGCCACCGTCGGCTGGGCTGGGGAGGTGTCGAGGCCCGCCGCGACGCCCGCGCCGCAGCCGGGGAGCAGGAGCGCCGCCGCCAGGAGGGAGGGAGCGAGGGACCGGGTTGCCAGGGAGGGCCGCGTCATGACCCTCCCAGGATGCCAGGGGCGCGGCGGATGTTCCCGTCCCGGGGCCGGCCCGGAGGTACAAAATCGGCGCCGAAGCGGGTAAGGTGGGACGAAATCCCCGAGGTCCCCATGCCCGGATCCGTGCTCGGATTCGTCCTTCTGCAGGTTCCCCAGGCCGCCGCGAAGGCCGCCGCCAAGGCCCAGGAGGCCGCGCCGGCGGGCATCGACTGGGAGCGCCTCTGGCGGGAGCAGTCCGGGTGGATCATCTTCGGCGGAACCTTCGTGCTGATCATGCTGCTCGGTGGCGCGAAATGGCTCATGGACCTGCCCTCGAACCGCCGCGCCAAGCGGGGCGGCCCCACCCTCGAGCCCCGGCAGGTGGAGGAGCTCATGAGCGGGTCCGGCCCGATGATCATCGACCTCCGCCCGCCCCCGGTCTTCGCCTCGCGGCCCGGCCACATCCGCGGCGCCGCCAACATCCCCCTGGCCTTCCTCCCCCGGGAGCTGGAGAAGCTCGACCCACGGGAGAAGCGCCCCATCGTCCTCGTGGACGACACCGACGAGCTCAGCCACCGAGCCTTCCTGCTGCTCAAGGCCAAGGGGTTCGGGTGGGTGTACGTGCTCAAAGGCGGCATGAAGGCCTGGAAGCGGGCCGGCATGCCGATGTACCGCTAGGGCGGGCCCGCCGCCCGGATCCGACCTCCGGCGCGGGTCCGGATCGGACTCAGCCGGGCCGCCGGCGCAGCAGCCCCGACCGCTCCAGGCCCAGGACCACCGCCGCGGCGGTGCCCGCGGAGAAGGCCAGGAAGGACAAGGCCGGCCACAGGGCGCAGGCCGCGGCGGCGAGGAGCATGGGCGCGGTCAGCCAGCCCAGCCAGGGGAAGACGGTGAAGGCGCCCATGGCCAGGGTGAGGGCGATCAGCAGCGAGTCGTGGAGCAGCATGGCGGGGGCGCCGAGGCCCTGGCGCAGGCCGAGAAAGCGGCTGAGGCTCACCGCCGAGACGATGAGGAGGGTGCCGAAGGCCGATCGGCGGTTCACCGCGCTGGCCCGGACGTGGCGGTGGAGGAGGGCCAGCAGCACGGCGACAGCGCCCGTGGGGACGAGGGAGACGAGGCAGAGCTCCCGGGGGCTCGGCTGGTAGGCGGGACCCTTCACGACCACCGGCAGGGCCACGGCCAGCACCACCGTGGAAAGGCCCGCCAGCACCCAGTTCCGCTGCCGCGCGGAAATCGAGGGGTCCAGGTCCCGGGCGAGGCGCTCGAGGGCCTCGGAGCGTTCGTGCCTCGCCGCCGTCAGGGCCTCCAGCTCCGCGGAGGCCTTCCGGGCTTCGGGGTTGGCGGGCCACTGCTCCAGGGCCTGGGCGAGGGCGAAGCGGGTCTCGATGAGGAGCTGCTCCTGCGCGGCCCGATCCGGGCCGGGATCCTGCGCCAGGGCGCGCAGCCGGTCCAGGCGTGGCCGGGCGGAGGCCGCCAGGGCCGCCGAACTGCGGTGGCGCAAGTGCTCGGCGAGGGCCTTGCGGAATTCGGCGGCCGTGGCGGGCCGCTCCGCCGGCTCCCGGGCGGTGGCGCGGTTGGCCAGCACGGCCAGGCCGGCCGGCACGCCGGGGCCGTAGACGACGGGCGCCGAGGCCACCGCGCGGGCCATCATCGCCGTGGGCTCCCCGGCGCCGTGGCGCAGGGTGCCGGTGAGCACCTCGTGGAGCACCGCGCCCAGGAGATACACGTCGGTGCGCCCGTCCACCGCGAGGCCCAGGGCCATCTCCGGGGCCATGTAGCCCGGCGTGCCGCAGACGCGGTTCACGGCGCCCGGGCCCGCGCGGTGGGCCAGGCCCCAGTCCGCCAGGTAGACGTCGCCGAAACGGCCGATCAGCACGTTGGCGGGCTTGATGTCGCGGTGCACGACGCCGCGGCTGTGGGCGAAGTGCGCCGCGTTGCAGACCTGCATGAGGATCTCGAGGTGGCCTTCCAGCCGGTCCTCCGGCGTGCCGCCCCAGCCCTCCCAGGCGGGGTGGGCCGGATCCTGCAGCAGCGCGTGCCAGGAGACGCCGTCCACGCGCTTCATCACCAGCACGGGCCGGCCGTCGTCGTGGAGGCCGAGGGCGTGCACCGGGATGATGGAGGGATGCTCGAGGTGACCGGTGACGGCG
>JBDIBF010000125.1:0-6198 GCA_039812765.1 Holophagaceae bacterium
GCTCGGGGGACTCCAGGCGCGCCAGGAGGCTGGAGTAGCTCTCCCGCTTGAAGGCCTGCATCACGTCGTCCACGTCGGTGAGCACCTCGCTCTCGAAGGAGCTGCCGCCGGCCTCGAAGACGCCCACGATCTCCCAGCTCCGCCCGCCCATGCGCAGGCTGCGGCCCAGCTCCAGCCCCTGGAAGCGGCCCTGCATTTTGCGGGGGACGACGACCTCGGAGAGCCCGGGGCGGAACCAGCGGCCCTCCAGCAGGCGGATCTGCGGCCTCAGCGACAGGCCCCGGGCCTCCAGGCCGCGGACCGTGACGTTGCTGTCGGAGCCGTCGGCCATGGGGAAGAGCTTCACCACCACCACTTCCGCGGAGCAGAGGAAGCCCCGCCCATCCTTCGCCAAGAGGGGATGGACCTTGAGGATGCGCATGCGGTCCCGGTCGATGCTGGAGTTCAGCTCGAAGCGGGCGTTGGGGCGCAGCACCAGGGCCTGGTCCTCCCGGCCCGAGGTCACGAAGGCCACCGACAGGCCCTGGGCCAGGGAGAGCACCACCACGAAGATGCCCACCACCAGGGCGATGGCGCCCGCCGTGGTGAGGGTCGTCACCTTGCGCTGCCAGAGGCTGCGCAGGTTGTAGCTGAGGGGGATCGGATAGGCCACCAGGGCCCAGGCCAGCCAGAGCAGGTAGGCCAGGAAGGGGGCGGCGAGGAGCAGGAGGATGGGCATCAGAGTGTCTTCAGCCCTTCGGTGATGGGCTTTCGCACGGCCTCGTAGGCCGGCATGAAGGTGGACACGAAGCCCACGCCGAGGGCTCCGCCCATGCACAGGAGCATGGTGGGCGCCTGCACGGCGAAATCCTGGAAGAAGGGGAAGACGGAGCCCATGACCGGGCGGAGGACCGCGGCCAGCAGCCAGGTGAGCCCGAGTCCGAGGGCGCCGCCGCTGCCGGTGAGCACGAGACCCTCCAGGATCACGAGCCCCATCACGCGCCCGGTGGAGAAGCCCAGGGCCCGGAACACGCTGATCTCCGTGGTGCGCTCCCGGATGGCCATGGCCATGGTGGAGAAGGAGACGAAGACGAGGGCCACCAGCACCACCAGGGAGATGCCCTGGAGCAGCACGTTGATGTTGCCCAGCATCTTCACGAAGCTCAGGTTGAAGGAGTTCTCGGTCTCGCTGAGCGTCTCGGCGGCGCTGTTGGCGTAGTTGCGGTCGATGCGCTCGATGAGGCGGGGGATGTCGTCGGGGCTCTTGGTGCGCACGAAGAAGGTGCCCACGCGGCCCTTCATGCGGGGCACGCCCTCCTCCAGCAGCTTGTAGTGGAAGTGGATGACGTTCTCGTCGCTGGGCTTGGGGCTCTTGAAGATGACGCGGATGGTGAGGCGGGGGCTGATGGGGAAGATCGTCCCCGTGAGCGGGATGGTGTCCCCCACCTTCCAGCCGAACTTGTCCGCCAAGGCCTTGCCCACGATGCAGCCGGTGCCGTCGCGCTTGTACTCCTTGAGCTGCTCCTCGGTGATGCCCGAAGTGCCGAACTCCTCCCGGAACACCTGGAAGAGCGTCTCCTCGTCCGAGGCGAAGTTCGCGAAGAAGTTCCTCGGATCCTGGTAGAAGCCCCCGAACCACTGGAGGCCGCACACCGTCTCCACCTCGGGCTGCTGCCGGAGGTAGGCCTCGTAGCTGCGGGGCAGCACCTGGGTGAGCCCGGACTTGTGGCGCACCACGATGCGGTTGGTGGAATTCGGGTTGTTGGCGACGCTGTCCAGCGTCGTGAGCAGGCTCAGGAGCAGGGCCACCACCAGCACGCCGAAGGTCATGGTGCCCAAAATGAGCAGCGTGCGCAGCCGGGAGCGGCGCATGGACTTCAGGATGAAGCCCAGCCACTTCACCGGTTCACCTCCACGGTCTTGTCCAGGAGGCCCTTCTCCAGGTGGATCTGCATCCGGGCGTGGTGGGCGGCCTTGGGGTCGTGGGTCACCATCAGGATGGTCTTGCCCAGGTCCTGGTTGAGCCGTTCCATGAGCTGGAGGACCTCCTCGGCGTTCTTCCCGTCCAGGGCCCCGGTGGGTTCGTCGGCCACCAGCAGGTCCGGGTCGGTCACCACCGCCCGGGCGATGGCGACGCGCTGCTCCTGCCCGCCGCTGAGCTGCCTCGGGTAGTTCAGCATCCGGTCCGTGAGGTTCACCAGCTCGAGGGCGTGCTCCACGCGCTCCCGCCGCCCGCGCCGCGAGAGGCCCGTGAGCAGCAGGGGCAGCTCCACGTTCTCGAAGGCGTTCAGCACCGGCACCAGGTTGTAGTTCTGGAAGATGAAGCCCACGTGCTGGTTCCGCCAGGCCGCGAGCTCGTCGTCGTCCAGATCGTTGAGCTCGAAGCCGCAGACCTTCAGCGTGCCCCCGGTGGGTCGGTCGATGCCGGCGATGAGGTTCAGCAGGGTGGTCTTGCCCGAGCCCGAGGGCCCCATGAGGGCGTAGTAGCCGCCCTCGGGAATCTCCAGGTCGATGCCGTGGAGCACCGGGATCTCGAGGGTCTCCCGCCAGTAGCTCTTCGCGATGTCGCGAAGGACGATGATGGGGCCGTCGCCCATGCCGGGGCTCACTTCGCCTTCACCGTGACCTTGGCGCCGGGCTTGAGCTTCTCCGGTGGGGCGACGATGAGGCGGGTGTCGGCGGCCAGGCCGCTCACCTCCAGGCCGATGGGATTCTCGGCCAGCACCGCCACGGGCTTGAGCACCGCGGCGTCGCCCTCCACGGCCCAGACATGGCTGCGGCCGTCCATCTTCACCACCTGCTCTCGCCCGACGATGATGGCGTCCTGGGCGTAGGGCTCGCCAAGGAAGGTGACCTTCGCCCCCATGTCGGGGACGAGCGCGGGATCCAGAGTCTCGAAGGCGACGCGGACGAGGATCACGGCCTTCTGGCGGTTGGAGCTGGGGTAGATCTCCCGCACCCGGCCTTTCAGCACCTTCGGCTCCAGGGCGTCCACGCGGATCTCCGCGGGCATCCCCTTGCGGAGCTTGGCGATGGAGGCCTCGTTCACCTCGACCTCCACCTCGAGGGTGTTGAAATCCGCCAGCACCGCCACGGCGTTGATGGCGTTGGCGCCGCCGGCGCTGCCCGGGGCCACGGTCTCGCCGACCTCCGACAGCTTCTGGGTCACGACGCCGGTGAAGGGCGCCCGGAGCACCATGCTCTCCAGGAGGGCGTCCTGGTACTTGAGCTGGGCGGCCTGCTGCTTCTGCAGGTTCACCAGCCGGTCCAGGGAGGCCTGGTCGGCGATGCCTTCCTTCACGAGCTTCTGGGTGCGGACGAGGTCCAGCTCGGTCTGGGCGAGCTGGGTGGCCACGGCATTGCGGGAGGCCACCAGGTCCGGCGCCTCCAGCCGGGCGATGACCTCGCCCTTCTGGACGCGGCTGCCCTCCTGGACGCCGAGCCACTCCAGGCGGCCCAGCACCTTGCTGGAGAGGGTCGCCCGAGTGCGGGCCACGATGTAGCCCGAGGCGGTCACCACCGGGTTGCGCTCGCCGGCCTTGAAGAGGGTGGGCTTGCCCGTGGAGACCGCTACCGGAGCCCGGCCCTGTGCCATCACGGCACCGACGGCCAGCACGGCCACGAGGCCCAGCGCCACCCAGCCCCACGGGAACCGCTTCTTGATCACTGCGCGCGTCGTGCCGTTGGCCACGGAGCCCCCATTGTCAATCCCGCCAGACTACGGAAGGACGTGCCGGGATTCAACCGGCGGCCTGCTCAGGTGCGCTTGGTGAACAGGTAGTGGCTGACGAACCATTCCTCCCCCTCCCGCCATCCCCAGAGTTCCGCGCAGGCCATGAAGAAGATGCGCCACCGCGCGAAGCGGAGGCGGGCCTCTCCGGCACCGTAGGTCGCACGGAAAAGGTCCAGGATCTCCCCCCGGTGCGCGTCCAGGTTCCGCAGCCAGGCCTCCGCGGTGGCCTGGTAATGGGTGCCGGACAAGCGCCAGTGGTCGTCGAGGCGGAGGTCCTCCTGGAAACGGAAGAGCAGGTGGTCGGAGGGCATGATCCCGCCGGTGAAGAACTCCCGCGCCATCCAGTCGCTCGCGTCCTTCGCCTCGAAGAGGTAGGTGAAGTCACGGTGGGTGAAGATGTGGATGAAGAGCCGTCCATCCTCCCCGAGCCAGGTCCCGATGCGGCGCATCAGTTCCCGGTGGTTGCGCATGTGCTCGAACATCTCGACGCTCACGACACGGTCGTAGCCCCGCTCCGGGGGCTCGAAGGCGTTCATGTCCGCGGTCAGGATGGTGAGGTTCCGCAGGCCCAGGGCCTTCGCACGGCCCTCGATGAAGGCCCGCTGGTCCCGGGAATTGGAGACGCCGGTGACCTGGGCATGGGGGTAGCGCCCCGCCATCCAGAGCGACAGGGAGCCCCAGCCGCACCCCAGCTCCAGGATCCGCTGGCCGTCGGCGAGCCCGGCCCGCGCGCAGGTCAGGGCGAGCATCCGCTCCTCGGCGGCGCCCAGGGTGTCGCCCGGCTCGAAGAGGGCGCAGGAGTACTTCAGGCGAGGGCCAAGGACGCGTTCGAAGAACGCCGGCGGCACCTCGTAGTGCTGGTCGTTGGCCTCCCGGGCGTGGAGGGCCACCGGGGCGTCGCGCATCTGCCCCAGCAGGTCGCGGAAGCGCTCGTGGACGGCCTCGAGGCCGCCCCGGGCCTCGTCCGCCAGGCGCTGGCGCAGCAGGCCGCGGATCTTCATCCGGATGAGGGCGTCGGGCACGAGGCCACGGGCGAGGAGGGCGTCGATCACGGGACCTTCGGGAACCAGGGGATGAAGGCAGAGGTCTCCCGCTGGTAGCGGGCGTAGTCCTCGGGGCGGGAGCGCAGGCTCTGGGCCTCGGTGTAGGGGATCCCGGTGACCCGGAGGAGGAAGTACAGCATCAGCGCCGGGCAGGCCCAGGCGGTCCAGCCCCAGGGGCTGGCCGTGGCCAGCAGGGCGAAGGCGACCCAGACGAGCCATTCGAAGAAGTAGTTGGGGTGGCGGGAATAGCGCCAGAGCCCCGCCCGGCAGGTGAGGCCCCGGTTCCCGGGATCGGCCTTGAAGCGCTGGAGCTGGGCGTCGGCCACGCCTTCGCCGATCACCGACACCGCCCAGACTCCCAGACCCAGCCAGGCCACCGGGGAGAGTCCGGGCCTGGGATCGAGGCAGGCCAGGAGGAAGGGCCAGGAGAGCAGGACGTCCAGCAGGGCCTGGGCCTGGAAGAAGGCGAAGAACTTGGCCCGGATGGCGCCGCCCCACCGGCGGCGGAGGTCCTGGTAGCGGCCGTCCTCGTGGGGATCCCGGGCCACCCGGACCCAGAGATGCAGGCCCAGGCGCAGGCCCCAGAGCCCGCCCATGACCCCTACCAGGAGGCGCCGCGCGGGATCGCCGGAGGCGGCGAGGGCATAGAACCCCGCGAGCCCGCCGAGGCCCAGGGCCCAGCCCACGTCCACCCATGAGGCGTTGTCCTTCCGCAGGTGCCAGAGCCAGAAGGCGGCCTGCAGGGCCGCGACGCCCAGGGCGCCCCAGAGCAGGAGGCGGAGGGCCTCGCTCACGGCCGTGCGCCCGGTAGGGGCTTGCGCTGGAAGAGGGCGTCCAGGCCCGATCCCGCGCCCAGGCCGAAGAGCTGCAGCAGGACGTAGGCGGCCATGGCGAGGTTGCCGAGGCCGAGGATCGCCAGCAGCCAAAGGAGCCGCGGGGCCCAGGTCCGCTCCCGCCAGGCCAGCCAGAGCCAGAAGGCGAGGAAGGCGAAGTACGCGTCGAAGAGGGTGGCGAGACCCCAGGGATCCCGGATCAGCCGGCCGCCCGCCACGAGGATGTTCTCCTGCATCCCCGCCCACGTGGTCACGGCCAGCATGGCGAAGAGGACGAGCAGGAACCAGGCCTTCAGCGCGCGGATCACAGGGCCAGCCCCGTCTCGTTGGCCAGCCGTCCCGCGCCGGGCTTCACCAGGAGGAGCTGGACGTCGCCGATGTGGCGCTCCAGGAAGGCGCCTTCGCAGTAGGCCAGGTAGTAGTCCCACATCCGCAGGAAGGTCTCGTCGAAACCCAGGGCGCGGACGTCGTCCAGGCGGTGGAGGAAGGCGTGGCGCCACGCCCGCAGGGTGCGGGCGTAGTGGAGGCCGATGTCCTCCAGGTGGTGGAGCCGCAGGCTGCCGGTGCGCGCGAGGCTCTGGAGGACCTCCCCCACCGAGGCCAGCTCGGC
>JBDIBF010000126.1:0-6166 GCA_039812765.1 Holophagaceae bacterium
TCACACTATCCCCATGGATCTCGCCCGCTTCCTCGACCTCGTCCGCGGCCACGGCTGGCAGGGCATGGCCCTCTGGGGCGTCCTCATCGCCCAGGCGCTGCTGTGGGTCCTGCTGGTGCGGCTGCACCTGAGCATCCAGAAGGAGGAGGCGCCCTGGGAGGAGTGCGTGGGGAAGATCCGCAGCGCCTTCCTGCGCAAATTGAACGGCGAGGACGAGATCGCCGAATTGAAGGTGCACCGCTACGCGCCGGCGGTGGACAAGCTGGTGGCCCTGCACTTCGCCGAGGCCAAGAGCGACCTCATGACCCGCTTCCTGCTGCTGCGCTGGAAGACCAAGGAGTGCCTGCGGCCCTACTGGATCCGCTGGGGCTACCTGCTCATCGGCTTCGGCGTGGTGGTCTGGTTCCTCCACGGCCTGGGCCTCGACCTGGGCCTCGCCGGGCTCATGCGCACCCCCAGCGACCCGCGCCTGCTCTGGGTCTGGCTGGGCTACGCCATGGTCATCGCCTGGAAGCTGGTGCGCCTCCAGGGCAACCTGGAGCGGGTGCAGCGCAGCCTGCTGCTGCCGAGGAAGGACGAGTGACGCGCCGCGCCCTCGCCCTCGCGCTCGGACTGGCCCTCGCCGCCGCGCGCCTGGCCGCCCAGGACGCCTTCCTGCGGCCCCTCCTGCGCCAGGCCAACGCCGACGCCGCCTGGGACCTCGAGCACGCCCTGCGGGTGGACCTCGACGGGGACGGCCAGCCCGACCTCGTCGTCCAGGGCCGCCTTCCGGACCGCCTGCTGGTGGCGGCCCTCACGCTGCCCCTGGGCATGGGCTCGAAGGCCCAGATGATCCCCTTCACCTTCGATCCGAAGCGACCCACGGGGCTCTGCTCGGAGCACCCGGTCCTGGAGCCCGAGAGCCTCGACTTCGATCCCGAGAAGACGCCGGTGGGCGAACTGCCGGGCTTCACCCGCAGCAAGGCCGCCAAGGGCATCAAGGTCGTCCACGGCACCTGCGCGCCCTACCACCTCTACTGGGACCACCAGGCCCGGGACCTCAAGTACTGGCGGCGATGAGGTCGGGGGACTCGGACCGCGGCAGGCGGGCCCGGGCCTGGGGCCGCCGGGCGGAACGCCTGACGGCCTGGTTGATGTGGGCCCGGGGCTGGGACCTCGAGGCCGCCAACCTCCGCCTCGGCCGGTGGGAGCTGGACCTGGTGATGACCCGCGGCGACGAACTGCGCCTGCTGGAAGTGAAGGCCCGGCGCGCCGGAGCCTGGACCGGCGCCGACACCGCCCTCCATCCGGAACAGCGCCTGCGGCTTCAGCGCGGCCTGCGCAGCTTCCTGGACCGCGCCCCCTGGCCCGGACGCATCACCTTCCAGCGGGTGAGCTGGGCCGGCCTGAGGCCGACCTTCCATGCGCCGGAGCGGTGGGAAGGGCTGCGGGGCTGATGGCGCACCCCCCTCAGGCCCCCACCGCCACCGCGGACCGGGCCAGGTCCTCCACCCACGCGTCCATGTGACGGCACTCCATGCCCGGCATCACGGTGAGGTGGGATTCGGCCTGGGTGGCGAGCTGCCACTTCGAGCGCACCCTCCCTTCGCGGGCCGGGAACACCACCGTCCGGGCGTCGGGATTGCGCCAGGCGGGGATGTCGGCCCCGCGGAAGCGCTCCACCGCGTGGGCCGCGATCCCGCGGGCGTGGTGGGCCCGGGCCCGCAGACCCTCGACGCCCCAGGTCTTCAGGGCGTGTCAGAGCACCAGGGGTCCGAAACCGTTCCGGCTGCCCGCGAGGGTCATTCCATGGAGCCCGTGTAGCCTCCCTCCGCCGCCACCGTGTCCACCAGGTCCCGGCGGGCCACCAGGACGCCGCTAAAGAGGGTGCGCCGCAGGAGATCGAGGGAGAGCCGCTCGGTCCGGTTCCACGGCGGGAGGCAGAGCAGCAGGACGATTGCGTAGGCCAACCGGATCCGCACACCGATGGCCCTCGCATCCCGCGCCCACCGCCAGGCGAGGGCGGCGTGGGCGAGGGAAAGGATGGCCGCCCCCGGGACGCCGAATCGGATCCCGGCGAGGCCGAGAACCATGGACGCGAAGGTGGCGAGCCAGCTCCACCAGACGGGCTGGTAGGGCATGAGCGCCAGTTCCATGGGGCAGGCTCCACGGAAAGGGGAGGCGGGATCCTCCGGGCCGGGCAGCTCCGGCTGGGCGGCCCGGAGCTGCCTGGTCCCGCAGACAGGACGGATTCGAACCCGGATCAGGAGAACTGCGGCGCGATGCCCTCGAGGCGGGCCGCGGCGCCGGGATGGACCAGGTCCGCCACGGCGAGGAAGGCAGGGTGGGACATGCCGGAGCCCAGGAAGGTCCAACGCATGGCCTGCTCCTGGACTTCCAGGAAGCGCACGGTCTCCGCCGGCGTCAGCACCCGGCCGGTGGCGCGCTGGAGGGCCTCCAGGTCGAAGGCGGCCTGCTGCATCAGCCCGCCGTCCAGGAGCATCCCGATCTCGAGGTAGCCGTCGATGGCCGCGGCGCGTTCCTCGGGGGTGCAGGCCTCGGCGAGGGACTGGACCATGTGGGTGTCGAGCTTGGCGTGCTGGGCCTCCTCCATCCAGTGGTGCTTGAGCAGGCTCTTGAACTGCGGGTCCAGGCTGCCGTCCTCCGCCACGCTGTCCTGGAAGTGGCGCTGGGTCATCCACTCGATGTGGAGGATCACCAGGGCGATGGCGAGGGGATGCTTGGCGAGGATGGTGTCGGCGATCACCTGCGGGGGTCCGATGACGTCGCAGTGGCTCCCGAAGAAGTCCAGGAAGTCCTTGCGGAAGCGCTTGAAGAGGTCGATGTGCTTGGCCTCCTCTCCGGCGAAGTTCAGGAAGGCCCGTGTGCGGGCGTCGTTGCCGCTCAGCATCGGGCGGGCGTGGTCCAGGACGAAGGGCAGGATGAACTCCTCCGTGAGGCCGAAGAGGTAGAGGTAGCCGTGGCCCCGGATCTGGTTGAGGACGAGGCGCTCCTCCGCGGACAGGAAGTCCAGGGCCTCCACGCGGGCGAAGGACTCGGGGAGGAAGGGCTTCGCGAAGTCGAGGTGGCGGGTGCCGCCGATGAGGTCCTCGACGCGCCAGTTCACGCGCTCGGAGGCGTCGAGGATGGCGTCGAAGGCGTAGTCTGGCCATGCGGCAGGCCGGTCCGTAAGGGTGGTGCGAGGGGGCATGAAAGACTCCTGGTCGAGGTCGGCACCGTGCCGAGACCCGAAGCTTCCTGCCCTGCCGTTTGAGCCAGCGTTGGAATGAGCGTGGAATTTCCCGGCGGCCCGTGGGGAATCCCTCAGCCCTCCAGAAAGGCCTCCACCTCCTCCAGGAAGCGCCTGGACTGGGGATCGTGCTCCAGGAGGAGGTGGTTGCGGCCTTCCAGGGTGATGAACCGCGACCCCGGGATCCCCGCCGCCAGGTCCCGACCCTCCTCGTGGGGAATCCTGGCGTCCCCTCGGGAATGCAGCACCAAGGTCGGCTGGGAGACGCGATGGAGGCGGCCCGAGACGTCAAGGTCCCCGAAGGCTTCCATGATGCGGGCCGCATTCTCGGGCGAGGTGGTGACCCGTTGGAGCTCGTTCAGCCAGTCCACCTGCTCCGGGGTGGCGTCCGGAGCGAACAGCGAGGTGAAGACCTGGCGGAAGGCCGGGTTGTCCTGGCCCCAGCCAGTGCGCACCAGGGTGATCATGGCTTCCCGCTGGGCGATCGATTCCGGCGTGCCTCGTCGCCGCCACCCCCGCGCGTAGCCACCGTGGAGGACCAGTCGGCTCACCCGCTCCGGCCAGCGCACCGCAAATTCCACCGCCACGGCGCAGCCCTGGCTGATGGCCAGGAGCGGAAACCGGTCCAGGCCCGCGGCATCCACCACGGCGCGCAGATCCTCCACCATGGCGTCCAGGGAGAGGTCGGCGGCCGCCCAGTCGGAGAGGCCGTTCCCTCGGGAGTCGTAGCGCACCAGCGTGTGGTGGTTCGACAGCGCCCGGAAGACATGCCGCCAGAGCGGGCTCTCCCAGTCGAACTCCAGGTGGTTGAGCCAGTTGGCGGTCTTGACCAGGGGCCGGCCCTGGCCGGAGGTGGCGAAGGCCAGGCGGGTGCCGTCCTGGGAGGTGCAGAACCGGATCGCCTGCCGGAACTGCGTGGCAGGCTCCAGGGCCGCGGGAGCAGGCACCACCGGAAGGCTCGTGGAGGCCCCCCGGGCCGCATCCCGGAACAGCGGACCCGGGCGGGTCCCGGTGGCTTCCAGCATCCGCCGACTGATGACGGCCTGGGCCTCGGCCTCGCCGACCCCGCCCGCCCAGCGCAGGTGGAGGAGGAGCTGGGCGTGGGCCTCCTCGCAGCCAGGGTCCAGCTCCAGGCGCATCCGAAGGAACCGGGTCCGGCCCGCCGCGTCGAGACCCGACCGGCCCAGCAATTCGTGCAGGAGCCGCAGCCGGAGCTGGCGGCCGCGCTCCTGCTGGGCCAGTCGCCAGGCTTCGTAGGCGGGATGGTCGGGCAGGTCCAGGCCCGCCAGCAGGGTGCCCGAGCAGGCTTCGGCGAGGGCGATGAGGGCCTCCTCGCTCGGCCGGCCTGGCTGGGCGCAGGCGGTTTCCAAGGCCAGGGCATCCACGGTCGCGCCCATTCGGCTGAACCCGATCCGCTCCCGGTCCGCGACGAGACGCTCCGCGCCGTCCCCGTTCACCACGGGCCGGAGCTTGCTCAATGACCAGCGGAGGGAGGCGCGGGGATCGTCAGGCAGGTCCCAGAACAGGTCGCAGAGGGCATCCCGCCGCTGGGGTGCCCCCTTCAGGATGAGGTAGCCGAGAAGGGCCCGGGTCTTCCGCGACGGGGGCAGGGGCTGGACTTCGCCGTCCCGGCGGACCGCAAGCCCTCCGAAGAGGGTGATCTCAAGACCGGACGCCGGCGCTTGGGGATGCATGGCCCGCCATTCTAGCGGGCCGGATCGGGGCTGCGGCCGGCCTCCCGTCCGCCGGAGCGGCGGGAGGCTCTCCGGATCCGAGCCCTGTCCAGCTTCAGAGCCTGATCTGGAATTCGGCGGGTTCGTTCTCCGTCCGGACCCTCAGCAGCTTGACGCCGTTGGCGAGCTGGACCTGGCGCGGACGGCCGTCGGTCTCGTGGGCCTGCTTGACCGCGAGGGCCATGCGGATGCCCTCGTCGAGGTTCTCCACCGCGGAGACGGAGACGAGGAGCGCCGCCGTGAGGATCGTCGTGCCCTCCGCCTCGGCGCCCACGGGCCGGATGACGATGCTCACCAGCCGCTGGTCCTTCGTGCTGGAGTGCCAAAGAACCCGGTTCAAGGCCCGGGCATTGCGGAGGGTATTGGGGGGGAGCTCGTCGATTTCAAGGTGGCTGCCGTTCTCCCGCTGGAGCAGCGCATCCGCCTTCTTGCTGATAAGCAAGTAGTTCGGGATCTGTCGCCCCGGCTCCGGGGCCGGGGGTTCGCCCGCCGGGCTCTGGGCCAGGGCGGCCTGGAAGGCGGCAAGGAGGATCAGGGGCTGTCTGCGCATGGGAACTCCGTGGATTGAAGCTTCGGATACCAAGCTAGGCTCCGCTGGCGCCCGCGAAACACCCTTCGGGGACCACCCCTTGCCTCCGAGGGGCGGACCGTGAGCCCAGGTCGGGCATTTCTGCGCCGCCTCCCCCTTGGCACTTCCCTCGCCTTCCCCTCCATCCGTGTCAACATGCTGACCCGCCTGCCCTCCGTCTCCTCCAACCTCCCCCGGGACCGGCGATGAGCCTGCCCCTGTCCCGCATCGAGCCCCTCGGGGGTCCGGGCCTCGAGGGCCTCTTCCGGGCCCGGTCCCTGGCGGTCACCTCGGGCAAGGGCGGCGTGGGAAAAACCAACGCCACGGCGAACCTGGGCTTCGCCTTCACTCAGGCCGGCCAGCGGGTGGTGGCCCTGGACGCCAATTTCGGGCTGGCCAACCTGGACCTCCTCCTGGGCCTGGAATCCCGGGGGACCCTGGAGGACGTCCTCAAGGGGGGCCGGATGCTCGAGGAGATCCTGCTCGACGGCCCCGGAGGGGTGCGCATCCTTCCCGCGGGCACGGGCCTGCAGGAGCTGACCCGGCTGGATCGGGCCTCGGAACTGCGACTCGTGCAGGGCCTCCAACGCATCACCGAGGACGCGGACTGGCTGCTCATGGACACGGCGGCGGGCA
>JBDIBF010000127.1:0-6151 GCA_039812765.1 Holophagaceae bacterium
GCAGGGCAGGACTTTGCTCGACTGTGGAGGTTCACCCGAGACTCCGAGAACGCTGACTGTTGGCGCTTTCAGCTTCCCAGATCTCGGGTGAACAACCTGATTGGCACTTACACCTAGGCGGTGCTGGGCGCGCCCTGGAGCCAGGCCTGGATCTCGCGCCGCAGGGCCTCCCGGCGGGCGGCCTCCCGGTCCAGGATCCGCGCCGGGGTGGCCAGATCGCAGTGGACGGGCTGGACCAGGCCCCCGCCTGCCCGGGAGAGGGCACGGTCCAGGCAGCCCTGCAGCTCCTCCAGGTTGCCCGGCCAGGCATGCTCCATGAACGCCTCCAGGACCCCGGGGGCCAGGGCCGCGGTCCCCTCCGGACGGCCCCGGCTGGCCAGGTGCCGAGCCGCCAGCGCGGGAACGTCCTCGCAGCGGCTGCGCAGGGGGGGAACCACCAGGAGGTGGGCCCGGAGCTGGGAATAGAGGTCCCAGCGGAACAGCCGCTTCCGGACCAGATCCTCCAGGTCCAGGTGGGTCGCGGCGATCACCCGGAGGGTGGTCGCCGGGCCCCCGTCGCCGCCCCGGAGGGCCTGGCCATGGAGCAGTCCCGCCAGCCGGGCCTGCAGCGAGAGCGGCAGCGCGTCGGCGCGGTTCAGGAAGAGGGTCCCCGAGGACAGGCGGGCGAGGCCTCCGCTGGGCCGGGAGGAGGCCGGATCCAGGTCGCCGAAGATCCGCGCCTCCAGTTCGCGGGACTGCTGCCGGTCGCCCGCGACTTCGAGGAAGGGCTGGCCCGGATGGGGCCCGTTCCGGTGCAGCCAGCGGGCCAGGGTCCCCTTGCGGGAGCCGGGCTCGCCGTGGATGAGCACGGGCTGCCGGTCCCTCAGGGCCGACTCCGCGGCGGCGCGAAGGGATTGGATCGAAGGGCTCTCGCCCAGGAGGGGCTCCGCGACTTCGGCATGCATGGCGTCATCCTTGGGTGGGCCGCGGAGGGCGGAGCCTCCCCGCGGCGGTTTCAGCGAGGGGCACGGTCCCGGGCGGCGGTGCGGATCCGACGGCAGCTCGGGCCGGCACAGGGGACGGGCAACCGCGGGCCACGGGCCAGCCAGGCCTTCCAGGCCGCCGCGAAGCCCAGGACGAGCAGGGCTGCGTAGCCGAGATCGAAGGAGGTCGAGGGTTCCATGGCTGGCCTTCCAAGGGGTCCTCCCGGGAGGCGCGGGCGTGCGGGACCGGGACGAACGGGACCCCGCGCCATGCAAGGCGACAACCTTGCCAACCCGCGCGGAGCACCCCGCGCTTCCCGCGTGCAGGGGTTCCCGCCTCCCCGGTGCACGCGGAAAGCCCCGGAGTTCCTCGCGTGGCGGCCCGTCCGGGCCGTCCCGCCGGGTCGCCGGGAATGGCGGACCCGGCGGGACGGCCCGGTCGCGGGTCCAAAAACTGCACCGCCAGATCCACGAAGTGGAGGCCGATCCGCCGGCCAGCCCCCGGTCCGGGGCCGGGTTCAGCGTGGGCGGGACGGGAGGGGGACGCCGCTGGCGCGGGCCAGGGACTCCACGGCGCCGGCGAGCTGGTCGAGGAGCGAATCGGTCTCCGGGGCGTCAAGGCCGGCGGAGGCCTCCAGGGCCTTGGCGAGGCGGGCGAGGCCGGCGGCGCCGACGGTCAGGCTGGAGCCCTTGATGCGGTGGGCCTGGCGGGCCACCTCCTGGGTGCGGCCGGCCTCGCGCTCCGCCCGCAGCAGGGCCACGTCCTCGAGGGTCGCCTCGATGAACTCGGCGAGGACCGTCCGCGCCTCCTCCTCGTCGCCTCCGGTCAAGTCCAGCAGGACGGAGGGGTCCAGGTCCGCCTCGGCGGAGCGACCCGGGTCCTCCTTCACGAGGGAGACGGGAAGCTCGACCGCCGCCGCCGGGTCGGCAGCCTCCAGCCACTGGCGGACCTTCGCGTCGAGGGAGGGGATGGTGACGGGCTTGATGATGCAGTCCGACATCCCCGCCTCGAGGCAGCGCTCCAGCTCCCCCGGCACCGCGTTCGCGGTCAGGGCCAGGACCGGCGGGGCGGCTTCGCCGGCGGCCTGGAACCGGCGGCGGACCTCCCGGGCCAGGCTGTACCCGTCCATCCGGGGCATGTGGATGTCCGTGAGGACCAGGCCGTAGCGGTGGCGCGCCATGGCCTCGAGGGCCGCGACGCCGTCCTCCGCCACGTCTGCGCAGTGGCCCGCCGCGGAGAGCTGGCGCGCCAGGACGTGGCGGTTGGTGGGATGGTCCTCCACCAGCAGGATGAGGCGGCCGGAGGCTTCGGCCACCTCCCGGCTGGGGGGCTCCACCCGGACCCAGGGGCGGCCGGCCTCGGGGGCGGGGGCCGGAGCGGCGGCCCTGGGGAAGGATGCGCGGAAGGTCACCGTCGTGCCGATCCCCGCCTCGCTCCGCAGCTCCACCGTGCCGCCCATCAGCTCCGCGAGCCGGCGGCAGATGACGAGCCCCAGCCCGGTGCCGCCGAAGCGGCGGGTGGTGCTGGACTCCGCCTGCACGAAGGGCTGGAAGAGCCGGGCCTGGTTCTCCGGGGAGATCCCGATGCCCGTGTCCTGCACCTGGAAGGCCAGGGCCTGGGCCCCCTCCTGCTCGGCCTCCACGCGCACCGCCAGGGTGACGGAGCCCTTCAGGGTGAACTTGATGGCGTTGGCCAGGAGGTTCGAGAGGATCTGGCGAAGCCGGAGGGGGTCCGCCAGGTGGGCCTGGGCGAGGGCCGGGTCGAGGTCCACGTCGAGGCGCAGCCCCTTCCCCGAGGCCGCGCTCGCGAAGCGGGCCTGCTCCCCCTCGGCCAGGGCCCGGAGGGAGACGGGCCGGGTCTCCAGCTCCAGCTGCCCCGCGTCGATCTTGGAGAAGTCGAGGATCCCGCCGATCAGTTCGAGCAGGCTGCGGGCCGAGGCGTGCAGCGTGTCCAGGTCCTTCCGCTGCTGGGGGTCCAGGCGGGTCTGGGCCAGCATCTCCACCAGGCCGAGCATCCCGATGAGCGGCGTGCGGAGCTCGTGGGTCATGGTGGCGAGGAAGTCCGACTTGGCGCGGTTGGCGGCCTGGGCCTCCTCGGCGAGGCGGCGCTCCGTGAGGTCCACGATGGCGCCCACCATGCGCACAGGCCGGCCGTCGGGGCCCCGCTGGATCGAGCCGCGATCCAGGACCTGGGCCCAGGTCCCGTCCGCCCGGCGGAAGCGGTACTCGTCGGACCAGGCGGAGGCGTCGCCGGCGAGGGCCGCCTCCATGCCCTGCCGCACCCGCTGCCGGTCGTCGGGATGGAGGGTGTCGTACCACCAGCCGATGGTCGCCGGGACCTCTCCGGGGACGTGGCCGAAGCTGGCTTCGAGTCCGCGGCCCCACTCCAGCTGGTCGTGGACCAGGTCCCAGGACCAGAGGGCGTCCTGGGTGGCCTGGAAGACGAGGGAGAAGGTCTCCGTCTTGCGCAGGAGGGCGGCCTCGGCCTCCTTCAGGGGCGTGATGTCGTGGTGGGAGATCACGGCCCGCGCCTCGCCGCCGCCGGGGAAGCGGTTGATCCGCGCCAGGAACCAGCGCTCCTCCGTCGGGGAGGCGCAGGGGTATTCGAGGACGAAGGTGTCGAGGGAGCCCTCCAGGACCCGCCCCAACCCCTCGGCGAAGGCGGGGCCTTCGGTGGCGGCGGCGCCCGCCCGGCGGCAGGCCTCGAAGTAGTTCATGCCCGGTCCGAGCCGGCGCAGGTCACCCCCGTTCGCGGCGCCGAAGCGCGTCCAGGCCTCGTTCACCGAGAGGATGGTGCCGTGCGCGTCCAGCACGCAGATGTGGGAGTCCTGGGCGTCCAGGGTGGCCTGGGCATAGCGTCGCGCCGACTGGACCTCCTGGAGGGTCTCCACGCGCTCGGTGACGTCGGCAAAGATGCCGAGGAGGAAGTCCTCGCCGCCCTGGGCGATCCGGATGCCGCTGATGTGGAAGTGCCCGGTGCGGCCGTCACGCCGGTGCAGGATCGCGTCCGTCTCGTCCTGGCCTTCCCGCATCACCGCCTGCAGGTGCCCGAGGCGGGCCTCCGGGTCGGCCCAGAGGTTGAAGTCGGTGGTGGGACGCCCCAGCACCTCATCCCGGCCGTAGCCGAACAGGCGGTGGAAGGCCGGGTTGGCGTCCTGGATGCGGAGGTCGCTGGCCCGGGTCACGAGCATGCCCAGGGGGCTCTCCAGGAAGACCGCGCGGATCAACGCCTGGGCCTCCCGCTCCCGGGCCTCGGCGGCCAGGCGCCGGGAGATGTCCCGCATGAGGACCCGGGCGGCGGGCCGGCCCTCGAACGCGATGCGGCTGGTGCTCACCTCCACCGGCGTCACGCCGCCGCGCAGGCCGAGGATCCTCAGCTCCTGGGGAGGCAGGGGTTCCCCGGCCTCGTGGAAGTGCCGTGTCCTCCGCTCCATCACGGGGAGGTCCTCGGGGTGGATGAGGTCCAGCATCGGCCTGCCGAGCAGCTCCCCGGGCTCGAGGGCTTCGAAGAGGCGCAGGCCGGCGGCGTTCACGAAGCGGAACCGGCCGCCGCTGGAGATGAAGATGCAGTCCGGCGAGTCCTCCACCAGGTGGCGGTACTTGTCCTCGCTCTCCACCAGGGCCCGCTCGGCCGCCACGCGCTCGGTGACGTCCTGGAAGAGGCAGGCCACCTGGCCCTTCCGGGCCCGGTTGTAGTGGCTCTCGTACCAGCGCCCGAGGCCCTGCACGAAACCGACCCGGTGGCCGGACTGGCCGGTCTCCGCGGTCCGGAAGACCGCCTCGAACCACTCGGGCTCCAGCCCCGGGAAGAGCTCCCGGGCCGTGCGGCCCACCGTGAGTTCCCGAGTCGTCCCCAGGATGCGGCAGTAGGCGGGGTTCACCTCGATGAAGCGCCAGTCCTGGGGCTCCCCGTCGGGTCCGGGGACCACCTCGGCCAGGTAGAAGGCTTCCTGCATGGTGTTGAAGAGGTCCTGGAAGCGGCTCTCCAGCAGCATCCGTTCGCGCTCGGCCGCCCGCCGCGGGGTGAGGTCCCGCAGGATGGCCTGGGTCGCCGGCCGCCCCTTCCAGACCGTGGGCGACAGGATGGCTTCGACCTCCACCCGGCTCCCGTCCGGGCGGAGGAGGGCGAGCTCGGTGGGCCGGGAGGGGAGGCCCGCCTCGACGGTGCGCTGGACCTGGTGCTCCACCAGGGCGCGGTCCCGGGCGAGAACGGAGTCCTCGACGGGGGCGTCGAGGGAGGACTCCGCGTCCGGCAGGCCGAAGAGGGCCGTGGCGGAGGGGTTGAGGTAGACGAAGCGTCCGTCCTGCTCGATGAAGATGCCGTCCGGCGCGGATTCCACCAGGCTGCCGAAGCGGCCCTCCGCCTCCTGGTGGGCCGCCACCCGCCGGCGCACCTCCCGGCGCAGGGTGAAGGCCCAGGCGGCGGCCAGGGCCGCGAGCAGCCCCAGCCCGGCCCCCACGAGGATGACGGCCCGAAGGGTGGCGTGCGAGACGTGCTGCTGGGGCTCGAAGAGCAGGTCCCCCACCTTGGCCCCGGGCGGCAGGAGGCCCACCTGCTGGTAGGTCTCCAGGGTGTGCTGCCAGCGGTCCAGCTCGCTCTGGCCCAGGGGCACGACGCTGGCCTGGATCAGCTCCCGGGTCCCGGCGGCCTCGAAGGCGAGGTTCTGGGCCCCGACGCCGCGCTCGCGCACCCCCGGCATCTCCAGGATCCAACCACAGACCTCGGCGGGGTGGTCGAGGGCGTAGGCCCATCCCTTCAGGACGGCGCGCCGCACCGCCCGGACCCTGGCCGGGTGCTTCGCGGCCTCCGCGTCGGTGGTGAAGAGGCAGTCGCCGTAGAAGTCCACCCCGTAGTCCACGGGGCGCAGCAGGGCGACCTGGGTGCCGAGGGCCTCGAGCTGGAAGGGCTCCACCGGGGCGTAGGCGGACATGGCGTCCGTCCGGCCGTTCGCCAAGTCGTGGATGTCCCAGCTGTGGTGCTGGAAGCGGACCTGGGCGGGATCCGCCCCGCCCCGGAGGAGCATGGCCTTGATCTGGGTGGCGCCCTGCTCGTCCTCCGCCATCACCCTGCGGCCCTCGAGGTCCCGGGGCCCCCGGATGCCGTCCTCCCGGCGTGTCATCAGGACGTAGGGGGAGCGTTGGAAGATCACCGCCACCACCACCACCGGGAGGCCCTGGGCCCGGGCCAC
>JBDIBF010000128.1:0-6050 GCA_039812765.1 Holophagaceae bacterium
ACGACCTTGACCCGGGTGAGTTTCAGGCCGAGCCAGATCCCGAGGGCGGAAAAGAGGACCGCCAGGATCCCGCCGTAGATTTCGAGCGAGTGCTCGAGAACCAGGAACCGGTACTCGGTGAAGCGGAGGAGGGCGATGAGCAGCCCGCCCACCAATCCGTAGAGGAGGATGGTGCGCTTCACGACGGGAACCCGCGGCCGGCGCCATCCCGGCGCATGGAACAGACGGGCCCCGCGCCACCGTGAAGCGCGGCCCCGGAACAGACCGCCGCCTGCGCGGCGACGGGCACCCCACCCGGGGAGAGCGTCCGGGTCCATCCCGTGGCGGACCGGGCCGGGCTCGCGCCGGACACCCTCGCGCCGCTTCGGGCCGCCGCTGAGGCTGATTCCTGAGGCATATCGCCTCAGAACTTCGCAGTTCAGCCCTTCAGCGTCAATCCGGGACCGGGTTCCGTAACCCCCGGTCCCGGCGCGCCCGCCGCTGCCGGCCGCGCGCGGGACGAGGCTGTTGAATTCCCCATCCTCCGCGCACAATCGAAGGCATGACGTCGGCCCCTCCCCCGGTTTCGATCAAGCCCTTCACGATCCACGTCGCCGATGAAGTGTTGTCCGATCTGAAGACCCGCCTGCGACGGACGCGATGGCCGGGGCCCGCGCCGGGCGCACCTTGGTCGCAGGGGACCGACCTCGAAGCCCTCCAAGGCCTGCTGAGGTACTGGTCCGAGGTCTTCGACTGGCGATCGGAGGAAGTCCGCCTGAATGCCTTCCGGCATTTCCAGGCTGAAGTGGATGGGATCCAGGTCCACTTCATCCATGAACCCGCGCGGGAAGGCCAAGGCATTCCCTTGATCCTCACCCATGGCTGGCCGAGTTCGTTCCTGGAATACCTGCCGCTGGTCCCTCTGCTGACCGCTCCCCGGGCCCACGGCATCCCGGGGCCGGCCTTCGACCTCGTCATCCCCTCCCTGCCGGGCTACGGCTTTTCGGAACGGCCGGCGCATGCGACCTACCGGACCGTCGCAAAGCTCTGGCACAGGCTCATGGGCGGGCTCGGGTACCCGCGGTACGGCGCGGGGGGCGGGGATTTCGGGGCCGGCGTTGCGACGCACCTGGCCCTGGCCGAACCTTCCTCGATCCTTGGACTTCACCTCACCACGCCGGAGATGTGGCCACCCCTGGGCGAAGGCGCCGCACCCTTGACCGAGGCCGAACATGCCTACGTGGCGCAGGTCCAGCGGTGGGACGAGGTGGAGCGGGGCTACTCCGCGATCCAGTCGACGCGCCCGCAAACCCTCGGCTACGCCCTGAACGATTCCCCGGCGGGGCTCGCGGCCTGGCTGCTCGAGAAGTGGCGCGCCTGGAGCGACTCCGGCGGGGACCTGGAGGGCCGCATCTCCCGGGACTTCCTCCTCGCGACCCTCACGCTCTACTGGGCCACCGGGACCATCACGACCTCGATGCGCGACTACTTCGACAACCGCTGGCACGGGGCGGAACTTCCCGTTGGCACCCGCGTCGAGGTGCCCACGGGCTTCGCCAATTTCGACCGGAACTTCGTATCCGAAGGCAGCCCTCCCAGGGAATGGCTTGAGCGGCTCTACCGCATCCACCAGTGGACGCCCATGCCCCGGGGAGGCCATTTCGCGGCCATCGAAGAACCCGAGCTCCTGGCCCGCGACCTCGCGTCCTTGTTCGCCGGCCTCGGCATCTGATCCAAACCGGAAGCCCATGGCCTGCACCATCGACCATCTCCGCGTGGACCACCGGGTCACCGTGCTCCGGGAGTTCACGGACCTGACGGGGAACACCGTCCGGGCCGGCGAGACCGGCGTGCTGCGCGGGCTCGGCCTGGACACGGCGCGCATGGAGCTCTGGATCGAGCTCGAACGCGGAGCGGCTCGCCTGACGCTGCGCTTCGCCCTGCGGGCCCCGGACGGCCCCCGGAACGGGCACATGCGGGACTATTTCGAGATGGGAGAGGACGTCACGACCCCAAGGGCGGTCCCGGTCTTCCGCGATCCCGCGGCGCGGGCGATGATCGTGCCGCCGCGGGCGGCGGAACCTGCGTCGCCCGACGCCGGGAGCTGGGCGCGCGCCGCCCGGGACACCCAAGGCCCGGACCGGCTCGAGGCGGTGGAGCAGGAGATGCTCCGCGCGATCCCGCACATCGGTGCGGCGGCCTCCATCGCGGAGATGTACGCCCAGCGCATGCGGGCCTTCCAGCGCGCCGGCGACGAAACCCGCGCCCTCGCCGCCTTCAGGCTGGCCGTGGACTGGATGGGCAACTACGCCAGCTCGGCCACCAGCGGCGGCGAAGGCGCGGCGTTGTCCTGCGAGCGGGACCGGTTCCGCGACGCCCTCGTCCGAGAATTCGGCCACGACCCGACCCGGGAGGGATGACCGGGACCCCGCGAACGGCGGGCCCGGCTTCCGGCAGCCTCAGTCCCGGTCCCGGTGGCCATGACCACGGCCCTCGCCGTGGCCGTGGCGGTCTTGGCGCCGGGCCTCCCGCCGGTCATCGCGCCATTCCCGCCAGCGCTCGCGCTCCCGGTGCTCCCCCCACGGCGCCTCGCGACGTTCCCACCGCTCGATGCGGCGCTCCCGGTTCCAGTGCCGATAGTGTCCGGGGGGAAGGGCCACGAGGTCGCGCGGCACCCGGCGGACCTCCACGAATTCGAAGCGGTCCCGCGGGGTGCGGGCACGGTACCAGCCTCCGGGTCGGCGGCACCAGTACCAGCCGGCGGAGAAAAAGACCTCGTCGCCGAAGTCCTCCACCACCTGGATCCCGGGCCGCAGGATGCAAAGGTGCGGCGCGAGGGGAAGTCCGAGGTCGAGACGGAACGAGACCTGCGCGTGGGCGGCGGGGAAGCCCAGGAACAAGGTCATGGCCAGGGGAAGGAGGCGCTTGGACATGGAAGACTCCTTATCAAGGGCTGGCAGGAATCAAGAATGCGGCCAAGCCTCCTGCGGCCCGTCCAAAGGCCGTGGGCGGAAGGATCGGCATGGCGGGGGGCCCGACCCTCCGGACGTAGCGCGGGGCCCTCCGGCTCCGGCCCCGTGTGGCCCTGTGCCACGCCTGTGGCTTGCGCGCATCAGGGGCGGACCCCACCGGCTCGGACCCAGGGGCCCCGGTCATGGGCGGCCGCATCGAGGGCGGGTGCCGTCCCGAGTGGTCCACCCGGGAATCGCAGAAGTGGCTCCTCTCCCTTCCGCGCCGCGTACCTAGGCTGGGGAGGAAGGAGGACCTCCATGTCCCTGTCCGCATCCCGCATCCGCGCCCTGGGCCGCCGCACCCTGCTGGCCGCTGCCCTCCTGCTGCCCGCCGCGTTGCAGGCCCAGGTGGTCATCCCCTCGGTCCCCTACACCATCTCCAGCCCCGGGAAGTACGTGCTCGGCTTCAACGCGGCCATGGGCAGCGCCTCGGGGGCGGCGATCACCGTCGCGAGCAGCGAGGTGGACCTGGACCTCGGGGGCTACAACCTCATCGGCGGCGCCGCGGCGAGCGCGGGGGTCTACGTCACGGGCGCGAACGTGGTCCACGTCCGGAACGGCTACATCACGGGCTTCCCCACGGGCGTCCAGGTGAGCGGCTCGGCCGACGTCGAGGTCACCGGGCTCTCCATCGGCGGCTGCCAGATGGGCATGAACCTCGCGGGCCAGGACCTCAACATCCACGGCAACGTGGTCAAGGAGATCGCCTCGTCCCCGACGGCGAACGCCACGGGGATCTTCGCCTACGGCCAGTCCCTCCGGATCTGGGACAACACCGTGCGCAACGTCCGCGCGCCCGGGGCGGCTTCCGGGTACAGCTCCACGGGCATCCTCGTCAACAGCGCCTTCGGCGACTTCACCTGGGGCAGCGTGGAGAACAACCGGATCTACCTCGCCGCGGGCCTCGCGAACAGCTACGGGATCGCGGTGATGAACAGCTCCACGATGAACATCCTCGCCAATCAGGTCTTCAACACGAAGATGGGAATCTACTACGCCGGCGTCGGCGGGGGCATCAAATACGGAAACAACATCGTCACCGGTGCCACCACCGCCTACGGGACGGGCACCGACATCGGCAACAACCATTGAGCACCGTTCGATGAAGGCCGGACGCGGGCCCCAAGGGGTCCGCGTCCACGTCGCGGCCGCCCGGCGCGCTCACCCGCCGGGCCCGGGGCGGCGGAACAGGACGCTGCGCACCAGGCCGGCCTGGAAGTCCCGCCGCGCCGCGGGCGCGAGGCCCGCGGCGGCGATCAGGTCCTCCGCAGGCGGAAGGGCGTGGGCGGACAGCCCCGTCTTCCAGCGGAAGAACGCGTAGAGCAGCGCCACCCACGCCTGCGCGCGCCAGCGGAGCAGCCCCCGGGTGGGAATCCGGAAATCCGTCCACAGCCAGTGGGCGCCGGGTGCCAGCCGCGCGGCGACGGACCGCACCAGGGCGCCGGCCTGTTCCGGGCTGAAACAGTCGAGGACGAAGCAGGTGACCACCGCGTCGAAGGGGCCCTCGGGCAGCGGGTCCGCCAGAAGGTCGGCCTGGGCGAAGCGGACCCTGGGGCGATCGGCCTCCCTGAGCCGGGCACGGGCGCGGTCCAGCATGGCGGCGCTGAGGTCCACGCAGAGGACCGTCGCGGCCGGGGCGGCCTTCAGGAGCCGGGCGAGGCAGCGGCCGTCGCCCTCTCCGAGGACGAGGATCGAGCGCCGGTCGCCCAGGCGGTCCAGGAAGCAGAAGCGGGCGTCTTCCAGCGCCGAGCTGAAGGCGAAGAACTCCAGGGCGCGGTAGGCGCCCGCCAGCCGGTCGAATCCGCTGGGGGCCCGGCTCATCCGCCCCCCGCCATCCGCCCGAACAGCCAGGGCAGCAGGGGGCTCAGGAGCGCCGCGTCCGCCAGGGCCCGGGCGAGCTGGCGCCCCCAGCGGGGCTGGAGCCGGTCCACCTGTCCGAGGAGCACACCACTGATGGCGGTGGCGAGGGTGGCTTCGCGGAGGGAACCGCTCCACACCGCGGCGGCAGCGGCCGCGGCGATGGCCGCGAGCCAGGGCAGGAGGCGGAGGATCCGGCCGCCCCCGGGGTACTGGAGAGCCAGGGAGACCTGGCCATGGGCGCGGTCCACCTCGCGCTCCCAGAGGGAGATGAGGGCGCAGTTGGCGAAGCAGAGCAGGGCGAAGAGCCCGAGGGGAATGGCCATTCCCCTCAGTGCGCCCGGGGCGCGGGCAAGGGCGAAGCAGGACGCCCCGCCGGCGAAGAGCAGGGCCACGCAGAGTTCCTTGGGGGCCCGCCAGAGGCTGTTGCGGTGGGCCAGCTGGTGCAGGAGGAGGTAGGCGAGGACGGGCCCGAGGAGCAGCAGACCGGCGAGGAGTTCGCGGCCCGTCAGCCGGCGGAGGGCCACCCCGAGGGTGCCGGCCAGGACGCCCGTCCAGAGGGCGAGCAGGGGCCAGCGCCAGCGCTGGTAGAACAAGTGGCGCTGGGTCCGCACCTGCGCGGGCTCGAGGCGCCACCCTTCGATCCAGCGGTCGGCGGCATAGGCGAGCCACACGGACCCGCCAAGCACGAACGCATGATGGACCGCGAGGGCCACGCCGGCCACCCGCGCGAGCTGCCACTGCCAGAGCACCGCGACCGCGGGAGCGTCGAGGGAGAGGACCGTGGGCCATTGCCACCAGTAGGGCCGGCCGGGGACGAAGGCCTTCACGCCGGTCTCCGGCGGCCCGTCCTCGGCCCGGGGCGTGGGTCCAGTGCCGTCATGCGGGAGCCGCGTCCATGGAGAGCAGAGTATCCCTGCCGTCGCCTCCTGGCGGAGAGGAAGGGATTCCCTACCGGCGCGGCTGCCGAATCCTTCTCCCTCCCCCAACACATCGGCGGCCTGTTGGCGGGTCGACGGGATTCCCCTCCGCGCGGTGCGCTCCGGGCCGGTCGCCTGCTGCGCCCGGGCCTCGCCTGCGGCGACCGGCAACGGACACTCGCGCGTCCTCCGCCTGGCCCTACCGGCGCGCAGGCTCGCTTCGAATCCCTCCCCCTCCGCCAACAAAACGGCCGCCTGACGGCGGCCTGTTGGCGGAGAGGGA
>JBDIBF010000129.1:0-5986 GCA_039812765.1 Holophagaceae bacterium
AGCACGCCCACCACGCCGGTGCCCGCGACGCGGCGCACGGCGAGCCCCTCCCGGGCCAGGAGGTCCGCGACCAGGTTGCCCGTGCGCACCTCGCGGTTGCCCAGCTCCGGGTGGGCGTGGAGGTCCCGGCGCCAGGCCACCACCTCGGACGCCAGGGCCTGGGCTTCCGGCGTGAGCCAGGCGGGGACCTGGGCCGGCAGAAGGGCGGTGAGGGCGAGGGCGAGGCAGGCGCGCATGGGGGAGGCTCCCACCCCGGGCCCGGGGGTGCAAGCGGCGATCCTCCGCCCCTTGGCGCTACCCTGGGGGCATGCGCCCCGGCACCACGCCCCTGAAGATCCGCCTCGCGTGGGCGGTGGCGGTGGGCATCGACGCGCTGCAGGTCTTCCTGCTGCCCGCCACGGTGGAAGGCGGCTTCTCGCCGGTGGAGGTCTTCCTCGACGTCCTGGCCATGGGCCTCCTCTGGGCCCTGCTGGGCTGGAGCTGGGCCTTCCTGCCCTCCTTCGTGATGGAGCTGGTGCCCTTCATCGACATCACGCCCACCTGGACCCTGGCGGTGCTGGTGGCCACCCGGGGCGGCCGCGGCGCCGTGCCCGTGCCCGGCGAGGGGCCGGACCTGGGGCACCACGACGCCGGCGAGAAGCCTCCCCCGAAGGTCGTGGAGGCCGTGGTACTGCCCCCGGAGGAGCCAAGAGCCTGAGGGCCTAGGCCAGCAGCGCCCGCAGCCTCGGCATCATGGCCTCGATGTCGGCCAGGGAGACGGCCCCCACGCTGAGGCGGAACCAGCCGCTGTCCTCCGCCAGGCCGAAGGCCTGGAAGGGCACGATGGCGAGGCCCGCGTGCTGCAGCAGCAGCTGTCGGATGTCCTCGTTGGTGCGGATCGCCATCCCCCGGATCGTGCGGCCGAAGAGGTCAAAGCGCGCGCTGAGGTAGATGGCGCCCTGGGGGGCGATGGCGTCCACCGGCAGGCCTTCGGCCTTCATCGTCCCGAAGCCGCCGTGCAGGGCGTCCAGCCGCGCCTTCACCGCCGGGAGGAAGGTGGACCGGAAGGCCTGGATCGCGGCCGGATCGTCCAGCAGGGCCGCCGTGGCCACCTGCTCGGCCTTGGGGGCCCAGGCGCCGACGTGGCCCAGGATGTCGGCCATGCGGGCGCGGATGGCGGGGTCCATGAGGCCCCAGCCCACCCGCAGGCCCGTGGCGCAGAATGCCTTGGACAGAGCGTCGAGGAGCAGCACGTAGGGGGCGGACTCCGGCACGAGGGAGACGGGGTTCTCGTGCTTCGCGCCGAAGGTGAGGGTCCAGTAGACCTGGTCGTAGACGAAATAGAGGGGCCGCGCGCCGGCCGCGGCGCGGCGGCGGTTCTCCGCCACCACGGCTCCCGTGATCGCCCGGAGCTGCTCGGCGTCGATCATCGTGCCCGTGGGATTCAGGGGGGAATTGAGGCAGAGCAGGCGCGCCTTGGGGAGGTGGGGCCCGATCTGCTCGAGGGTGGGGAAGAAGTTGTGGTCCGCCGCCACCGGCAGCTCGATGGCCTTCGCGCCGCTGAGGTTGGCGTAGTGGTTGTTGTTCCAGCTCGGCACCGGATAGACCACCGTGTCGCCGGGGTCCACGAGGGTGCGGTAGGCCCCGTAGAGCAGGGGCCGGGCGCCCCCCACCACCAGCACCGACTCCACCGGGTAGCGCAGGCCCAGCTCCCGCGCGTAGAAGCGCACCACCGCCTCCCGGAGCTGAGGCACGCCGTCGGAAGGCGGGTAGTTGGTCTGGCCCTGCGCCAGGGCCACGCGGGTGCCTTCGAGGAGCGCCTCGGGGATCGGGAAGTAGGCGGGGTTGAAGTCGCCCACGGTGAGGTTGCAGACCTCGACGCCGTTCGCCTGCATCGCGCGGATCTGCGCGGCGATCTTGAGGATCTCCGAGCCCACCACGCTGCGGGCCAGGGAGGAGAGCCCCGCGTCGGCGGCGGCGGGATCCGGGAAGGTCGGGGACAGGGCCATGGGCCAGTGTATCGGGGGTCTGCGGGGTCCCGGATCAGCCCTTCCGCGCCACCACCAGGAACTCCCGGCCCAGGCGCCGGGGATGGCTGCGGTGGGCGGGCTGCTCCGCCAGGATGTCGAACCGCGTCGAGGCCAGGGCCCGGAGATCCGCGGGATCGATGTCGAAGGGCGGGCCGGGCCGCCCTCCGGTGTCGTGGAAGAAGGCCGCCAGCCAGAGGCCGCCGGCCTTCAGGCGGCCCGCCGTGGCCTCCAGGTAGGCCTCCCGGCGGTCCGGCTCCATGGCCACGAAGCAGGTGTGGTCGAAGACCGCGTCGAAGGCGGGCAGCTCCCCCGTGAGCCAGTCCTCGGCGGACCAGGTGGCCGCCTCGCCGTAGCGTTCCCGCGCCCCCGCCAGGGCCCGGGGCGCGAAGTCGATGCCCCAGGCCTCGAAGCCCAGGCGCGCCAGCGCCGCCGCGTCGTGGCCGAAGCCGCAGCCGGGCACCGCGATCCGCGAGCCCGGCGCCAGGGGCGGCGCGAGGTCGAGGATCTCCCCCAGCAGCGGCGAGACCCCGCCCAGGTCCCAGCCGGGCCTGGGCTCGTCGCGGTAGACCTGGTCCCAGTAGTGGGGGGAGGAGGGGTCCATGGGTGGATTGTACGGGAGGTGACTTCGACCCACCGCGGCCCCCAGGCCTGGATTGAGGATGGGAGGGACTCCTGCCGCGCTGCCGCTTGGCAGCATGGGCCCCAGCCACGATCCACACAGGTCGCGGATCGTGGCTGGAGCCCATGCCTTTGGAAGCTCAAACCCTCCCGCGGTGTGCGGGCCCGGCAGGGTCAATGTCCAGAGCCGGACGCCCCTTCCTGGCTCAGCTCCATCAGCACGCCGCCGGTCTCGCTCGGGTGGATGAAGGCCACTCGGCAGCCGTGGGCGCCGGGGCGGGGCTTCTCGTCGATCATGCGGACGCCCTTGGCCACGAGGCTCGCCACGGCGGCGTCGATGTCGTCCACCTCGAAGCAGACGTGGTGGATGCCCGGGCCGCGCTTGGCGAGGAACTTCCCCACGGGACCCTCGGGGTCCGTGCTCTCCAGGTACTCCAGGCGCGACTCGCCCACGGGGAAGAAGGCGGTCCTCACCTTCTGCTCGGGCACCTCCTCCACGTGGTCCGCGGCCATCCCGAAAAGGCGTTGCATCCTTGCCATGGCCTCGTCCAGGCCCGGGGCGGCGATGCCGAGGTGGTTGATGCGCAGCAGTTTCATGCTTCAGCTCCCGGGGGCCATGGTGCCCATGTACCAGGCCCACGCCATGGGCCCGAAGAACCACACCGGCAGCACCGCCAGGGCCAGGGCGCAGCCGAAGGGCAGCATCATCTGGCTGCCCTCGCGGCGGACGAGCATCAGGGGCACGCCCACCGCCGCGCCGAGGAAGGCGCCCAGGAACAGGATGCCCAGCATGGGCCCCACGCCGAAGAAGGACCCGAGCCAGGCCAGCATCTTGAAGTCCCCCATGCCCATGCCGTCGGTCTTGCGGATGGCCTTGTACACGAGATTGAAGAGGGCCGGCACGCCGTAGCCCACGGCGAGGCCCAGCAGGCTCTGCGACCAGGTCACCGGCTCGCCGTAGCGGGCCCAGAGGGGCGCCGCCTGCAGTCCGTTGAACCAGAGGTCCACCTTGAGCAGGTGCTGGGGGTCCGCGCCGAAGACGGTGACCAGCCGCTCCCCGAGGACGAGGGCGGGCATCGTGAAGAGGACGCCGAGGACCATCAGGGGGAACTGGATCGCGTCCGGCAGGATGAACTCGGTGAAGTCCGTGAAGAAGAGGGCCAGCAGGGCGTAGGCGCAAACCACGCCCTTCAGCCACACCAGGGTCCCGAAGGGCAGCACCCACACCGAGCCCGCGGCGATCGCCCCGCCCAGCAACTCCACCAGCGGATAGCGGAAGGGGATGCGCCAGCCGCAGGCCGCGCACTTCCCCCGCAGGACCAGCCAGCCGAACAGCGGGATGTTGTGCCAGGGCTTGATGGGGGCCTTGCAGCTCGGACAGTGGCTGGCCTTGGTGGTGACGTTGCGCTCGGCCTCGTCCTCCAGGGGCAGCCGGTGGATCAGGACGTTGCAGAAGGAGCCCACCACCAGGCCGAAGGGCAGCAGCATCAGCGAGAGCAGGTGCGTGGGGACGTCGAGCCAGGGCATGGTTCCAGTCTGTCCGAGGCACAATGGTTTGACCAACCACCGGAGTCCCCCATGCGCCGCCGCGCCCTCCTCGCCGCCCTCCTCGCCCTGACCCTCGCGCCCGCCCAGGACAAGGGCGCGACCACCCCGAAGCCCGCGCCGCCCGCGCCGTCCGCGGCCAAGCCCCGGGTGAGGCTGGACACCAGCTACGGCCCCATCGTGGTGGAGCTGGAGCCCGACCTCGCCCCGAGGACCGTGGCCAACTTCCTCGCCTACGTGAGGGCCGGGCACTACGCGGGGACGATCTTCCACCGCGTGATCCCGGGCTTCATGATCCAAGGCGGGGGGCTGACGGAGTCCATGGCGGAGAAGCCCACCCGGGAGCCCATCCCCAACGAGTCGGAGCGGACCTTCAAGGCGGGGCTGAAGAACAGCCTGGGCACCCTCGCCATGGCGCGGACCTCGGAGCCCGACAGCGCCATGGCGCAGTTCTACATCAACACCGCGGACAACGCCTCCCTCGACTTCCAGGCCGCCACGCCGGAGGGCATCGGCTACTGCGCCTTCGGCCGGGTGGTCTCCGGCATGGAGGCGGTGCGGGCCATCGAGAAGGTCAACACGGTCTGGCGTCGCGGGCAGCAGAACGTCCCCGACTACCCGGTGAGGATCAAGGCCGCGGAGATCCTGGCCCCGTGAGCGCCGACGCGCGACCGGGCCCCACGCCACGCCCCTTCCTGAGGCCGCTGCTGGGCTGGGCCCTGGGCGCGCCCATGCTGGCCCTGGCGGTGCTGCTGGCCTTCCTCCTGGCCCCCGTCCTGGGGGGGCGGCGGGCCTTCTGGACCGTGGCCCCGCGCTACATCCGCTTCACCGCCTGGACCTTCGGGATCCGCCGGCGGCTGGAAGGCTGGGAGGACCTGCCCGAGCCCTTCCGCGCCGGGGCCCAGCCCGCGGTCTTCATCGGCAACCACGCCTCCCTCTTCGACCCGCCCCTGCTCATCTCCACCCTCCCCTGCCACCCGGTCTTCGTGGCCAAGCGCGAGCTGGCCTGGGTGCCCTTCCTGGGCTGGGTGATCTGGCTCGCCGGCTTCATCTTCATCGACCGTGGCAACCGGTCCAAGGCCCTGGCGAGCCTCCACGCCGCGGCCCGGCGCATCCACGACGGCCAGAGCATCGCCGCCTTCCCCGAAGGCACCCGCTCCACCGGTGGCGGCCTGCTGCCCTTCAAGAAGGGGGTCTTCAATCTGGCCCTGGAGGCGGGGGTCCCGCTGGTGCCCTTCGCCATCCGCGGCGGGGCGGCGGTGCTGCCCAAGGGGGACTGGCGGGTGGCCGGGGTGGACTACGTGATCCACGTGGGCGCGCCGCTGGAGGTGGTTCCAGGGGAGGAGGTGGAGTCCCTGCGGACCCGCGCGGAGGCCGCCGTCCGCGCCCTCATGGACGCGGGCCGCCCCCCTTCACGCTGAGCAGGCGCTGGAGGGCGAGGCGCAGGGAGATCTCGTCCAGGGGCTTCTCGAGGCGCTCATGGGGGCCTTCGGTCAGGGGCCCACCCACCTGGATCCACCGCGGCCTCCGCCGGTCCAGGGCGTCCTCGCGCCAGACAGCCAGGATGCTGGGCTCCCGAGCCCACACCAGGAAGCTGGGGTGGGGCCCTTCCCGGGGCGGCACGGTGCCCCAGGCGGTCACCTCGGCCCCCCAGGACTCCAGCCAGGACCGGGTCTGGTCGAAGCCGGGGCCGTCCTCCATGCCCAGGGCCACGGTCCAGCCCTTCAGGAACTCGGCGGTGCCGGGCAGCGTGTCCACCCGGGTCTCGATCCAACCCAGGCTGGAACCTCCCGCCAGGGGGACGCGGTGCAGTT
>JBDIBF010000130.1:0-5879 GCA_039812765.1 Holophagaceae bacterium
GTGCCGGGCTCCCCCTCGTCGGCGTTGCACAGCACGTAGCGCCCGCCGCCCTTGGCGCTGCGCACGGACTCCCACTTGATGGCGGTCTTGAAGCCCGCGCCGCCGCGGCCCCGCAGTTCGCTCTTGTAGAGCTCCTTGAGGGTCTCGGCGCCGCCTTTGTCGAGGTGGTGGCGCCGGGCGTCGCTGGGGGAGAGGTCCTCTTCCCAGGCGGGCAGGATCTCCCCGCCGCGCTCGAGGCTGGCCCGCAGGCCCGCGCCGGGGGGGACCGGACGCCGGAAGATCACGTCGGAGCGCCGGATGATGCTCTCGACCCGGAAGAACTCCGGGGGCCACGCGGCGAGCGGGGTGCGCGCGTTGATGAGCCGGGCGAGGGCCTCGACCCGCTCCCGGGTCAGCCGCGTCACCGGCAGGTAGTTCACCAGCGCCGCCGGCCCCTGGTCCCCCAGGCCGATGTCGGAGGTGAAGTGCACGCTCACGCGGCCGTCCTCCCGCACCTGGCCAAGGCTCACGTCCAGCAGGTCGCAGAGGTGCGCGGCCAGCTCCCGGCTGCCCTGCATGCGGTCGGTGACGTTGTCGCTCACATGGACCACCACCTCGCCCTGGAAGGTATCGCTGAGGAAGCTGTAGAAGCTCACGACGCCCTTCACCCGCAGGGGCGTCACCCCCAGCTCGGCGGCGAGGACCTCCATGGCCTCGCTGGGGACGAAGTGGTAGTGGTGCTGCACCGCGATGAGGAGCTGGAGGAGCGCGTGGGGGCTCCTTCCGGCGCGGTCCAGCAGAGGCTCCAGGAAGTCCCGGGCCGGGGGCAGGGGGTTGGGCAGCATGGCGATCGCCTCCCAGGAAGGGCGCCGCACGGGGAAGGCTGACCCGTGGCTATCCGCGCCGAACCAGCGCCGCAACCTTACGCCTGGTCGGGGCCCCGGGACGCGCTTTCCCGGGTCGCTTGTGATGACCATCATCCACGGGCGGGATAGAGGAGTTCCCGATCCGTTGGATGGGAATGCGGACCCGGCGCGGGCCTCAGCCCTCCACGTGGACCCGGTCGGGCCCCAGCGATTTCGCGTGGAACAGCGCGGCGTCCGCGGCCTCGAAGAGGTCCTCGGCGGTGGCCATTCCGGGACCCAGGCCCACCACGCCGAAGGTCGCGGTCAGGCCGAAGGGCTGGTCGTCCCGGCCGAGGTAGGTCTTCTCCCGCAGCCGGGCGCGGATGCGCTCGAGGCAGGCGGCGGCGTCGGCGGGCGGGATGAAGGGGAAGAGGAAGGCGAACTCGTCGCCGCCGAAGCGCGCGGCGAGGTCCTCGCTGCGGATCTCCGCCCGGGCGATGGCGGCGAAGGACTTCAGCACCTCGTCGCCGTGGGCCGGCCCGTGGTCGCGGGTGACGGCCTTGAGGCCGTCCAGGTCGCAGAGGCAGAAGCTGAGGGGGTGGCCGTAACGTCGCGCGGAGCGCAGGGCGGGATCCAGGCGTTCCATCAGGTAGCGCTTGTTGTAGAGACCCGTGAGCGCGTCCCGGGTGGTCTCCTGGGCGAGGTAGGTCTCGAGGGCCTGCAGGTCGGTGATGTCCCGGGCGCTGAGCAGCACTTCGCCGCCGTCGGGCCCGTCCACCTTCGAGCCGCGCAGCTCCAGCCACACGGCGCCGCCCTGGGCGTGGGGGACGCGGACCTTCACGGGACCGGAGGCGCGCCCTTCGGCGAGGGCGGCGAGGAAACCCCGCAGCGCGGCCTGGTCCTCGGGCCCGGCGAGGTCGGAGGCGGGCCGTCCCAGGACCTGGGCGCGATCGAGGCCCAACACGCGTGGGAGGGCGGCGGAGGCGAAGGTGAAGCGGCCCGCCAGATCGTGGCGGGACACGATGTCGGGGCTGAGGTCCGCCAGCGCCTGGAAGCGGGCCTCGGCGGTGGCGAGCTGATGGCGGAGGCGCTCGTGCTCCTCCTGGGCGCCGGACAGGAGGACGGCGTTGATCTCCTGCTCGGCCCACGCCGAGATCTCTTCGAGCGCGGTGACCTCCGCGTCGGGGAAGGACCGGGGTTCGCGGTCGAGGATGCAGAGGGTGCCGATCTTCGCGCGGCCGGGACCGTGGAGGGGCGCGCCGGCGTAGAAGCGGATGAAGGGGGGCCCGGTGACGAGGGGATTGTCGGCGAAGCGCGGATCCTCCCGCGCGTCCTCCACGACGAAGGCTCCCTCGCCGAGGATGGCCCACCCGCAGAAGGAGATGTCCCGGGGCGTCTCCCGCGGCTCGAGGCCCAGGCGGGACTTGAACCACTGCCGGGATTCGTCCACCAGGCTGACGAGGGCCATGGGCACCCTGAAGAGCCGGGCCACGGAGCGGGTGATGCGGTCGAAGCGGGCCTCGTCCGGCGTGTCGAGGATGCAGAGCCCGCGCAGCGCCTCCAGGCGGAAGGCCTCGTCGGCGGGAAGGGGAGGCGCCTGCACGGGTGGGTTGGGAAGGGTCGGCTCGAGTGTGGTCCCTTTCCCTTCAGGACGCCATCCCCGCCCGGGTCCATCCGGTTCATCATGGGGCCATGCTCCGACCCTTCGCGCTGCAGGCCCTGGTCGCCATCGCGACGACCCCGGGCGGTGTGCCGGGCGCCCAGGAGCCTCCGCTGAGGCTGATCGAGCAGACGAGCCAGGAGGGCTTCCCCCTCGAACGCGCCTTCCCCGGCCGCGGCGCGCCGCGCCTGAAGGCGGCAGGGGTCTTCCTCCGCATCCGAGACGGCAGGAAGCTCTACGCCCTCTGCCTCTATGTGGACGTGCAGGCCCTGGCGCGGCTCACCCGGGGCAGGCCCAGGGACGTGGAGGCGCTGGCACGGCTCCTGGTGGAAGGCCGGGCCGCCCACGCCTTTGTCGCCCGCATCGTGGAGCCCTTTCCCCGGGAGCGCCGCATGGCCTTCCTCCTGGGGAACCTCGAGCGCGCCTGGCCGGGCCCCGGCTTCGATCCGAAGTCGCCGGCCATCCGCCGCTTCAGCCGCTTCTTCGACGAGGCCCTCGCCCCGGGCGACGAGACCCAGGTCTGGGTCGTCCCCGGGGGAAGCATCCACGCCCGGAAGCCCGGGGGCCCCGTCCTGTCCACTCGGGATGCGGTGCTCGCCTCGGCCTTCACCGCCACCTACCTCGGCGACCGCTGCATGGACCCCGCCCTCAAGGCCGACCTGCTCCGGGAGCTGCCGGCGGTGGTGGAGCTGGAGGAGGTGCTCGCCTCCCGGGTGGGACGTCCCCCTGGGAAGCGGACGCACCGCCCCTAGGTTCCCCGGGGGCGCCGGGCGGGTCGGGCGGACGGTGCCGGTCAGGCCGAAGGGACGGGCACCCGCTTCAGGGCCTCCAGCACCCGTTCGGGGGTGAAGGGCACGTGGGTGACCCGCGCCCCGGTGGCGTCGAAGACCGCGTTGGCCAGGGCGGCGGCCACGGGCACCACGGGGGGTTCGCCGATGCCCTGGGTGGCCATCCCGGGGGTGTCCGCGAAGACGACCTGGATGCGGGGGATGGCGGAGAAGCGGGGCAGCAGGTAGGTGTCGAAGTTCCTGTCGAGGATGCGGCCGCCCTTGAAGCGGATCTCCTCGCTGAGGGCCTGTCCGATGCCCATGGTGATGGCGCCCTCCACCTGCTGGCGGGCTCCGTCGGGGTTCACCACGAGGCCCACGTCCACGGCCTCGAGGACGCGCGCCACCTGGACCTTCCCCGTCGTCTTGTCCACGGCCACCTGGGCGAGGGCCACCACGAAGCCCTGGCGCCAGGCGCCGCAGGCGAGGCCGATGCCCTTGCCGGTGGGCCCGGGGGCGGGCTCCCAGCCGAAGGTCTCCACGGCCAGGTCCAGGAGCCGCAGGACGCGGGCGTCGGTGATGAGCCGGCGGCGCAGGGTGACGGGATCCACGCCGGCCTTGGCCGCCAGCGCGTCGAGCTGGCCCTCCCGGGCGAAGGCGTGGGTGTGGGCGTTGGGGGCGCGCCAGGCGCCGGTCTTCAGGGGGTGGAGGTTGGCGACGGCCGGGGCCTGGTACCGGGTGGCCTGCATCTCGTAGGGGAACTCGGCCTCGTTCGGGGTGACGCCGGCCATGAGGCAGTCCCAGAAGGTGATGGCGCCGCGGGCGGCGTCCAGGCCGGATCGGAGCTTCACCACGGCGGCCGGCCGGTAGCCGTCCAGGAAGAGGTCCTCCTCCCGGTTCCAGCCCACCTGGATGGGCACGCCGGGGACCTGGCGGGCGATGCGGGCGGCCTCGATGGCGCTGGGGCCCACGAGCTTGCCGCCGAAGCCGCCGCCCACGAACTGGGCGATGACGCGGACCTTGTCCGGGCCCAGCTTGAGGGCCTCGGCGACGGCCTCGCGGAGGACGAAAGGGGACTGGGTGGAGGCCCAGAGGGTCATCCGGCCGCCCTCCCACTTCGCGACGCAGGTGTGGGGCTCGAGGGTGGCGTGGCTCTCGTAGGCGTTGCGGTACTCCGCCTCCACCACGGTGGCGGCCCGCTTCTCGCCGACGGCCAGATCGCCGCGGGAGCTCACCACCCGCTGGCCGGGCGCGGCCTTGTCCACGAGGTGCTGGAAGATGCGCCCGTCGTCCACGTCGGGTTCGGTCCCCTCGAAGGCGCCCTTCACCAGGGCGAGGGCCTCGCGGGCGCCGTCGGGCTGCGGGTGGACCACCGCCAGGAAGGCGCCGTCCCGCACGATGCGGACGCCGGGAATCCGCTCCGCGGCCTTCGTGTCCGCGGTGGCCAGGGCCAGCCCGTGGGCCGGGGGACGCAGGATGCAGGCGTGGAGGGTGCCGGGCAGGCGGAGATCGCCGGCGTACTTCGCGGCGCCGGTGACCTTGGCCAGGGCGTCCTTGCGGGGCGCGGGCCGCCCGATCAGGGTGCAGTCGGCGAGGGGCTTGGGCTTCACCTTGCCCAGGTGCCGCTCCAGCTTCCGGCCCTTCACCAGCTCGCCGAAGGTGGTGCGGCGGCTTGGCGCGGCCTTCACCCAGATGGCGCCGTCCTTCAGGGCCAGGTCAGAGACCGGCGCGCCCAGGGCCTTGGCGGCCATGCCCAGCAGCACGGCCCGGGCTTCCGCGGCGGCGCCGCGGAGCACGGGGGCCGTCTGCCACATCGTGAGGGAGCCGCCCGTGGGCAGGTCCCAGGGGCAGAGGTCCGTGTCCCCCATGAGCATGTCCACCTGGGCCGGATCCAGTTCCAGCTCCTCGGCGACCAGCATGGCCAGCACGGTCATGGCGCCCTGGCCGATCTCGGTCTTGCCGACGAAGCAGCCCACGCGGCCGTCGGCGGAGATCTTCAGGAAGGCGTTGAAGTCCTCGGGGTAGGCGCCGGGCCGGGTCGGCTCGATGGGGGCCGAGCGCGCGGAACGCCCGAAGAAGAGGGTGAGGGTGCCCGCGGCGGTGGTCTGGAGGAAGGATCGCCGTTTCATCGCGCACCTCCCAGGGCCTGGCCGGCCGATTCGACGGCGTCGAGGATCCGCACGTGGGCGCCGCAGCGGCAGAGGTTCCCCTCCATGGCCTCGACGATCTCCGCTCGCGAGGCCTTCGGTTTCTGCTTCAGGAAGGCCCAGGCCGTCAGGATCATCCCGGAGGTGCAGTAGCCGCACTGGAAGGCGTGGTGGTCCTTGAAGGCCTCCTGCACGGGGTTCAGCTTCCCGTCCACGGCCAGGCCCTCGATGGTGAGCACCGCCTTGCCCGCCACGTCGCCCAGGGGCGTGGTGCAGGACCGCACCGCCTCCTGGCCCACGAGCACCGTGCAGGCCCCGCAGAGCCCCGCCTCGCAGCCCACCTTCGTGCCCGTGAGCCCCAGCTCGTCGCGCAGCACCCAGACCAGCGCCCGGTCGCGCGGGCTCGTCACGGTGACGGGCTTGCCGTTGAGGGTGAAGGAGACGTGGGCGTCCATCGGGAGACCTCCGGGGCGAGGGCGTG
>JBDIBF010000131.1:0-5834 GCA_039812765.1 Holophagaceae bacterium
CGGGTCCGGAACTCCTTCTTGTCCATGTAGTCGGCGATGGTGAGGTCCGCGAGGTTGCGGTACTTCTCGCCCCGCATGTGGTCCACCACGAGGATGTCGGTGTGGCCCCGCCGGTTCAGCTCCCGCACCACGTTGCTGCCCACGAACCCCGCGCCGCCGGTGACGATGAACATGTGGACTCCTTCCCTTCCAGGCTAGCGGGCCTCGCGGACCGGCCCGAGAACTTCCGCCCGGCCCATCTGCCCGGGACCCCGCAGGATTCCACGGGCCCGGCTCAGCCGATGGCCTCCTCGCCCTCCGGCGCGGACGGGCGGCCGAGGAGGCGCGGCCCCAGCTCGGCGAGCAGGGCCGCCGCCACCAGGATCGCCGCGCCGGCCCACTGGGTCGGGCTGAGGCGGTCCCGGACCCCGGGCACCAGCCCGCTCACCGCGAGGAGCGTGGCCCACACGGGTTCCATGCTCAGCAGCACGCCGGCCTCGGTGGCCCCGAGCTGGGCCTGGAAGCGGCTCTGCAGCCAGAAGGCGAGGGTGGTGGCCAGGAGCCCGAGGAACCCCAGGGCCACCCACACGTCCGCGCGGTCCAGGCCCCGGCCGCCGCGGAAGCCGTAGGTGCCCGGGAAGGCCAGGGCCACGCCGGCGGAGACGGCGCCCACGAAGGCCACCTGCACCAGGGCCAGCACCCAGGGATCGGCCCGGCGGGAGTAGTGGGCCGTGAGGACGATGTGCACACCCACCAGGACCGCGTTCAGGAGTGTGAAGGTGTCGCCGCGGAGGTGCCAGCCGCCGAAGCTCTCCCCAGGCCGGAAGACCAGCAGGGCCAGGCCGAGGAAGGCCACCAGGGCGGCCGCCCCGTGGACCGGGCGCAGCCGGTCCCCCGCCGCCAGGGCGACGAGGGGCGTGAAGATGACGTAGAGCCCTGTGATGAAGGCGTTCTTCGTGGTGGTGGTGAAGCGCAGGCCGTCGGTCTGGAGCCAGAACAGGGCCGCGAGGACCAGTCCCAGCACCAGGCCGTCCCGCAGGTCCCCACGCCGCCAGGGGACGCCGGTGGCGAGGGCGATGGCCAGGAGGGCGGCCGCGCCCAGGGCGAAGCGCAGGGTCAGGAGGGCTCCCACGGAGAGCCCGGCGTCCAGGAGGAAGCGGGTGGCGGGGAAGGCGCAGCCCCACGTCGCGGCCGCGAAGGCCACCGCGGCGGCGGCGGACGCGTGGGACGCCTTGGCGGGGGGCACGCGGGAAGGGGCCGCGGCGTCAGCGCAGGACGGCGGCGACCCGCACGGCCAGCTTGGGCATGTCGGGATCGTCGGTGAGGAACACCACGTTCTCGTTGTAGGTCCCGGCCTTCGCGGTGCCGGCGAAGACCACGGTCACCGTGTGCTCGGACGCGCTGGCGGCGTCGAGCCCGGTGACCTTCAGGAGCGGGCTGGTGGGCGTGGTGCCGGTGATGCGGAAGGGCTTGCCGTCGGCGTGGCGGAGCTTGAGCGTGGCGCTCTGCTCCTTGCCCGCGGTGTCCACCCAGGCGATGCGCTCGGGGGTGCTGGCGATCACGGGCTTCAGCTCCCACTGCACGCTGACGGAGAGGACGGGCACCTGCTGGGAGGTGGTGCGCACCGTGAGCCAATCGGCCCCGCGGAGCTGCCCCTCCGGCACCTTCCGGCCGTCGAAGGTGATGTCCAGGACGGCGTCGTTGCCCTCCTGTCGCTGGGTCCAGGACAGGTAGGGGGCCCCGGGGGCGCTGATGTCGGTGACCTTCACCGGCTGCCCGTTGCCGCTCTCCAGGCGCAGGGAGCTCCGCCGCGGGGTGGCGCGGGGCACCTCCGGGAAGAAGACCCCGCCGGGCTTGGCCATCACCTCCTGCACCACGTCGGCCTCGAAGGTCAGCGTGAACATGGGGTTCTTCGGGTCGTTGGACGTCACCGTGACGGACTTCCGGACCACGCCCCGCTGGCCCTTGGGATCGAAGGTGGCCTCCACCTCCGAGCTCTCCCCGGGGTTCAGGGACCACTTGCCCACCACCGTGGAGGTGCAGCCGCAGCTGGCGTTCAGGTTGGTGATGCTCAGGACGGCCTTGCCGGTGTTTGTCACCTTGAACTTGTGGGAGACCTTCCGGTCCGGGCTGATCTTCCCGAAGTCGTGGTGGGCCTTGTCGAAGCTGATGGCCGGGGCGTCCTGGGCCGCCAGGGGGGCGGCGAGGAGCATCGCGGGCAGGAGGAGGGAGGGACGGAACATGGCGACCTCGTGGTCCAACAGTCTACCCAAGCAGTGCCGCCAGGGCCGCCCAGGCTTCCTCGGGCGGGATCCCCGCCAGGCAGGGCTGGCCGGGGGTGAAGCAGGTGCGGGATTCGCAGGGCGCGCAGGGCACGCCCTCCTTCCGCAGGACGCGGACCTTCGGCCCCCGGGGCCCCGAGGCCTCCCCGGGCGTGGGGCCGAAGAGGGCCAGCACGGGCGTCCCACAGGCCGCGGCCAGGTGGCCCAGGCCGGAATCGTTCCCGACGGCGCCCCGGGCGCCCCGGAGCCAGGCGGCGGCCTCCTTCAGCGTGGTCCGGCCGCTGAGGTCCAGCCCTTCGGAGCCGGCCACCTCCGCGCAGAGGGCGGCTTCTCCCCGGCTGCCCAGCACCGCCACCGCGAAGCCCTCGGACCTCGCCCGCATCAGCAGGCTGCGCCAGTGGCCGGGAGGCCACGCCTTGGAAGGCCAGGCGCTGCCGGGCATGAGGCAGAGCAGGGGCGCCTGCGGCAGGTCCACGGCCAGGCCGGGGTCGTAGTCCGGGAAGGGCAGGGGCGGCGCCGCGGGCCATCGTGTCCGCAGCACGGCCTGGTAGCGGTCCAGGAAGTGGCCGCCGGCGGACCAGAAGGGCCCGCTGTGGGTGTTGAAGGGCCCCTGGAGGCTCTCGTCCACGCCGATGCGCTCGGGCACCCGCGCCAGCCAGGCCGCGAGGGCCGGGCGCAGGGACTTGGGGAAGTGGATGCTGCGGGCGGCCCGGTGCTCGCGCAGGACGCGGGCCAGGGCGAGGACGCCGGGCTTGTCCGGCTCCATCACCACCGCGTCCGCCAGGGGATGGTCCTCCACCAGGGCGACGGTGGCGGCGGGCCCCCACGCCACCAGCGGACCGACCTCCAGCTCCCGGAGGAGGCGCAGCACCGGGAGCTGCATGACGGCGTCCCCGACGTAACGGGGGAACCGGACCCAGGTGGCGTGCTCCGGGATCGCGTTCACCGAAGCCGCTCGAGGTGGGGCAGGAGGGCTGCGGGATCCAGGCGGTCCATGCCGCCGGCGAGGTCGGCCTCGGGCTCAGGATATTGCAGCACCTGCACCCGCGTGCCCAGGGGCGTCCAGCGGCTGGGCCCGCGGTTGGGGGTGCGCCCCAGCAGCGCCAGTACCGGCAGGCCCAGGGCCGCGGCGATCTGGGTGGGGCCGGTGCTGGGCCCCAGAAAGGCGTCGCAGGCGGCGAGCCGGCCCAGCAGCCGGCGCAGGTCGCCGGGCGGGAGCGACGAATCCTCCGGCGGCGCCACCACCACGGGGTTCCAGCCGGCCTCCCGCAGGAGGGGCAGGGCCCGGGCCCACCAGGCGGCGGAGGGATAGGCCGAGCTGCCGCTGCTGCGGGTGGCGACGGCGAGGCGGGGCCGCGGCACGGCGGCGAGGTCGGCCTCCCCGGCGAGCCGTTCAGCCTCCGTCACCCCCAGCGAGGGCGGCGTGGGCCAGCCTCCGGACCAGCCCCAGGGTTCGAGAAAGTCCAGGACGTTGTCCGCCTCGTGGCGTCCGCTGTGGGTGCGCCCCTTCCAGAGGAGGTGCGTGGCCGCGCGGATCTGGGCGAGGCCCCGGGCCCGGGCCACGCGCACGGGCACGCCCGCGTCCCGGGCCGCGAGGGTGACGGCCGGATCCCGGTGGAAGAGGTTCAGCACGGCGTCGAAGCCGCCCTCCCGCAGCAGGCCGCGCAGCTCGCCGTCCCCCGCCCGCAGGTGGACCCCCGCGACGCCGGGCAGGTGCTCCAGCAGGGGCGCGGCGTAGGGCTTCACGAGCCAGTGCACCTCGGCGCGGGGCGCCCGGCTCAGGATCCGGGCCTGGACGGGCAGGGAGATCACCAGGTCCCCCAGGGCGTCCGTGCGGCTGAGGAGGAAGCGCATGCCCCATCCTTCCCGCCCGGGGGCCGGCGCGTCAACGCGCGTCCCGGCCGGGTTGGGCCCCTTCCGGGCCTTGCCCCATACTGGAGGCCTTCCGCCCGAAAGGTCCATGCCGCCCTCCCCCGCCAAACGTGTGCTCGTCGTCGAGGACGAGGAGAGCTTCCGCGAGATCCTCCAGATCGGCCTCGCCGGCGAGGGTTTCGACCCCTTCCCGGCCGCGGGCGTGAAGGAGGCCCAGCGCAGCCTGGCCTCGGAGCCCTTCGACGCGGTGGTGTCGGACCTGAAGCTGAAGGACGGCAGCGGCATCGAGCTGCTGGCCTGGATGAAGGAGCAGGGGCTGAAGGCGCCGGTGGTGATCATGACCGCCTACGCCACCACCGAGACCACGGTGCAGGCGCTCAACCTCGGCGCCGTGGACTTCCTCACCAAGGCGCGGAACGACCTCGCCGAGCTCACCAAGGTGCTCAAGGGCCTCTTCGTGGAGAGCCTCGCCCCGGAGCCCGCGGAGCCTGGCGGCGCCACGGACCTGGTGGGGGTGGGCGAGACCATCCGCCGGGTGCAGGCCCTGGTGGGCAAGGTGGCCCGGGCGGACACCACGGTGCTGGTGACCGGCGAGAGCGGCACGGGCAAGGAGATCGTGGCCCGGCTCATCCACCGCTATTCGGACCGGGCTTCGGGGCCCTTCCTCCCGGTGAACTGCGGGGCCCTGCCGGAGAACCTCCTGGAGTCCGAGCTCTTCGGCTACGAGAAGGGGGCCTTCACCGGCGCCACGGCCACCAAGCGCGGGCTCTTCGAGGAGGCCGGCGGCGGCTTCCTCTTCCTGGACGAGATCGGCGAGATGCCGCTGCCCCTGCAGGTGAAGCTGCTGCGGGTGCTCCAGGAGCGCCGGGTGCGCCGGGTGGGCGGCACCGACGAGCGGCCGGTGGACGTGCGGGTCATCGGCGCGACGAACCGGAACCTGCGCGACCTGGTGGACAAGGGGAAGTTCCGGGAGGACCTCTACTACCGCCTCAACATCCTGCACATCGAGCTGCCCCCCCTGCGGGAGCGCCGGGAGGACCTGCCAGTGCTGGCGGAGCACTTCCTGCGCCGCTTCTGCGCGAAGCTGGGCCGTCCCGCCATGCCCTTCAGCGCCGAGGCCATGGCGGTGCTGCAGACCTACCGCTTCCCGGGCAACGTGCGGGAGCTGGAGAACCTGGTGGAGCGCTGCGTGGCGCTCAACGCCGGCGGCCCCATCGGCCCCGAGTTGTTCCCCGAGTCGGTGGTGCGGGAGGCCCGGGTGAGCGCCGCGGAGCCCGCCCCGGAGACCGGCCCCGCCTGGAAGATCCCCGCCGAGGGCTTCGACCTGGAGGCCTGGCTGAACGCCCTGCGGGGCCACTTCCTCAAGGCCGCCCTGGCGGAGACCGGCGGCAACAAGACCAAAGCCAGCAAGCGCCTCGGCATGAGCTTCCGGGCCTACCGCTACTGGGCGGGGCACCTGGGCGGCCTCGAGAACCTCCCCGAGCGCTGCCCCCGGCCCGAGGAGTTCCCGGCCCCGGAGCGGGCGGAGGGCGGGGAGGAGGGGGAGTAGGTCCGCCCGGGAAGGGCCGCCGTCGCTCCCGGGCGGCATGAATCCTTGTCACCTCGCCCATCTATGGCACACTGAAGTGCTTGGGTGCCTGCTGATCCGGAGCCCAAGGCTCGCCCATCCTCCCAAGCGCTCCGCCCAAGAGACCGCCATGA
>JBDIBF010000132.1:0-5824 GCA_039812765.1 Holophagaceae bacterium
GGCGAAGCCGGCGAAGATGGCGCCCGCCACGAAGTAGGGCGGGAAGATGGTCATGTGCCAGCCGGGCACCACCGAGGTGGCGAAGTCGAAGGACACCACCGAGTGCACGGAGAGCACGAGCCCGGTGGCGAGGCCCGCCAGGAGCAGATAGGCCTTCTCGTAGTGCTGCCAGTGCCGGGCGGCGCCGCGCCAGCCGAGGCTAAGCACCGTGTAGATCACCTTCTTGACCTTGTTCGTGGTCCGGTCGCGCATGGAGGCGATGTCGGGGACCAGGCCGAGGAACCAGAACATGGCGGACACGGCGAAGTAGGTGTTCACCGCGAACACGTCCCAGAGCAGCGGGGACCGGAAGTTGGTCCAGAGGGCCCGGGTGTTCGGGTAGGGGAAGAGCCAGTAGGCGAGCCAGGGCCGGCCGACGTGGATGAGCGGGAAGATCACCGCGCAGATCACCGCGAAGATGGTCATCGCCTCGGCGAAGCGGGCGATGGCGTTCCGCCAGCGCTTGCGGAAGAGGAAGAGGATCGCGGAGATCAGCGTGCCGGCGTGGCCGATGCCGATCCAGAACACGAAGTTGATGATGTCGAAGGCCCAGAACACCGGGCTGTTGTTGCCCCAGGCGCCGATGCCCTTGTAGAAGGTGTAGCCGATGCTGGCGACGCCGATCAGGAGGGCCGTGAGCGTCACCGCCAGGGCCATGTACCACTTGCGGGGCGGCTTGGTCTCGGGGAAGGCGAGGACCTGGTCGTCCAGGGCTCCGGCGGTGACCTCGCCCACCGTGAGGGCGGGCTCCCGGAGGCGCTCGACGAGGTCGCCCTGGAGGGCGGCGGATTCAGCCTGCATGGTGGCCTCCATGGCCCTGGCCCTTGGCGGGCTCGGCGGCGGGGTTCCTGAGGTCGGCGAGGTAGGTGACCGCGGGCCGGGCGCCCAGCTCCTCCAGGACCTTGTAGCCGCGGCTGGCCTGGGCGAGCTTGTAGACCTGGCTGTGCTTGTCGTTCATGTCGCCGAAGACGATGGCCTCCGCCGGGCAGGCCACCGCGCAGGCCGGGGCGATCTCGCCGTCGCGGACGTCGCGGCCCTCGGTCTTGGCGCGGACCTTCCCGTCCTGGATGCGCTGCACGCAGAAGGTGCACTTCTCCATGACGCCGCGGGGGCGCACGGTGACCTCGGGGTTGTAGACGAGGCTCTCGGGCTCCACCTTGTCGGCGGTGTACTCGAGGAAGTTGAAGCGTCGCACCTTGTAGGGGCAGTTGTTGGCGCAGTAGCGGGTGCCCACGCAGCGGTTGTAGGCCATCTGGTTGAGGCCGTCCGGGCTGTGGTTCGTCGCGTTCACGGGGCAGACGTTCTCGCAGGGCGCGTTGTCGCAGTGCTGGCACAGCATGGGCTGGTGCACCGCGTGGACGTTCTCCGGGTTGGCGGCGTCGTCCTCGTAGTAGCGGTCCACGCGGATCCAGTGCATCTCGCGGCCCTTGGCCACCTGCTCGGGGCCCACCACGGGGATGTTGTTCTCCGACTGGCAGGCCATGACGCAGCCGCTGCAGCCCACGCAGGCGCTCAGGTCGATGACCATGCCCCACTTGTGCTCGGGGTACTGCACCTCGGGGTAGAGGGTAGAAAGGTCGTGGACGTGCTTGTGCTCCGCCTCGTGGGCGAAGTCGCCGAGGACCCAGGAGCGGACCAGGTCGCGGCCCTCCATGCGGTGGTGGCCCTGGGTGCGGGGCAGCGTGACGTGGCCGCCGGCGGCCGAGACCTTCACGCCGGCGCGCAGGTGGGCGCGGGCTGGCTCGGCGTCGGCGAGGGTGAAGGCGTTCACGCCGTGGCCCTTCGCGGTGGTGCCGGTCTCGCGGCCGTAGCCCAGCGCCATGGAGGCGACGCCGGCGGTCTGGCCGGGCTGCACGATCACCGGCAGTTCCAGGCTCCGGCCACCGGCCTCGACCTTGGCGAGGTCGCCGTCCCTGAGGCCGAGCTTCCCGGCGTCGGAGGCCGACAGGGCCAGGGCGTTGGTCCAGGTGAGCTTGTTCACCGGGTCCGGGCACTCCTGGAGCCAGCCGTTGTTGGCGTAGCGGCCGTCGTGCACCTGGGTGCCGGGCAGGAGCACCAGCTCCAGGCCGTCGGCGGGGGCGGCCTTCGCGGCGGCGACGGCGGCGGCCACCGAGGCGCCCTTGAAGGCGGGGGCGGCGGTGGGCCTGGGCGCGGCGATGAAGCCGTCGTGCAGCGCGGACTCGAAGAAACGGCCGAAGGGCACCAGGCCGCCGGCGTGGACCTCCCGGCCCCAGCGCTCCTTGAGGAAGGCGAGGTAGTCCGCCGGGCCGCCCTTGGCGAGCTGGAGGAGGATCTCCTCGCCCTGCAGCGTGCCGTAGAGGGAGCCGATGGCCGGCTGCTGGAGGCAGAGCGTGCCGCCGTCCTCGAAGTCGTTCCAGGACTCCAGCCAGTGGGACTCGGGGAGGCAGAGGTGGGCGGCGGCGGCGGTCTCGTCCTCGAGGACGCCGATCCACGCCACGAAGGCGGCCTTGCCGGCGGCCTCCTTCCAGGCCTCGGGCCTGGGCAGGGCGAAGGCCGGGTTGGCGCCCCAGACGAGGATCGCGCCGAAGCGGCCGGAGGCGAGGGCGGCCTCGACCTCCTTGGCGGTGGCCAGGGGCTCGGAGGGGCGCACCTCGACGGCGGCGGAACCGAGCATGGCGTTCAGGAGATGGGCGGCCTGCTGGGCCTCGGCAGGCATCTGGGGCCCACCAAGGACCGCGGCGTGCTTCCCGGCGGCCTTCAGGTCGTGGAGGAGCCGGTCCCACAGGGCCGCGCTGATGCCGACGCCGGCGGGGACGCCCCCCTGGACGCCGGAGAGGTCCGTGCCCGCCGGGAGCGCCACGCCGTGCTTGGCGCTGAGGTCCTTGGCGAGGGCGAAGCCCACCGCGGCGAGGCGGGAGGGCCGCACGGGGACGCGCTCGTCGGCGTTGCCGCCGGTGAGGGTCATCGGGCCTTCCAGCACCCAGAGGCGGTTCATCTCGCCGCCGGGCTCCATGAGCCTGCGCCGCGCGGCGAAGGCGCGGGTGGCCTCGGGGTCGTCACCGTTGAGGAAGTCGCTGCCGAGGCTGAGCACCACCTGGGCCTCGTCCAGCTTCGGTCGGACCTCGGCGGGCTGGCCGTAGGAGGCCAGGGCGGCCACGACCTGCGCGTCGCCGGCGGCGGGCTCCCAGGCGAGGTGCTCCAGGTTCGGGAAGGCCTTCTTCAGCTCCTGGACCACGGCGCGGCGCGAGGGCGAGGCGAGGGCGCCGGTGAGCAGCAGCACGCCCTTCCCCGCGGCGGCCTGGACACCCTCCCGCAGCTTCGCGGCGGCGTCGGGGCCCGAGAGGGGCCGGCCCTTGGCCCGGGGCTCGCGCAGGCGGTCGGGATCGTAGAGGCGGAGCAGGTCCGCGATGGCGCGCGGGCTGGTCTTGCCCTTCGCCGCCGGGTGCTCGTCGTTGCCGGCGAGGTGGATGGGGCGCCCCTCCCGGGTCTTCACCAGCACGGGATACACGCGGCGGCCCTCCTGGAAGGCGCTGGCGTAGTAGTTGGCCACGCCGGGGACGACCTCCACGGGCTTCTTCGTGTAGGGGACGATGGTGCCCTTCCCCTTGGGCTCGCAGGCCGTGGTGGCGGCCAGGGCGGCGCCGGCCGCGGCCAGCTGGAAGAAGTTGCGGCGGGAGACGCCCGCCGGCGGCGGATCCGAAGGGTCCATGGCGCCGGGGAGGAACTCGTCGTCGGCGGCCTGCCGGGCCTCCGGGGTCTCGGCGCGCTCCTCGAGGGTGCGCCAGAAGCGGGGCGCCTCGTGGGCATGCCCGTGGTCGTGATCGTGACCATGGTCGTGGTCGTGCCCATGGACGTGGGCCGCGGCGTGTTCGGTCGGAGTCATGAGGTTCTCATCCACGGCGGGTCACCGATTCGCGGGGGGGGTTGATCTTGGGCGTGCCGGCGCGGCGCGCGGGCGCGGAGGGCGCGGAAGCGCCGCCCTCCTCCTTCCGCGGTCCGAGGAGGCCGAGAAAGGCCGTGCCGAGGAAGGCCGGGAGTGAAGCCAGCCCGGCCAGGAGGTCCCTGCGTGTGGTCCTGTCCATCCTGGGTCCCCTATCGGTGGCAGGCGGCGCAGTGCTCCGCCGCGCGGGTGATCTTGGAGCCCTTCGGGAGGGCGGCGTGGGGGTCGCGGTGGCAGTCGAGGCAGGCGCCCATGCGCATGTTCATCTGCCGCTCCACCACCTGCATCTTCTGCACCTCGCCGTGGCAGGTCTGGCAGGCGAGGCCCGCCGCCACGTGGGGGCGGTGGTCGAAGAAGACGTGGCTGGGAAGGGTGTGGACCCGCTTCCACTCGATGGGCTGGTTCTCGTTGAACGCCTTGGTGAGCGCCTGGATGGCGGGCCGGTCGGTGCGGGTCACCTTGTGGCAGCCCATGCACGTCTCCACGCTCGGGATCCCGGCGTGGCGCGACTTGTCCACCCCCGAGTGGCAGTACTGGCAGGAGATCTTCATCGTCCCGGCGTGCAGCTCGTGGGAGAAGGGGATGGGCTGGGCCGGGGCGAAGCCGCGCGCGAAGCGGTCCGGCTGCGTCAGCCAGCCCACGCTCAGCACCGTCGAAAGGACGGCCACCGCGCCCACGGGCAGGACAAGGCGCGTCAGGCGGTCGTAAGGATGCATGGCTACCTCATGGTTGGTGCAGGGCACAGGCCAGCTGAGGAGGAACAGTGCGGCGCAGGAGGTCCGGCACGCAGAAGAAGGATCCTTCCCGGGCCCGCGGCTCGATCGGAGAACGGTTCCTGGTGATGGGAGTCACAGGACTCGGACCGACATCACAAACTCTAGCCGAGCGGGGCCCTTCCTGTCACCGGAGGTCTTGAGTCTAGAATCCTTGGAGTCCGAAATCACCCCTCGGGCGCAGGGCGCGCCGCGTCCCTGTCCCGGAGAACCCGATCCCTCCGCAGGGTCCGTTCGTCCAGGAATTCCGGGCCATGGCTTGGCCTCCAGCGGCATGCGAGCCGGATCGCCCGGGATTGTGCCAGGACACAGCGCCTTCAGCGGGCGCCCAGGCGGGCCAGGAGATCCTGGAACCTGGGCTCCTCCCGGAGTCCCGCGAGGCGGTGGTCGATGCCGGCGTAGACCAGGAGCTCGCAGCGGCCCTCCTCCGCGGCCTCCAGGGTCTCCAGGCAGCGGCGCCGGTCCCCCAGGGCGAAGTGGGCGACGGCCACCATGTAGGGGGAGACGTAGCGCCGCCTGGCCAGCACCTCCAGCTCCGCCAGCAGGCCGCGGGCGCCCTCGGCGTCGCCCATGCGGGCCCGGACGTGGGCCTCCATGGCCCTGGCGTCGGGACTCTTCGTGAGGCCGTGGGCCTGCTGGAAGGCTTCGAGGGCGCCGTCCAGGTCCCCCGTGGCCTCCAGGGCGAAGCCCAGCATCACGTGTCCGATGGGGAAGGCCGGGGCCAGCACGGTGACCTGGGCGAAGGCCTTGGCCGCCCCCGTGGCATCCCCCTCGAAGAAGGCCGGCAGGGCCATGCCCACCTGGAAGAGCGGGGAGAGAGGGTCCAGCCGCAGGGCCTCGGAGTAGGCCGCCCGGGCCTCCTTGAAGCGCCCCCGGTAGACCAGGTGCATGCCGAGGCGGTGGTGGAGGTTGGGGTTGTTGCGCTCCAGGGCGATGGCTCGGCGGTGCTCGGCCTCGGCCGCGGGCCAGTCCCAGCGGTAGGACTCCAGCACCATGGCCAGGGACGTATGGGCCTCCGCGAGATTCGGATCGAGCTCGAGGGCCCGGTGGGCGGCGGCCTCGGCCTTGGGCAGGGCGTCCGCCGGCGCCATCACGCCCACGAGGAAGCACA
>JBDIBF010000133.1:0-5772 GCA_039812765.1 Holophagaceae bacterium
GGTCTACCTGGCACTGGACACCTGGGTGAACCGCAAGGTCGCCTTGAAGGTGCCCCACCAGCAGCAGGACGAGATCGTGGACCTGCTCAAGGAGCCGCGGATCATGGCGGCGCTGAAGCATCCCAACATCGTCGAACTCATCACCGTGGAGCGGAAGAACGACACCTTCTTCATGGTCCTGGAGTTCGTCGAGGGCGAGAGCCTCGACAAGCACATCCGCCGGGAGCGCACCCTGGCCCCGGCCCGCGCACTGCAGATCGGCGTGGACGTCTGCAGCGCCATCGCGTTCGCCCACAGCCAGCAGATCCTGCACCGGGATCTTCGGCCTGCGAACATCCTCCTCACCCGCGACGGGGTCGCCAAGGTCACGGACTTCGGCACCAGCCGAATCCTGGAACTGCAGAAGGACGGCTTCGCCCGCACCCGCATCGGCTCCCCGCCCTACATGGCCCCGGAGCACTTCCGTGGGCGCGCGGTCTTCCAGAGCGACCTCTGGTCCCTGGGCATCACCCTCTATGAGATGCTGACCGGCACGGTGCCCTTTTACGACGCCGACCCGCTGAAGATCGCGCAGGCCCTGATGAATCAGCCCATCGTGCCCCCGCACCTCAAGAACCCAGCGGTGCCCAAGGCCCTCTCCGAGGCGGTGATGAAGGCGCTGGCGGTGAATCTGGGGGAGCGCTACCTCTCCGCCCAGCAGATGCTCGAGGCCCTGCGCCAGCTCCGGGACGTCGTGGCGAAGGACTCAAGGCCCCTGGGCACCGCGGTGGGGCCCACCCACACGTCCGGGGCGCACTCGAACCTCGCCCGGCCGCCCGTGGCGACCCAGCAGCGTCTGTGCCGGTTCTGCTACAAGCCGCTCCCCCGGCTGGCCACCACCTGCCCGAGCTGCGGTGAGAAGAACTGAGATGGAACCCGGCGTGAGCGGACCCGCGCCGGCAGCCCCCCGGAGACCTCGGCGATGGGGAAGGCGGCTCATGTGGACCCTCGCCTCCGGCGCGGCCCTCGCGGCGGTGGGCGCCTGGAGCCTGGGCCGCCCCTCGGTGCAGCAGGCCCTGCTGCACTACGCCGACGGCCGCCTCCGGGAGGAGACGGGGCTGTCCCTCGCCGCGGAAGGGTTCGAATTCGCCCCCTTCCGTGGCCGCCTGGTGGTCCGGGGCCTCGCCATCGGCGGAGACCTGTTGCGCGCATCGAGGGTGGAGCTCCGGGCCGACCTCCTCAGCCTGGCGGGGTCCGAACCCCACCTCCGCCGGCTGGACGTCGAAGGGCTCGTCCTCCGGGCCGACCGGGGGCGGCTCTCCCGGATCAAGCTGAAGCCCAGGCCGGAGCGCCCCTCCACCTTGAAGGTGAGGCTGGACGAGATCCACGTCCGGGGGGGCAGCGCCGAAGTCCGTGAGCCGGCCTGGGGCCTCGCGGAGGCCGTCCTGGCCTTCGACCTCGACGGGCGGGGCGAAGGGCCGAACCGCGTCCACGTCGATCTCAGGTCCAACGCCATGGCCATCCAGGCCCGGGGCGACAGGAAGCGGCAGGAAGGCTCGTTGCGCCTGTCCGGACGCGCGGGGGAGGACCGGCTCGAACTGGAGGAGGGGGAGGCCCGGCTGGGCCCCAGCCAGGTCCTGGCCCGGGGGATCTTCCGTGTGGCGACCTCTCAGCTCGAGGCCTCGGTCCAGGCGAGGATGGACGTGGCAGCCTTCCCCGGCTTTCAGGGAGCCCTGGACGGCCAGGTGGAACTCCGCGGGACGCTGGGCGGCAACCTAACCGAGCCGCGCTGGACCCTGGGCCTGGACGGGCGCCGCCTCTCCGGACGGTCCCTCCCGCTGCGGCCGGGCAGCCTCCTCCTCCAAGCCTCGGGCCAGCCGGGGCTGGCGAAGGTGCAGGCCTTCCGCTGGACTTCGGAGGACGGTCAGGTGGAGGCCGAGGGGTCCTGGCGCCGGCAGGGACGGAGCCGGGCGACCTTCCGGGCCTCCGGGCTGGACCTTGGCGCCCTGGCGGAGCGCCTGAAAGTGCCCGACCTCCGAGGCCTCCGGTGTGAAGCCGAGGGGTCCCTGGACCTCCCCGGGGATCTCCAGGCGCCGCTCCGAATGGATGCGCTGACCATCCAGGCCAAGGCACGGCTCACCCAAGGGGGCGCGCCCGCCGGTGGCCTGGACCTCGCCCTGGAGGCCGGCAGGCTCGATCTCTCCCAGCTCCGGCTGGAGCTTCCGTCCCTCGCCCTCGAGGCCCGGGCCGACGGGTTCCTCGGCCCACGGGGACTCCGGGCGCTCCAGGCGAGCGGCTCGGTGGCGACGGAGGCCGGGAAGGTGGCCTCGGCCCTCCGGGCCTGGAAGGTCGCGGACCTGGACATGGACGGCGCGGTGCGGGGTTCGGCGGCCCTATCCTGGTCCCCTTCCCAGGGGCTGAGGCTGGACGGCGGAGGCACCGTGGCCGGGCCGCGGTGGCACGGCGCCACCGCCGAGCAGGTCAGGGCGACGGTCCAGATCCGCGGGAACGAGCTCTACATCTTCGACATCCAGGCGGACAAGGGGACGGGACGCGGCGTGGGGGACCTGTGGCTCACCTGGGCCGATCTCCCGCCAGGCAGCACGCAGATGGACATGTGCTTCCGTGCCTTCCGCCTCCCCGCCCGGGAGGGCCTGAAGGCCGCCGACCTCGGGGACCTTCCCATCGATGGGACCGTGAGCGGCTGGGCCCGCCTCGGCGGCCCCTTCGACCGCCTCCTGCTCATCGGCGACGTTCTCGCCGAAGAAGGCCGCGTCTACGGACTGGACCTCCCCGCCGCCACGGCGAACCTGGAGCTGGACCTCACCGCGGACACCTTGCGCGTCCCTGAATTCCGAGTCGCGGAGTCCCTGGACCAGCTCTTCACCGGGGACAGCCTCCCCGGTGGACTCCTGGCTCTCCGGGGCGACCTGGCCATGGACCTGCGGGCCGGCACCTGGCGCGGGGCCCTCCACGGTTCCGTGGACTCCGGCAGGCTCGGCGTGCCGGGCCCCCGCCTCCTGGGCCGCGTGGAAGGAACGCTCCACGGCCCCTGGACTTCCCCCTTCGGCCCGGTCGACCTCCCCTCGGGCACCCTCGACCTCGAGGGGCTCAGGATCTTCCTGGGCCAGCAGAGCCTCGAGGGCCTGCGGGCCAGCCTCCGGCTTGACCGTGGGGAATTCACGGCCCGGCTCGGACTGGAGGGCGCCCAGGCCCCGCTGCTCCAGGCCTGGGGCTGGGACACCGGCGGGCGCGCGGTCGGTTCCCTGAGGCTCGACCTCTCGCCGGCCAGCGTGGGCACCTCTCGCCTCGCCCGGCGGCTGACGGACGACGTGCTCGAGGACCTCACCTTGGACCTCGGCGCCAGCGGGACCTGGGATCCCGCCGGGCTCCGGTGGGAAGCCCGGTCAGACCGCCTCGAGGCCCGTTTCAGCGCCTTCTCCCTGCACCAGCTCGGTCCCGGACGGCTGGTGGGCAGGGACGGAGCGGCGGACCTCGACCTGGAACTGGAGGCGCGGGACCAGGCGGTGAACGCCGGAAGCGCGGGTCAGGTGGCGCTCAGGGGGGCCCTGCCCCTGGCGCCTGGCGGGACCCTGCGCCTCCGGGCGACGGGCACCAGCGAGATCTCGGAGGTGAAGGAGGTCATGGACCGCCTCCTGGACCTGGACCCCTACAGCCTTCTCGCCGACATGCGGCCAGCGGGCCTGGCCCGCATGGACCTCACCCTGGAGGGGAGCTACGCGGCGCCAGAGTTGCGGGGGACCCTGGCCCTGGACAACGGGCGGCTGCAGGTGAAGAGCTATCCCCAGAGCATCGAGGACCTCCGGTTCATGCTCCGCTTCGAGGGCCGGGACATCCTGCTGCCCAAGGAGGCCCCCCTGAAAGGGAGGCTCGCCCAGGGCGACCTGACGGCCTGGGGGAAGGCCACCTGGACGCCCGGGGACGAGAACGTCCCGGGCGGGCTGTCCGCCTACAGCCTGGATGCCCGGCTGGAGGACTTCCAGCTCCGGGACCTCCCCGAGGGGTTCGAGCTGCAGGGCGACCTCGAGGCGACCCTCCGCGGGGACGACGAGAACGGCGGCGTGCTCGCCGGCGTGCTGCGGGCGGACCGCATGCTGTACCGGGCCGACATCAACCTCGCCGACCTGCTCCTCAGCAACACCCTGGGGAGTACCCCCGACCTGAGCGCCCTGGACCCCGACGACCTCCTGAGCCGCATCGAACTCGACCTGGACCTCCGGCTGACCCAGCCCTGGCAGTTCGACACCAACCTGCTGAAGCTCCAAGGCCAGGCCGAAGGCCCCTTCCGGGTCCGGGGCACCCTCGCCAAACCCGGCCTGAAGGGGAAGATGTCCCTGGTGCCGGGCGGTCGGCTCACGAACCTGCTCCCCGCGGGCGACATCGTCATCGAGCAGGGCACCCTGGACTTCGTGGACCCCAACACCCTGGACCCGGTGCTGAACATCCAGGGTCGGGTGGACGTTCCGCCCTACCTCGTCAACCTCTCGCTCACCGGGAATCTGAATCAGCTGAGCGTGTCGCCGACCTCCACGCCGAGCCTCCGGCAGGAGGAGATCGTCTCGGTGCTCATCGATCCCGCCACGGCCCAGACGGTGGGCAGCGGCGCCGGCACCACCTCCCAGAGCACCCTCAACAGCGGCCTCGCCTCCGCCAGCTACGGCCTGATCAGCACCCTGGCCTTCGCCCGCTTCCAGGAGAACCTGCGCAAGACCCTGGGCCTGGACCGGGTCAGCTTCGCCGTGCGGACCGGGTCGGCGGGGACCCTGGAGTCCAACCTGGTCCTGGGGAAGACCTTCACCATCCTGGATCGCCGGATCCCCCTCCTCTACGGCTACCGGCAGGCCGGCGAATCCGTGACCCACAGCGGCCAGGCCGAGTGGCGGATCGGGAACCTGGTGATGCAGCTGGGCCTCAGCCGGACCGGCATCGACCCGGTGAACCCCACCGGAGAGATCCGCTACACCTGGAGCCCCCGCTGGTGAAGGGGCACCCGGCCCTGCCGACTCAGCGCGGAACCCCGAGGAAGGCCGGATCCCGGGCCGCCACCGCAGCCTTCCCGGGGTTGAGGGCCTCGGCGACGACCAGGATCTCCCGGGCCGCCGGGTCCCGGTGGAGGGCCAGGGCCCGGGCCATGTGGTAGAGGTTCACCGAGGCGCCCCGGCGGTCCGAGGCGGGCTTGGCCTTCCAGTCCGCCTTCCGTGCGGCCCGCGCCTGGGCCAGGAAGGCGGTCCGGGCCCGTCCGGGCGAACCCGCGAGGTCCGCCTCCAGCCCATCGAGAAGGACCTGGATGACGTGCCCCTTCGGCCAGGCGCCGGCCAGGTCGCCCCGGTAGCCGCGGAAGGTCGCGGCGTCCCCGCGGGCGTGGGCGAGGAGGGCGAGGGTGAGTTTGATGAGCCGGCTGGCGGGCACCTGCAGGAGGCCCGACTCGAGGCGACTCCGCGCCTCGTCGCCCCGGCCCATCCACAGCAGGGAGAGCCCCGCGGTGAGGTAGCTGTATTCGGCGGAGGGCTGCAGGGCGGAGGCCTGGTCCGCCTCCCGCACGGAGGCCTCCAGCTCCCCCTCGTTCTGGAGCAGCACCGCGTAGCGGAAGTGCGCGTACCAGTAGGCGGGCGCGATCTCCACGGCTTGGGCGTAAAGTTCCCGGGCCTTGGCGCGGTCCGCCGGGACGTCGCTGTAGGCGAACGTGTCGGCGAGCCCCACCACCGCGTGGTGGTCCACGGGATCCAGGGCGACGGCCCTCATGGCGGCGGCGCGGGCCTCGTCGAAGCGCGA
>JBDIBF010000134.1:0-5771 GCA_039812765.1 Holophagaceae bacterium
GGCCCTGGGCCGCGAGGGCCGGGCCCGCCAGGGCCACCACGGAGCCGGAGTCGAGCCCGCCGCTGAGGGTGGCCGCCACCGTCGGCCCGGCCCCCCGCAGCCGCGCGTCCACGGCGCGGCGGTAGAGGTCGAGGAAGGCTTCGACGTAGTCCTCGTCCCGGCGCAGGGCCAGCGGTCCGGCCCGCTCCGGGAACCAGTGGCGCCGCACCCTGGCGCCCCGGTCGTCGGCCACCAGCAGGTGTCCCGGCGGGAGGAGCTGGATCCCCTCGTGGAAGGAGCGCACGCCGTCCCCAGGCCAGGCCGTCAGCATCTGGGCGACCCGCAGGAGGTCCGGGCGGCGGGGGGTGCCGGGCAGGGCCAGGAGGGCGGCCGGGGTGGTGGCGAAGGCCAGGCGGCGGCCCTCCTGGTGCCAGGCCAGGCCGGTGTTGCCGTGGTGGTCCCGGGCCAGCAGGAGCCGCCGCTCCGTGGGATCCCAGGCGGCGAAGGCCCAGTCCCCGCTGAGCCGGTCCACGCAGGCCTCGCCCCAGCGCCGCCAGGCCACGGCCACCAGGTCGGCGTCGCGCCAGGTCCGGGCCTCCGGGCCGAGGCCGAGGGCCTCGGCCAGGTCCGCGGGATCGTCCAGCCGCGCCGCGGCCAGGCAGAGCCCGGGCCCTCCGGGCGCCCCGGCCTCCGCGCCCGGGTCTCCGGCGGCGAGGCCCTCCCCGCGGGTCCGCAGGCCCAGGCCCGCCGGCCCCTCGAGCCGGACCGTCTCAAGGTCCCCGAAGGCGGCCAGGGCCGCGCCCAGCCTCGCCAGGTCCCCGGGATCCGCCGGGGCGCCGTCCAGCCGCAGGAGGCCGAAGAGGGCGCTCATGGGGCCTGCGCGGGGGGGCCCGCGGGGGCGAAGCGGCAGATGACCTGGTAGTCCTCGCGCCCCTCGCCGCCGCTCACCAGCCGGTCCCCGCAGCGGAGCCAGGCGTGGGCGCTCAGGGCCTTGCCGGGCTCCTGGCGGACGCCGAAGTAGACGGTGGCGGGCAGGCCCCGGCGGGCCAGCATGCGGTAGGCGGCGAGGGCCCGGGCGAGGCAGAGGCTGTCCCAGGGGACCCGCGCGGCCATGGCGCCCACGGCCCAGCCCACCGCCTCCACCTCCACCCGCGCCGTTTCACGAAGCTCCCGGGGGCTTTCCCCCCCCAGCTCCCCGAGTTGGCCCGCGAGGCGCCGGAAGGGCACGAAGGCAAGCTGGAGGCGGGCCCGCAGCAGTTCGGAGGCCGCCTCCCGCAGCAGGGCGCGGCGCGGGGCCGGGAGGCCCCGGTAGCGCCTCCAGTCCCGGGCCAGGGCCCTCAAGGCCCCGCCACCACGAGCCCCTCCCGGACCAGTTCCTCCACGAAGCTCCGCAGGTCCGCGGCCAGGCGCTCGGGCGGCGCGTCGAACTCGCGCTGGAGGCGGGCGCGCAGGTCCCCGAGGCTGAGGGGCTCCGCCAACAGCTCCCAGATCCGCCGCGCGGTCCCCTCGAGGCCGTAGTAGCGGCCGGCCTCCAGGCTCATGAGCACCGTCTCCTGCCGGAACTCCGTGGAGAGGAGCTCCGGGGCTCGGGCGAGGCGGGTGTCGTCGGAGAGCGGGGCCATTCAGGGATCCGGGGAGGGCGCGGCCGGCAGCCGCCGCCACTGATCTTCGAGCCATTCCACGAGGGTGTCGAGCCGCGCGGCGTCCCGGGGACGGCCGAGCACGAAGACCGGGGCGGTGGCGCCGAGGGCCGCCGCCAGCCGCAGCACGCCGCCGGGACGGGGCTCGGCCCCCAGGAAGGCGGGACGGTAGAGGTTGTCGGAAAGCCGCTGGATGGCCTCGAAGCCCTCCACCTTCCGCAGGGCGGGGCCGGCCGCGTCGTCCTCGAGGTGGTGCACCGCGCCGAGGACCACCGGCGTGGCGTCCAGGTCCGCCGCCAGGTCCACCACCACCTTGTCGCGGTCCGCCCGGGCCGCGGCGCCCGGGCCGTAGAGGCGTCCCGCCGCGTCGGGGCGCAGGCGCAGGCGGGGGAAGGCCGGCAGCACCTGGAGCCGGCCGTCCGGGCGGCGGGAGAGGGCGCAGACGTCGTCGCTGAGGAGCGGGAAGCCCGCCTTCCGGAGATGGGCGGCCAGGGTGGACTTCCCGGCGCCCGAAGGCCCCGCGAAGACCATGGCGCCCCAGGGCGTGGCCACGGCGCTGCCGTGGAGGGGGAGCAGGCCCCGCTGGTAGAGCAGCGCCCCGAGGGCCGAGCCCAGGAGGAAGAGCCGCACGTCCGCGGGATCGGCCCCCGGGACCGGCGCGACGGTGATGCTGCGGCCGTCCTGGACGCGGTAGGCGGCGACGCCCTCGAGGACGAGGCGGGCCTCCCCCGGCCGCGCCTCCCAGCGGGTGCCGCCGGCGGCCCAGGCCCCGGCCTCCTCCCCCGCGAGGCGGATGGCCACGTCCACGGGCGCCGAATCCGCCGCGGCAGGCAGGCCCGGAAGCTCCAGGTCGGAGGCGAAGGTGAGCTGGTAGGCCCGGACGCGGATCACGGCGCCGACCCGGTGGGCCGGCGCCGCGATCGGACCGTGGCGAGGAGGGGCGGCAAGCCTACTGCGATTCCGGGCGCCGCGCGCCCGGCCCGGGCCGGCCGTCCGGGGGCAGCACGGTGACCGAGGTCGCCACGCCCCGGAAGGGCGGACGGGCCTTGGGCTTCAGGATCTCGCCCGGCCCCGCGACGACGGAGGACAGCACGTCGAAGTAGTCGATGGCGTTGAAGACGTCCCACGCCACCGCCGGGCTGGTGCGGCAGTCCACGCCGATGCCGTAGCTGCCCGGCATCATCCAGGTGGGCAGCGTGTAGGTGGCGGTGGTGCTGTAGTCGCGGACCATCACCCAGCCGAGGGCGTCGTCGAGGTAGAGCCAGAACTGGTACTGGTAGGCGGAGGCCGGGGCGGGAAGTCCCGACGCGGCGTCGAGGGCCCCCGATCCCGCGGCGGTAAAGGTCACGGGCCAGGAGCCGCCGGTCTTGGAGACCGGCAGGCCCGTGCTCGGCGTGATGCTGACGGCGGTGGCGGGGGTGAACTGGCGGGGATAGGTGAGGCTGAGTTTGGCGCCCCGGGAGGCGGCGGCACCCGCCCTGCTGGAGACGTTGCAGCTGTACAGGGCACCGTCCATGGTGTCCGCGGTGGGGTTGATGGTGAGGGTGGAGCTGGCGGTCCCAGTCGAGTTGTTGATGGTGAGGGAGGCGTTGGTCCAGGCGTAGCCGCCGCTGCCGTTGGTGAGGGCCACGCCGTTCTTGCGCCAGGTCACCGTGATCGTCGGGCTGTTCTGGCCCACGCGCCCGCCGCCGAAGGTGGTGGTGAAGGTCGCTGAATTCGGCGTGGTGACCGTGAGGTCCTGGGGCTGGACGGTGATGTTCGGCGCCGAGTTGGAGCCGTTGGTGACCACGGCCGTATTGGACGTCACGGAGCAGCCACCAGCGCCCGTGACCACACAATCGAAAGTGCCCGCGACGCCCGCGGCGGGGGTCGTCACCGTGAGGGTGGGAGAGGTGACGCCGCCGTAGGTCCCGCTGAGCGAGAGCGGCGACCCATTCCGGCGCCACTGGTAGGTGAGCCCGGTGCCGGTCGCGGCCACGGTGAGGGAGAAGCTGGCGTTGGTGTTGTACCTCAGGTTCGCAGGTTGGGTGGTGATCACCGGCGCCGGGGTCGCGCTGGTCATGGTCGCGATCCCGCTCAGTGCGCTGCCGGCGCAGGTCGAGGCGACCAGGATGTAGTCTCCCGCACTGGCGCAGGTCGGCGTGGCGACCGTGAGGCTGGGAGTCATGGCGCCCGAGATGCCCTCCGCACCACCATTGGCGAGATCCACGCCATTGCGTCGCCACTGGTAGGTGGTGGCAGGGTAGGAGGAGGTGGCGGCACCGCTGAGGGTGAACGGGGTCCCAGGGGTGAAGGAACCGCCGGTCGGATGGGCGGTGATCGAAGGGGCGATATAGGTGGGTGATGGCCCCACCTGCCAGATGCCACGTCCGTACAGGGCCGCGCGCATGAATCCGCCCTGGGGGTGGATGTAGAGGTCTGAGACGAAGCCCTGGGGGAGGCCGCTCCCGAAGAGGCTCCAGTTGGCACCCTGGTCCGTGGTGCGATAGACCCCCAACCAGGTGGCGGCGTAGAGCGTGTTGCCGGAGGGGTCACCGGGGTCGAGCACGATCTTGGTCACCGGCAGATCCGGGAGCCCGGTGTCCGCGGCGAACCAGGTCGCGCCACCATTCAAGGACTTCGCGACATGGAAGGAGTTGGGCGCGGTGGACTCGGAGGCCACGAAGAGGATGCTGTTGTCCACCCAGGCGATGTTCGAGGCGAAGCCCTGCCAGGTCCGGCCGCCCGAAGCGGGCAGGACCAGAGGGTCCATCAGGTTGCGGGCAGTCCAGGCGCCGCCGGCATTGGTGGTGGTGATGATGTAGCCGGACTCGCAGACCGCCGCGAGCCGGCTGCCATCCGTGGGATGGGGCCCCACCCCGTGGCTCACGGAACGGACGCCGACCCTGACACCCAGGGCGGGGGGCGTGGGCAGCGTGCCGAGGGCGGCCCAGTTCGCTCCGCCGGTGGTGCGGAAGATCTTTTTCGAGTTCGTACCGGTCCCCGCGTTGCCATAGGTGTAGAACACGGTGCCGGTGGGGTCGGCCCCGGGCGGGGCGCTGATGATGGGGGTGACGAAGTAGTAGCTGCTCCCGTTGTCATTGACCCCGGTAGTGCCCAGCCCGCCGACGAAATTGGCCCACTTGCCTTGGTCATCGGGAGGATTGGTGGCGCAGCGCTGGATGGCGTTGTAGACGTAGCTGGCCAAGGAATACGTGTTGGTGGACTGGCTCCAGCCCACGCCGAAACCATCGCCACCCTTGGTCTGGTCGAAGACCGACGTGGCGCCGATGCGGTTGTGGGTCCCGTTGTCCTGCAGGCCCATGAGGACGCTGTTGGCGTCGCAGTTGTTGAGGGGGCCGGAGACCACCGTGTACGGGAGGTGGGAGACGATGCCGATGTTCTTGGTATCGTCCCAGGTCGTGCCGCCGTTGCTGGAGATGAACAGTCCGCCGTCGGTGCCGAAGTAGAGCCTGTTCGTGCCTCCGGCGTTGGAGAACGCCGCGCAATGGAAATCCGCATGGATGTAGGGCAGCCCGCTCGTGCCGGCCTTGCCTCCAGGAAGCCAGTTTGAAAGCACCGTCCAGGACCCGCCGCTGTTGGTGCTCCTGGCGGAACTGAGCTGGCCGCCGACATAGACCGTGGTGCGGTTGGCAGCGCTCCCTGCGGTGGGATCCACAAGCACCATGTGGTTATAGAAGGCCTGCCCCGCCATGTAGTCGTTGTCCGGCTGATCAACGGGGTTGGGATTGGTTGGCGTGGTGGTCGAGTTGGTGTTGGTGGCCACCCAGGTTTGGCCGCCATCGGTGGACTTGTAAAGATCCTTCTGGGTGTTGTCGCCGGTGGCGGCGGCGAAGCAGTAGGCCGTCGCCTCGCCCGGGGCTGCGACCGCAAGGGTCATCCGGCCCACCGCCGGAGGCGGGGTCGTCACCGTGTTCCAGGTCGCGCCGCCATCGGTGCTTCGGAGCAGCGTTCCGGTGAAGGTCCCACCGAAGTCCTCGGCCGCCGCGATCCACCGGTTCGGACCGGTGCGGGCGAGACTCCAGACGTATCTGCCGTTGAAACTGGGGTGGTTGACGATGCTGTAGGTGGCTCCGCCATCCAGGGAGCGGAAGAGTCCCCGATTCGTTCCGACCAGCACCACGTCGGTGGCACCCGTGTCATCCACTTCCA
>JBDIBF010000135.1:0-5504 GCA_039812765.1 Holophagaceae bacterium
AGCTGCCCGAGGCCGACCCCGTGCTCGCCTTCCGGTGGGCGGAAGCCAACCGCGCCACGCTGGTGCAGCTCACGCCCCGCCACGACCGACTGGACGAGGTGCTCATCCGCGCCCTGCACGGGACGGATGCCAAGGAAGCGAGGGCCTGATGCCGATCTACGCGCCGACCCTTCCGCCCCGGGAGAACCTGCAGAACGGCAGCCACCCCGTCGCCGTGATGATGCGCTTCGACGTGGGGCGCATCCTGCGGGCCAAGCTCGGGATGTTCTTCGGGTTCGTCTTCCTCTTCCTGCTCATCCTGCAGGTGGCGGTCCTCTACTTCCGATACCTGGCCAACACCTCCATCGCCTTCTCCGGCGTGAAGGACTTCGCGGCCCAGGTGATGACCCAGGGCGCCGAGTACCAGGCCGGGCACATCGGCCAGATGGTGCTCATCCCCCTGTGGTTCCAGGTGGCGCTCATCGGCGGCGGCCTGGTGGCCAGGGACACCCTCCACCGCATCCGCCCGCTGATGTACGCGCACCCCGTGCGGCCCCAGGACTACCTCCTGGCCAAGGGCGGGCTGGCCGCGCTGCTGCCCTTCGCCATCCAGCTCCCCTTCATCCTCGTGCCCTGGGCCCTCAGCCTGATGGTGGCGGGCAAGAACGGACCCATCTGGGTCTCCCTGCCGGTGCACCTGCTCCCGGCGGCGCTGATCATCGCCGCGCTGGCGGGCGCGGTCACCCTGGGGGCCAGCGCCATGGCGGGCTCGCCGAGGGCCGGCTTCGGGTGGGTGCTCGGCATCGTCCTGGGCTCCTTCGCCCTGGGCGGCATGCTGGCGGGGCTCCTCAAGGCCAAGGCCTTCCTGGCCCTCAGCCCCCTGGCCCTGGCCACCGCCTGGCCCCAACTCCTCTGTGGCATGAACGACCCCTTCCTGGACTGGGGCCCCACCGTGGTCGGGACCGCGGCGCACATCGCCCTCTGGGTCTTCGTGGCGGCCCAGCGCACCAAGCCCAGCGAGGCGGTCCTGTGATCAAGCTGAACCGCGCCTCCCTCCGCTACGGCCAGATCCTCGGCCTCTCGCCCACCACCTTCGAGCTGCCCGCGGGCGGCGGCATCACGGGCCTGCTGGGGCCGAACGGCGCCGGCAAGTCCAGCCTCATCCAGCTCCTCTCCGGCCTGCTGCCCAGCTCCAGCGGCGAGGTGGAGGTGCTGGGCGGCGAGCCCTACCGCAACTCCTCCATCCTCGCCCGCATCGGCCTGGTGCCCGAGGGCGACCGCTTCCCCACCGGGCTGAAGGGCGTCGGATGGCTGCGCATGATGGGCGAGCTGTCGGGGCTCCAGGGCGCGGCGCTGGAGGCCGCCATCCAGAAGGCCCTGGGCATCGTGGGCATGGAGGTGAACGGCCTGAAGCCCTTCACCCGCATGTCCAAGGGCATGCGCCAGCGCATGCGCCTGGCCCAGGCCCTGCTGCACGACCCGGAGCTGCTCATCCTCGACGAGCCCTTCAACGGCCTCGACCCCGAAGCGCGGCTGCAGCTCATGGACATGCTCCGCAAGCTCGCCGACGGCGGCGTGAAGATCATCGTGAGCAGCCACATCCTGGGCGAGATCGCCCAGCTCACGGACCGCATCCTGCTGCTCTTCCGCGGGCGCCTGCTCGCCGAGGGCAGCGTGGCCGAGATCCGCGAGCTGCTGGACCGCCATCCCGTCGAACTGCGCCTCGCCGCCGAGGACGCCCGCGCCGTGGCCCGCTGGGCCGTGGAGCAGGGCGAGCTGGTGGGCCTGCGCCTGGAGGAGGGCTCGGCGGTGGTGGCCGTGCGCAACCCGCGCTCCTTCCTGCCCCGGCTTCAGGCCGCGGTGGTGGACGGGACGCTGCCCCTGCGCGCGCTGGATCCCCTCGACCTCAACCTGGACGCGGTGTTCCAGTACCTGACCAAAGACCACGCCTGAGGGGACCCCGCATGAACACCGCCGCCGTCCCCACGCCGATCCAGACCGCCAAGGCCGTCTTCAAGGGCTACCTGCCCCGCGTGCTGCAGGCCCGGGGCTGGGTCCTCGCCGGCCTCTCCCTCGTCCCGGTGGGCATCATCATGCTCGTGGTGCTCGTGATGAAGCTCCAGGGCGAGCGCATCCCCCCCGGCATCGCGGTGGAGGTCTTCCACAAGCTGCTGGCCCAGTACTTCCTGCCCATCATGGCCCTGGTGGCCGCCCCCGCGGGGATCCGCGAGGACATCGAGCAGCGCACCATCCCGCTCATGCTGGCCCGGCCCTCGACCATCTGGGCCCTGCCCTTCGGCAAGGGGCTCATCTGGTTCGCCTGGGGCGTGCTGTGGCTGGCCATCGCCTGCCTGGGCCTCGTCTCCATCGGCGGCGGGCTCGAGGAGCTGCCCCGCATGGTGGGCGCCCTCGCCTGCGCCTACTGGGCCGAACTGGCCTTCCTCACCCTGCTCGGCCTCGTCTTCAAGCGCGGGGCGCTGTGGGGCGCGCTGTACCTCTTCATCTGGGACCGCGCCATCTGGATCCTCCCCGGCAACCTCCAGCGCCTCACCTTCGCCCACTACGTCGAGAACATCGCCGGCACCAAGAGCAGCGTCGTGAACGCCACCCACATGCTGGCCCAGACCCAGATCGCGACCCCGGCGCTGGTCGCCGCCCTGGTCCTCCTCGTCGCCGGCGCCGCCTTCTGGGCCCTCGCGGGTTGGAAGCTCCAGGCCACGCCCATCGGGCTGGCGGGGACCGAGGCGGAGGGCTGAGGCTGGTGTCCGCGCGAGGGACGAGAGCCCGGCGCTGACGCGAGTCAGCCCTGGCCCCCCGGGGGCCAGGGCTGACTCGCGTCAGGGCCCTCAGCGGACGTAGACGATCTGGTAGGTCGAACGGTTGCGCTCGCCCACGGCCGTCACCGTGTAGGTGCCGGGCGGGAGGGTCGCGAAGCCGAAGGCGCTCATGTCGCCGGTGATGCTCGGCGAGATGGTGACGTAGTAGGCGTTCGTGGCGTACCAGGCGATGCCGCCCGGGATGCAGAAGGCCGTCAGGGTGGGCGCCGTGGTGTTGGCGGTCGGCGTGATGAAGTTCGAGGTGGAAGGCCACTGGGTGGGCGTCTGGGCGAAGGAGGCGGTGGCCAGGAGGGCGGCGGAGAGGAGGAGGCGCGGGAGTTTCATGGAAGGCTCCTTGGGAATGGGACAGGCCTGCGGCACCCGCCGTCAGGGGCGATCACGGAAGGACGGGCCCGGAGGACCCGGTCGGGAAGGGATCGATCAGGACGCGACCCTTTCCGCCATGACCAATGCATCGCGGATGCCAAGCGGCTCATGGCCTCGCCCGGCCCCGACATCGCCATGATTTCAGGCGATTTAACCCAGCCTCGAAGGGACCTGGACCCGTCCCGTCTCCGGGAGGGTCCAGGCTTGCGCTCCACAAATTGGACACCGTCCACTTTGTGGACCCCGCTCCCGTCCAGGCGTGGACCGCCCCCGCGCCCTCCCCGCCCGCCGCGCTAGCAGCCCGCGGTGCCGGCGAAGAGCGCCTGCAGGTCCAGGGAGGGCGTGTGGGTACGCGTGGCCAGGGAGACGTAGGTCCGCGCCAACCGGTCCTTGCCCGCGCCGAGCACCGTGCCCACCAGGCCCAGGGCCTCGCCCTGCGCCTGGGCCGGCAGCTCCTGGAGGATGCGCCGCCACAGGATCTCCTCGAGGACGTTGAAGGCGGTCTGGACTTCGGCGAGGTCCACCCCCGCCTCGAAGCGCTGCACCGCCACCGCCTCGGCGTGGGCCAGCACGGGGCCCAGGTCGCGGTTCCGCAGGGCGCCCAGGACAAGGGCCAGGAGGTCGCCCAGGCGCTGACGGACCACGGCGTCCCCGACCCGCTCGTAGTGTTCCAGGCGGGCGCGGTCCACGGACCGCACCGCCTCGGCGAGGATCTGCTCACGGCGGGACTGAAGGAGAAGGTTGAGGTCCATGGCTGGCTCCTTGGAGGCGAGGGTCGAGGGGTCCGTGCTCAGCGCCCCAGGCCCAGGAGCGCCTGGGCCAGGACGATCTTCAGCACGGTGGCGAGAGGGTAGACGGCCGCATATCCGAGGCCGGGCTGGTCGTCCCGGGTGCGCTCGGTGGCGAAGCCGAGCACCACGGGCTGGGTGTGGAGGCCCGCGAGGATGCCGTAGAGCTCGCCCATGGGGAGCTTCAGCAGCCTGCGGCCCAGGACCATGCAGAGGGCGTCGGAAAGGGCCGTCACCAGCAGGGCCCCGGCGGCCATCAGCAAGGGCAGGCGGAAGCCCAGGGCGAAGGTGCGGCCGAAGCCCTCGCCGGCGATGGTGCCGATGCCCGCCGCGAAGAGCACCAGGCCGAACTGCCGGATGGTGAGGTTTGCCGCGTAGGGGAAGTCCCAGACGAAGGGGCCGAGGCGGTGGACCCGGCCCAGCACCAGGGCGGCGACGAGGGGGCCCCCGGCGAAGCCCAGCTTGAAGGTAAAGCCGCCGGGGAGGGGGATGGGCATCATGCCGAGGGCCAGGCCCGCCGCCAGGCCCATGCTGAAGGTGAGGAAGTCCGCCTCGCTGAGGGCGCGGTAGGAGTCGCCGAAGAACTCCTCCACGGCCTCCTTCTGCTCCCGCCGCGTGACGACGCGGATGCGGTCGCCGAGCTCCAGCACGGTCTCGGAGGTGGGCACGAACCACAGGTCCCCCCGCCGAAGCCGGGTGATGATGGCCCCGTGGCGGCCCGGCAGGTCGAGCTCCCGCAGGGGCCGGCCGATGACCGCGGAGTTGCTCACGAAGACGCGGGTGGAGTCGAACTCCGTGGCCTCCCGGTCGATGTCCACGGGGGCGCGCGCGCCCAGCAGGGCCTCGGCGCGGGCCAGGGCCTCGGGGGAGCCCACCACCACCACCGTGTCCCCCAGCCGCAGCGCCGTGTCCGCCCGGGGCAGGAGGAACTCGCCGTCCCGCAGGATCCTGCCGAAGACCACCTGGACGCCGGCCTTCTCGCAGACGAAGTGCTTGGTGAGGTTCACCGCCTCGGGGTTGGTGACGCGGATCGAACGCACCTCCAGCTTCGGAAGGCCCCGGGGAAGGACCGGCGCGCCCGGCTCCTCGGACGCAGGCCCCCCCCGGAAGAAGCGTTCGGACACCAGCACCCAGCCCAAGGGGACGAGCACGCCCAGGGGATAGGCGATGGAGTAGGCCACCACCGGCTCGGCGAGGTCCCCGGGCGAGCCGCCGGCGGCCTTCACGCGCTCCACGACGCCGGCGAGGGCGGGGCTGTTGGTGAAGGCGCCGGTCAGCAGGCCGGCGGCCAGGCGCGGGGTGAAGCCCAGGGCCAGGGCGAGGCCGGCCACCAGGCCGGTGGCCCCCACCATGACCCCCGCCACCAGCAGGTTCCGGCGCAGGCCGCGGCGGTTGAAGGAGGCCCAGAAGCTCTGGGCGCTGGAGAGGCCGATGGCGTAGACGAAGATCGCGAGGCCGAGGAGGTAGGTGAACTCCGGCAGCTTCAGGCGGGGGTCCAGGGCGCCGAGGGCGATCCCGGCGAAGAGCACCGATG
>JBDIBF010000136.1:0-5320 GCA_039812765.1 Holophagaceae bacterium
GTTCCAGGCCGCCGACGCCATGGCCTTCGCGCGCTTCTACCACACCGCCACGGTCCTGCCGTCGGGACGGGTCCTCGTCCTCGGGGGCTTCAACACGCCCGCCTCGAGCAGCGTCCTGGCCAGCGCGGAACGCTACGAGCCCTGAACCGGGCTCAGAACTGGAAGCCCGCGGAGACCAGGATCCCCGTCAGGTCGGTCTGCTCCTCCTCGCGGGTCCGCCGCTTCCCGAACAGCCGCTTGGCGTCGATGGCGTACTCGAGCTTGATGGGCAGCCCGAACTTGAGGATGAACCCCACCCCGACGGCGGTGCGGAAGGGAGGGTACGGCGGAGGGGTGCGGTAGGTGGGGTTGGAAGGGTCGGGATTGCGCTGCCCGGGGTGGATGGTGCGGTAGACCTGGCCGCTGTCGATGAAGGTCTCGCCCCACAGCCAGGTCGCGTACAGCGGGAAGCGGTACTCCAGGTTCACCAGGGCCAGGGCCTGGCCGCCGGCGGGCACGTCCAGGTACACCAGGTTGCCGTCGGGGCCCACCTTCTGGCGCCCCGTGGCGGGGTCGAGCTCCGGCACGGAGAGCCGGGGACCCAGGGCGTCCGGCTCGACGCCGCGATGGGTGAAGGGGCCGCCGGCGAAGAAGCGCTCGGAGAGGGGGAACCGCTCGGCGGTGGAGGCGGTGGGGTTGGCCACGCCCAGCCGCAGGCCGAGGACCGCGACCCCGCGGGACGCGTTCTGCCCCAGGGGCCAGTTCCACTGGTGGCGCGCGTCCAGCTTCACGAAGCTGGTGTTGCGCGACGTGCCGAAGAGCTGGTTGGCGAACTCCATGCGCACCGAGAGGAAGGTGCCCCGGGTGGGATCGAAGGAGTTGTCCCGGGTATCCCGGACGAAGCGCGCGAAGGGGGCCGAGATCACCACGCGGCCATCGGGGAACTGGGAGTTCTTGAAGTAGTCTGGGTCCTCCGCCACCACCTGCAGGCCCACGTCCACCCGCTCGTAGCGGTGCCCGACCTGGATCACCCGCTGGCCGTCCAGCCGCCAGTCGAAGGTGTTCAGGACCCTCCGCCGGCGGAACTCGTAGGTGTTCTGTCGCTCCACGATGTAGGCGGCCTCGATGCGGTACTGGGTGCGGTCCGGGACCCAGCCCCCCAGGAGGGCCGGCGAGAAGCGCGGGTCGGTGTAGCCCAGGGAGTAGATGTCGATGGACCGCGGAAACGCCCCGGTGGGAAAGGCCTCGCGCAGCCGCGCCGAATCGAGGGTGGCGTCGCTGGCCCGGAAGCCGAAGTCGATGCTCCGGCCCATGCCGCCGACGTTGAGCCGCTGCACGCCGGAACCGATGTGGTAACCCTGGCTGCGGTCGTACCCGAAGCTGTGGCTGAAGACCCAGGGGCTGCGCTCGGTCACGCGCAGGGCCAGGCTGCCTTCCCCCTGCCCCGGGAGGCCTTCCAGGTCCACCCGCTGGAAGGCGCCGAGGTTCGCCACCCGGGCCTGGGCCTGCCCCAGCCCCTCGGGCGACAGGGGCTTGCCGGGCTCCAGCTCCGCCTCGCGGAGGATGGCCCAGGCACGGGTCCGGTCGCTGCCTTGGACCACCAGGCGTTCGATCCGGGTCCGCGGCGCGTCGGGGATGCCCACCCGGATGGCGAGGAACCCGTCGGTCTCGTCGAAGTCCAGGCTCTCCCGCCCCTTCTGGACGCCCAGCGCCGACAGGCGCGCCCGCATGGCCGCCACCGCGAGCACCAGGTCCCCTTTCACGTAGGGCAGCGGGGTGGCGGGCCGGAGGGTGACCGCCACGCGGCCGTCCCGGGCGGGCCCGCGCTCGAGGCGGGCCAGGGTCCCTGCCGCCGACGGGCGGTCGGACTCGAAGATGCGGACCGTGCCGTCCGCGGGCTCCTCGCTCCGGCGCCGGGGAGGACGCTCACCGAGGAGGGGCAGCAGGTCCTCGCCGAAGGCCCAGGCGTCGTAGGGCGCCGCGTCCGGCAGCTCGACCCGCACCTCCCGGACCAGGCGGCGCGGACCTTCCCGGATGGTGAGGACCTGCACCCAGCGCCCCTGCTCCCGCGCCGGGACGGCGCGGCGGACGCGGACCTCGCTGAAGCCGCGGCGGAGGTAGTGGGCCTTGACCCGGTCCTCCAGCCCCTGCAGGAGGTCGGGGTTCGCCTTCGGCGCGCCCCAGCCGCCGAACCAGCCGGTGGGGAGCCCCGCGGCCTCCCTCAGTTCCGACTCACCAATGGCCTCGTTCCCCTCGAAGCGCAGGGAGGCCACCACCACGGAAGGTCCCGGCCGGATGCTGTAGGTGATCCGCACCCGCTCGGGGCGGGCCTCCGTGCCCGCCACCACCTCCCGGCGATGGCTGACGGAGGGGTCGAGGCAACCCTGCTGGCGCAGGTACCGGAAGATCCGCCGGTCCCCCTCGTCCAGGAGCTCGGGACCATAGCGCTCGGCGCGGGACAGGGGCGCCAGGGCCTCGATGCCCCCGAAGCCGAGGGCCCCGCCCTCGGACCGCAGTTCCACCACGGGACCCGGCTGGACCTGGAGCCTCAGGCTCCCGTCCCCGCGGTACTGGAGCTCGGCGCGCCACTCGTAGCGGTGGTCCTTGAGGAAGCGCTTGCGCAGCCGTGCCAGGGCCTCCCGCCGGAAGGCCAGGGTCCACAGCGTCTTCCCGGGTTCCGCGCCCACGAGCTTCCAGAGCGCCGCCGCCCCGTAGGGTCCAGCCTCCCCCTCCAGCTCCAGGGCGGTGATCCGGGAGGGGGCGCCGCGCCGGACCGTGAACACGAGGCCGGTGCCGCCTCCGGTGGCTTCCACGGCCACGGTGGCGGAGGGGAAGCCCGCGGCCCGCAGCACCTGCTCCGCCCGGTCCCGCCAGGCCTCCCGCCGGGCTAGGCCGGCGCGGACACCCTTGCGCACCTCCGGGAAGATGGTCCGCGCGGAGGGGCCGGAGGCCGATCCCTCGTCGCGTACGCTCCAGGATCCCAGCACCGGCCAGGGCGTCAGGCGGATGCGCGCGACGCCGCCCGCCTGGGCCTCCACTTCCACCCCGCTGAACCGGTCGGTGGCGCGGACCGCTTCGAGGGCCGGCCCAAGGGCCTCGGGGCCGGGGACCCGGCCCGCCGCGGCGGCGGCGAAGGCCCGGTCATCGGGGGTCCCGCCGAGGAACTCCAGCCGCAGGCCCGGGGCCGGAGGCTCCTGGGCGGCCGCGGCGACGCCCAGGAGCGCCAGCGCCGCCAACCGGACGGCGCCGGGGGCGGCCCTCCGGGACGGGGCGTCGGGAGCCACCGTCCCCCTCAGAAGGCGGCGAGGGACTCTTCCTCGGTGTCCTTCACGTCGAAGACGGAGTGGAGGCTGGTCATGGTGATGAGGCTGAAGATGCGGCTGTTCATCCCGCAGATCTTCAATTCGCCGCCCTTGTTCTTGATGCTGGTGTAGCAGCCCACCAGCTCGCCCACGCCCGACGAGTCGAGGTAGCTCACCTTCGAGAAGTTGATCAGCACCTTCCGGCCGCCCTGCTCGAGGGCCGTGCGGACGGCCTCGCCCAGCTCCTGGTCGCCGTCGCCCAGGGTGATCTTGCCCTCGGGGTAGAGGATCGTCACGTCGTTGTGGGTGCGGGTGGTCATTTTCATCGGGCGCCTCGCGGGTTGTTCCGGGAGTGTATCAACCGGACGCTGCAAGGCAATAGCACGCACTGGTTTCCGCCGCTATGCTGCCAGTTCACCTCCCTTCCCCCGGACCGATGACCAACCCTTTCGAACCGACCCTCGGCGCCCCGGGCCACATCCTCGTGGTGGACGACCAGCCCGACAACCTCCGGGTGCTGAGCCTGGAACTGCGCGGCCAGCCCTTCGTGCTGACCCTGGCCGCCGGCGCCGAGGAGGCTCTCACCTACGCCGGACGGCAGGCCTTCGAAGGGATCCTCCTGGACGTCAGCCTCCCGGGGGTGGACGGCGTCGAGCTCTGCCGGCGCCTCCACGAGCTGCCCCTGAATGCCCGGACGCCGGTGATCTTCCTCAGCGCGCTGCGCGTGGGCGACGAGTGGGTGGCCCGCGGCCTGGAGGCCGGGGGGCTGGACTACCTCACCAAGCCCTACGCCTTCCAAGAGCTGCTGGCCAAGCTCAAGCTGATGGTGCGGCTCGGGCGCCAGGAGCAGGCCCTGCTCCGGGAGGCCCGCCAGCGCACCCTCCTTGAGGTGGCCGGCGGCGCCGCCCACGAGTTGGCCCAGCCCCTGGCCACCGCCCGCATCCTCGCCGACCTCCTGGTGGACGGGGGTGGTGCCCTCAGCCTCCAGCAGGCCCGGGCCCTGCGGGACAGCCTCGACCACGCGTGCACCATCCTGCGGAAGTTGCAGGACCTGGACGGCTACGCCACCAAACCCTACGCCCGGGGGGACATCATGGACCTCGGGGAGGCTGAGCCCGGCGAGACCACCGCGGCCATCCCCCTCCAACTGGACCTGCCGGGCGCCTGAGGGCGGCGGTCCAGGCGCGCTAGACTGGAGGTTCCGGCCCTCGGGCCGCGCGAGGCCCCATGTCCGACCAGCTCCAGCCCCTGTCCCCGAGGCGAAGGACCCGCCAGATCATGGTGGGCAAGGTGCCCGTGGGCGGGGACGCCCCCATCACCGTCCAGAGCATGACCAAGACCGACACCCGGGACGTGGAGGCCACCGTCGCCCAGATCTACAGCTACGCCAACGCCGGCTGCGAGATCGTGCGGGTGAGCGTCCCCACCAAGAAGGCCGGGGAAGTCTTCCACGAGATTACCGCCCGGTCGCCCATCCCGGTGGTGGCGGACATCCACTTCGACTACCGCCTGGCCCTGGTGGCCGCCGACGGCGGCGCCGCCTGCCTGCGCATCAACCCCGGCAACATCGGCGGCCAGGACCGGGTCCGCGCGGTGGTGGACAAGGCCGGCGAGAAGGGCATCCCCATCCGCATCGGCGTGAACGGGGGCAGCCTCGAGAAGGACCTGCTGGAGAAGTTCGGCACCGCCACCCCCGAGGCCATGGTGGAGAGCGCCCTGCGCCACCTGGAGATGCTGGAGAAGGAAGGCTTCACCAACACCAAGATCAGCCTCAAGGCCAGCGACGTGGTGCGCACGGTGCAGGCCTACCGGCTCCTCGCCAGGCAGGTGGACTATCCCTTCCACCTGGGCGTCACCGAGGCGGGCACGCCCTTCGGCGGCACCATCCGGTCCAGCATCGGCATGGGCATCCTCCTGGGCGAAGGCATCGGCGACACCATCCGCGTCTCCCTCACCGGCGACGGCGAGGAGGAGTGCCGCGTCGGGCACGAGATGCTGCGGGCCCTGGCGCTGCGCGAAGGCGGCATCCGCATGGTGAG
>JBDIBF010000137.1:0-5267 GCA_039812765.1 Holophagaceae bacterium
CCGATGGCCGGGTTGGGATAGCTTCCGCGGACGCCGTCGGGGCTCGGGGTGTAGACGATCTGCCGGGGCTTGTTGTTGCTCCCCATCGCGGGCTCGCAGGTGCTGTTGGGGGCGGCGGGGGCGGGCAGGGGCCGGGCGGCCAGGGTGCGCGGGGGCTCCGTCTCCGGGGGCAGCGGGAGGCTGCAGTGGAGGTCGTCCCCCTGGGTCATGCCGCAGGGTCCGTGGAAGGGCAGCGGGACCAGGATCCGGGAAGGTCCGCCGGAGAAGGCCGCCAGCCAGGCCACGGGGACGGGGGTGGACCGCTGGGGGTCCGCCGGGTGGGAGAGGGTGGCCGTGGCGACGGGGTCGAAGGGGCCCGCGAGGGTGAAGACGCCGTCCGCGCCGATGAGCGCGTGCTTCGCCCCGAGGTCCACCCGCCAGCCCGCCGCCGGGGCCTCCGGCCAGGCAAGCAGGGCGCCGTCCGAGGAGAGGCTGAGGCCCTCGGTCTCCAGGTCCGCCCGCAGGGCCAGGGTCGCGTCCCGCTCGGCCTCGGGGATGGGGAGGAGCGCGCGCACGCCCACGTGCACCGTGAGGGTGCCGGGCAGGGCCACCGCATGGAGGACCGCGCCGTCGCTGAGGACGGTGGCCCCCGCGGCGTCCGTGGCGGCCAGGGAGAACACCGCGCCGTCGTCGGCGGGGACCGTGGCCGGGAGGGTCAGGCTCGCCTGGGTGGCGCCAGGCACCGGCACGCCGCCCCGCCGCCACTGTAGGGCGAGGGGCGCAGTCCCCCCCGCGGGGGTCGCGGTGAAGGTGGCGCCTCCGGGCAGGAGCACGGCCTGGGCCGTGGGCTGCGTGCTGAAGGTGGGCGGCGGGTTCACCGTGAGGGTGGCGGAGGCGCTGGTGGCGCTACCGGAGGCGTTGGACACGACCACCCGGAAGGTCGAGCCGTTCTGGGCTGCGGTGGCGGCGGGCACGGTGTAGGTCGCCGAGGTGGCCCCGGGGATGTCCGTGGCGCCGGCCTGCCACTGGTAGGCGGTGGCGCCGGTGGCGACGACGGTGAAGCTGGCCGGCCGGCCCACGGTGGTGGCCTGGCTCAGGGGCTGCTGGGTGATGGCCGGGCCGGTGCCGGCGGGCAGCACTTGCAGCACGGCGGCCGCGCTGGCGGCGGTGGCGCCGGCGGCGTCGGTCAGGCCCAGGCTGAAGGCCGCCCCGTTGTCCGCGGTGGACGTGGGCGTGAGGGTGTAGGTCAGCGCGGTGGCTCCGGGGATGGGCACACCGCCCCGGGACCACTGGAAGGCCAGGGGGGCGGTCCCGCCGGAGGCGGCCGCGGTGAAGGTGGCCGGGGCCGGGGCGGTCACGGTGAGCCCGAGGGGCTGCAGGGTGAAGGCCGGGGGCGGATTGACCGTCAAGGTGGCGGAGGCGCTGGCGACGCTGCCGGCGCTGTTGGAGACGATGGCCCGGTAGGTCCCGCCGTTCTGCCCGGCGGTGGCGCCGGCCAGGGTGAAGGAGGCCCCCGTGGCACCGGGGATGTCGGTGCTTCCGGACTGCCACTGGTAGGCCGTCGCACCGTTCGCGGCCACGGTGAAGGTGGCCGTCCGGCCCACGGTGGTGGCCTGGTCGGCCGGCTGCTGGGTGATGACCGGCGGCGCGGATCCGCCGCCCGGGGCGCTTCCTCCGCCGCCCCCTCCGCCGCAGCCCCAGGCCGCGGCCAGGAGCAGTCCGGGCCCCAGGAAGCGGAGTCGGAGGGATGCGGGGACGCGAAGGGCCATGGCGGCCTCCCCTGCCCCGGGGAGGGGCCCCGGCGGCAGCCTGTAGGGTGCGGTTGTCAGGCGGACTGGGTGGAAGGGTGGGCGCGACGGGCCCCCGGGTCAAGCCGTCCAGGCCCCTCCCGGGCCGGGGTCCACACCCTCGCCCGCGTCACCGCCTTCTCCTTCACATCCTGCGGATGCTCGGGCGCAGGGCCCGGCTCAGACCATCGCCCGCTTTTCCGCCTTCCTCTTCGCATCCTTCGGATGCTCAGGCGCCCGGCCGGGTCAAGCCTGGCGACCCACCCGTTGGGCGAGGCTCAGACCATCGCCCGCTTTTCCGCCTTCTTGCGCTCGTTCTCGTTGAGGATGCGCTTGCGCATGCGGATGAAGTTCGGCGTGACCTCCACCAGCTCGTCGTCCTCGATGTACTCGAGGGCCTGCTCGAGGGTGAACTCCTTGGGGGGCGTGAGGCGGGTGGCCTCGTCGCTGCCGCTGGCGCGCATGTTGGTCAGCTTCTTCCCCTTGGCGATGTTCACCACCAGGTCGTTCTCCCGGGCGTGCTCGCCGACGATCATGCCCTCGTAGCACTTGGTCTGGGGGTGGATGAAGATGATGCCCCGGTCCTCCAGGTTCATGAGGGCGAAGCCCACGCTCTCGGCCTGCTCCATGGAGATCAGCACGCCGTTCTTGCGGCCCGGCAGCTCGCCCTTGTAGGGGCCGTAGTGGCTGAACAGGGAGTGGATGATGCCCTCGCCGCGGGTGTCGGTCATGAACTCACTGCGGAAGCCGATGAGGCCGCGGCTGGGGATCTTGAAGTGGAGGCGCAGGCGGCCGGCCTCGTTGCCCATGTCCTGCATCTCCGCCTTGCGGTTCCCCATGTGCTCCATCACCACGCCCATGTAGGGCTCGGGGATGTCGATGGTGACGTCCTCGTAGGGCTCGAGCTTCTCGCCGGTCTGGGGATCGTAGTGGATGATGACTTCCGGGCGGCTGACGCAGAGCTCGAAGCCCTCCCGGCGCATGGTCTCGATGAGCACGCTGAGGTGCAGCTCGCCGCGGCCGCTCACCTTGAAGGCGTCCGGAGTGTCGGTGTCCTCCACGCGCAGGGCCACGTTGTGCTGCAGCTCCTTCATGAGGCGCTCGCGGATCCGGCGGCTCTGGACGTGCTTGCCGTCCTGGCCGGCGAAGGGCCCGTTGTTCACCATGAACATCATGGAGATGGTGGGCTCGTCGATGTCCACGTAGGGGAGGGCCTCGGGCTTCTCGGGCGAGGCGATGGTCTCGCCCACGCGGATGTCGGCGATGCCGGCGATGGCCACGATCTCCCCGGCGCCCGCCTCCTGCAGGGGCACGCGGGTGAGGCCCTCGAAGCCGTAGAGCTGGGTGATCTTCTGGTTCTGCAGGGAGCCGTCGCGCTTCACCAGCACCACATTGTCGCCCACCTTCAGCTTCCCGTTGAAGATGCGGCCGATGCCGATCTGCCCCACGAAGTCGTTGTAGTCCATGAGGGTGACCAGCATCTGCACCGGCTCGTCCACGGAGCCCTTCGGGGGCGGGCAGTAGGAGGCGATGGTGTCGAAGAGCGGGTCGAGGGTCTCGCTCGCGTCGTTCACGTCCATCATGGCGTAGCCGTTCTTGGCGCTGGCGAAGACGGTGGGGAAGTCCAGCTGGTCGTCGGAGGCCCCCAGCTCCATGAACAGCTCGAAGACCGCGTCCTGGGCCCAGTGGGGCCGCGCGCCGGGGCGGTCCACCTTGTTGATCACCACGATGGGCCGCAGGCCGAGGGCGAGGGCCTTGCGGGTGACGAACTTGGTCTGGGGCATGGGGCCGTCGAAGGCGTCCACCACCAGGAGCACGGAGTCCACCATGGAGAGCACGCGCTCCACCTCGCCGCCGAAGTCCGCGTGGCCGGGGGTGTCCACGATGTTGAAGCGGTGGCCGCCCCAGTGGATGGAGGTGGTCTTCGCCAGGATGGTGATCCCGCGCTCCCGCTCTTGGTCGTTGGAGTCCATGGCGCGCTCCTGGACCCTCTGGTTGTCGCGGAACATGTGGGCACCCTTGAACATGGCGTCCACCAGCGTGGTCTTGCCGTGGTCCACGTGGGCGATGATGGCGATGTTGCGGATCTTGTCGGTCGGGGTCATGGGGGCCTCGGGCTGCATCCAGCGCCTCCTGCGGGCTGCGGCGCGGGACCGCGCTTGGCCGTACTTGGGGCAGAACCTTCGATTTTACCAGGGCTGGCGGCTTTTCCGAAGGTGAAATCCCGATCCCCTTCCCTTCCGGGGCCCGAGGTCTAAGATGGTGGGCACCCTCAACTTCCGCCCGGCCCCCGGGAGAGCCCATGCATATCAACGAACTGCTCACGACCACCTGCGAGCTCGGGGCCTCCGACTTGCACCTCAAGGTCGGCAATTACCCCATCGCCCGCATCAAGGGCCGCCTCACGCCCCTGACCCAGTTCAAGCGGCTGGTCCAGGAGGACACCATCGCCATGGCCTACAGCATCATGGCCACGGACCGCCAGAAGGCGAAGTTCAAGGAGCAGCTGGACGCCGACCTGGCCTACTCGGTGCCGGCCCTGGGCCGCTTCCGCTGCAACATCTTCAACCAGCGCGGCACGGTGGGCATGGTGCTCCGCGTCATCCCGCGGCGCATCTACAGCATCGAGGACCTGATGCTGCCCCGCGTGCTCGCCAAGATCTGCGAGGAGCAGCGCGGCATGGTGCTGGTGACGGGCACCACCGGCTCGGGCAAGTCCACGACGCTGGCCGCGATGATCGACCTCATCAACGCCACCCGCATCGAGCACATCCTCACCATCGAGGACCCCATCGAGTACCTGCACCGGGACAACCAGAGCATCATCAACCAGCGCGAGGTCGGCGCCGACTGCTCCTCCTTCGCCACGGCCTTGCGCGCCGCCCTCCGCCAGGACCCGGACGTCATCCTGGTGGGTGAGATGCGCGACTTCGAGACCATCGAGACCGCCATCCACGCCGCCGAGACGGGCCACCTGGTCTTCTCGACCCTGCACACCCTGGACGCCACCGAGACCATCAACCGCATCATCTCGGTCTTCCCGCCCCACCACCAGAAGCAGATCCGCCTGCAGCTCAGCGCGGTTCTGAAGGGCATCATCAGCCAGCGCCTCGTGCCCCGGGCCGACGGCCAGGGCCGCGTGCCCGCCGTGGAGGTGCTGGTGGCCACGGAGACGGTCCGCGCCTGCATCGAGGACAAGGACAAGACCAAGGGCCTCCGGGACGTGATCCAGGGCGGCACCAGCCAGTACGGGATGCAGACCTTCGACCAGAGCCTCTTCTTCCTGCTCAAGGAGGGCCTGATCACCGAGGAGGAGGCCCTCAAGCGCGCCACCAACGTCGGCGAGTTCAAGCTCAAGCTCGAAGGCGTCATGGCCACGGCCGACATGGCCCGCAGCAACATGGACCGGGCCATGTCCATCAGCCAGGGCGCCGGCCGCGAGTCCGGCGGCCCCCCGCCGCCTCCCGCGCCCGCCGCCCCCGCGGTGCCGGCGGCACCGGC
>JBDIBF010000138.1:0-5259 GCA_039812765.1 Holophagaceae bacterium
CCTGCCCCCCGCCGGGCTGGCGCAGGAACTGGAGGCGGAGCCGGGCGCCGCGGCCTTCGACCCGGGCCCAGGCCCCCGGCCGGGCCGCTTCCAGGAAGGTGCCTCCCAGGCCCAGCATCCGGTCGCCATCGTCCTTGCGGTGGACGCGCCACCCGGCGCTGAGGCTGGTCCTGAGGCCCGGCCGTGCCGCGGCCCAGGGGAGGGCGAAGCCGGGCCCGCCGTCCCCGAAGCGCGCGCGGAAGAAGGCGTCGTAGCTGCGGTGCCCCGAGGCCGCCGCCACGTGGCTGTCGCCGAGGTGGAGGATGCGGAGGAGCCCCGCGCCCGCCTGGGCCTGGCGCACCCGTTCGGACAGGTCCGGGGCCGTCCCGGCCGGGCCGGAGGGCGCCCCGGCGTCGAGCACCAGGGCGGCGGCGAGAAGGGTCAGGGCCCGGAGGATGGCCATGGCCTCAACGGCCCCCCGGCCGGCTGTCCGCAGAGGACGGCGAGGCCGGAGGCGGAAGGGGCGAGCCGGCGGCGGCCGGCGCCGCGGCGGGCGCGGCTGGTGCGGGGGATGGCGCCGGGGCATGCGTCGGGGCAGGCGCCGGGACTTGGCCCGGCGCCTGGGTCGGGGCCAGGGCCGGGGACGCCGCCGCCGGCGCGGCGAGCGCCGCCTTCACCCGGGGCTCCCGGGCGATCTCCGCGAGGATGGATTCGGCGTAGAACCGCGCCCCGCCGGGGCGCAGGTGGGTCCGGTCCTCGTAGAACAGCTCCGGGTGCGCCCCGCCCACGGCGTTCCAGTCCAGCACCTTGGCGTTCCCGCCGCCGCCGGCCTGCCGCAGCAGCGACCGGTTCACCGCCTCGCAGGCCTCTTCCTTGTCGGACTTGGCATTGAGGAAGAGCACCAGCTTGCGGTCCGACAGCAGCTCCATGAGCCGCTGGAACTGGGATTCCGGAATGCTGCTGTTGTTCGTGCCCAGGTGGATCACCACCACGTCCCCGAGGCGCTTCTGGGTCTTGTAGGCCTTCACCACCGACACGGCCTGGGAGAAGGGCCGGGACTCCTCGGCGTTGATGACGATGCGGCCCTCCCCCAGGCGAGCCTCGCCCTCCGCCTTGAGGGCCAGGGCCGCGCCCTTCATCACCGAGTCGCCGATGGCGGTGATGGTGAGGCCTTCGGGCAGGGGGCCCACGCCGATCTCCACCAGGGCGGGGGTCCGATGGGCCGCCGGGACGGCCTCCGGCCCGGGGGCGGCCAGGGGCGCCGCGGCGAGGCTGTCCAGGGCCGCGGCGTTGAGCCGCAGGGCCTCCTGCACCTCGTCCACGTAGGGCGCCTGGCGCGCCAGGGCGGTGGCGCTCCAGGCGGTGCCCAGGAGCAGCGCGGCCACGGTGAACGCATGGGCGAGCTGGCGGGGCCGTCCCCCGCGGCCCTGGAGATCCCCCCAGCGGCTGCGCAGGAACTCCTTCGTCCGGAAGGGCGCTTCCACGTAGCGGTAGCTGGCCTCCGCCAGGGCGAAGGCGAGGGCCCAGCGCAGCAGGGTCCAGCCGGGGCCTTCCAGGCCCGGCGCCACGAGGCGGAAGACCGGCCAGTGCCAGAGGTAGAGGCTGTAGGAGCGGCGGCCGACGGCTTCGAGGATCCCGAGGCCCAGCACCCGCTTCATCCCCCCGGGCCCGGGCAGGGCCAAGCTGAGGATGACGAGGATGGTGAGCCCGTCCGCCAGCAGGAAGCCGCCCCGGTAGAGGCGGGCGTCCACGGAGTCCAGGGTCCCGCAGAGGACCAGGAGACCGGCCAACCCCAGCAGGGCGGCGCCGTCGAGGGCCCGGCCGCCCAGGCGCGGCTTCCGGGCGAGGACGAGGGCCACCGAGGCGCCGGCCAGGAGGCCGAAAGCCCGGGTGTCCGTGCCCAGGTAGGCCCGGTTGAGGCTCTCCAGGGCCCGCAGGCTCGAGGGGTTGTGGGGATCGGCGGTCCAGGCCATCCAGGCCGCGCTGGCGAGGCCCAGCAGGACCGTGGCCACCACCGGGGCGGGGCTCCAGCGCCTGGCCAGGAGGAGCAGCCCCACGAGCAGCAGGGGCCACGCCAGGTAGAACTGGCCCTCCACCGCCAGGGACCAGAGGTGCCGCAGCACCGGCAGGCCGTTGTCCGCGAAGTAGGAACTCCCCGAGGCGATCTGGTGCCAGTTCTCCCCGTAGGCGGCCGAAGCCACCAGGTCCGCGCGGAACTGCGCGGCCTTGGGCCCCAGCCAGAAGGCGCCCAGGGCCAGCATGGCCAGCAGCAGAGCCGTCACGGCCGGCACCAGACGGCGGGCCCGGCGGACCCAGAAGGCCCCCAGGGCGATGCGGCCGGTCACCGCCCACTCCCGCAGGAGCAGCGTGGTGATGAGGAAGCCGCTGATGACGAAGAAGATCTCCACGCCGAGGTAGCCGCCCTTCATCCACGCCGCGCCGCCGTGGTAGAGCATCACCGCCAGCACCGACACCGCCCGCAGGCCGTCCAGGCCCGGAATGGTGCCGGAGGGCTGGTGCGCGGGGGCTGTCTCGGCGGTCTCGGTCGTCATGGGAGCGGAACCCAGGATCCTCCCCGGAACGGCGGCGCGCCACCTAGAGGGTGGCGCGCGCGGATCACGGAACGGGAGGGTTGGACTACACCTCGTCGAAGAAGAAGGGCTTCAGCACCTGGATGCGCTGCTCCCAGTCGGTGGGGTGGATCATGCGCATGGCGGCGGCCAGCGAGCTCAGGAGGCTGTTGCCGTCCTGGGGGGTGAAGCAGAAGCCGACGATGCGATGCTCGTTCGGCATCGTGAGGGTGCTGAGCGGGATCACGGTCTGGTTGAGGATGCGGCCGAAATGGCCCTGGTCTCGGCCGAAGGAGAAGACGGTGTTGGCGTCCTTCTTCTCGGTGACGGCGATGCGGTCGTTGGCCTTGATCTTGGCCCTGAGGGCGTCCAGGGTGGTCGCCTTCTTGGTGCGCAGGTCGAACCAGAGGCTGTGCATGTACTGGGTGTTGAGCTTGATGGCCGAGCTGAAGAGGTTCAGTTCCAGGCCCTTGGTCTGGAAGAGGTGGTAGGCGTCCCGGGCGTGGTGGGTGCCGAACTTGCCATCCTTGTGCGATCCCACCTGGGGGCCGGGGCAGAAGTCCTTCACCTGGCTGATGTCGTTGGCCCGGCGCATGCAGACGAAGGAGCCTTCGACGAGGTTGTCGTTCCCGTCGCCGAGCACCAGGGTCTGGAGGAGGCAGCTCAGGTTGTGGGTGTTGCAGCTCACCACGTGGATGTACTTGTCCTCGGGCTTGATGACCTCGTCGTTGATGCCCCGGGCGTACATCTTGCCGAAGCCGAACTCCGAGCCCTGGGCGATGAAGCCCAGCGTGTTGTGCTCGTAGTGCTTGTAGATCTTCTCCTTCATCTCGAGGCCCTTGGGGGAGCAGTCGATGACGACGGAGGCCTGCTCGAGGGCCTGCTCATGGGTGAGCGTCGGGTTCATGCCGGCGGACTTGAAGGCGTCCATCTTGTCGGCGTCCACCGCCAGCGTCGCGCCGCGGTTCACCAGGGCCTTCACCTTGGGCCGGTCGCTGATGCTGTGCTTGTGGAAGGTCACCGCGTCGATGCCCAGCTCCTTCTGGAAGTGGGTCATCAGGCCGATGAGGGGCTCTCCGATGGTGCCGGTGCCCACCACGTGGACGATCTTCTTGGACATGCTGCCTCCCCTGGACCGGATTGTTCTGGGACGCCCCGCCGGTCCAAACAGGCCATTTTCGCAAACAGACCAAGGGATCGCGAATGAAAAAAACGGAGGGGGCGGAAGAAATCCCGCCCCCTCCGGACCTGGCTTGGATCTGCGGCCTTACCAGCCGCGCATCAGGTTGGCCTTGTACACGCGCTCCAGGGCCAGCACGAAGGCGCCGGTGCGGTAGGAGCAGCCGTGCTTCACCACCTTGTCGTGCACGTCGTGGAAGGCCTGCACCATGACCTTCTCCTCCTTCTCGAAGACCTCGGCCTCCTCCCAGAAGAACTGCTGGAGGTTCTGCACCCACTCGAAGTAGCTGACGGTCACGCCGCCGGCGTTGGCGAGGATGTCCGGAATCACCGTGACGCCCTTGCCCTTGAGGATGGCGTCCGCGTCCGTCGTGGTCGGGGCGTTGGCGCCCTCCACCACCAGCTTGGCCTTCACGTCCTTGGCATTGGCCTTGGTGATCACCCCGCCCAGGGCGGCCGGGATGAGGATCTCGCAGTCCTGGGCGAAGACCGTGGCGGCGTCGAAGGCCTCGCCGCCGGGGAAGCCGCCCACGCCGCCCTTGTGGGCCTTGGCGTAGTCCAGCAGGGCGTTGACGTCCAGGCCCTCGGCCTTGCGCACCGCACCGGTGTGGTCGGCCACGGCCACGAGCTTGGCGCCCATCTCGTCCAGGAACTTGGCCGCGAAGGAGCCCACGTTGCCGAAGCCCTGCATCACGACGCGTGCGCCCTTGAGGTTGATGCCCAGCACGCCGCAGGCTTCGCGAGTGATGATGGCGACACCCTTGCCCGTCGCGGCCTCGCGGCCCTGGGATCCGCCCAGTTCGATGGGCTTGCCGGTGACGCAGGCGGGGGCGTGGCCGGCCTTGCGGCCGTACTCGTCCATCACCCAGGCCATGGTCTGGGCGTTGGTGTTCACGTCCGGAGCGGGCACGTCGCGGGTGGGGCCGATCACCATGGAGATCTTCGCGATGTAGCGTCGCGTGAGCATCTCCAGTTCATGCTGGCTCATCTTCGAGGGGTCGCAGGTCACGCCGCCCTTGGCGCCGCCGAAAGGGATGTTCACCACGGCCGTCTTCCAGGTCATCAGGCTGGCCAGCGCCCGCACGTCGTCGAGGTCCACCTCGGGGTGGAAGCGGATGCCGCCCTTCTGGGGGCCGCGCACGCCGTTGTGCTGCACGCGGTAGCCGTGGAAGACCTGCAGGGAGCCGTCGTCCATGCGGATGGGGAGCGCCACCGAGACTTCGCGGTACGGGGTCTTCAGGACCTCCCGCACCTCGGGGGTCATGCCCAGGATGTCCGCAGCCTCGTCGAACTGGCGGTTCACGTTTTCAAAGAGATTGATGTGCTCGGTCATGCCGTCCCTCGATCCCTGGCTCATCCAGGCAGGGGGCAGCATAACAAGAGCCGGGGCCTCGAAGGCCCCGGCGGGGATCACTTGTGGCAAAAGTCCGAGGTTGCGTAACCCCGGGCCCGCCTATTTCTTCTGGCCCGGACGCGCCTTGGCCTCCGGCGGCCAGACGAGGTAGTTGAGGTTGGAGATGCCCCAGGTGCC
>JBDIBF010000139.1:0-5149 GCA_039812765.1 Holophagaceae bacterium
CGGCGGCCCTGGACGCCCCGGTTTCGGCGGCCGCGGTCCCGGCCTCGGCGGCGCCCCAGGCCCCATCGACCCGAACAGCCAGAAGGGTCCCGGCCGCGGCGCCCAGGTGGGCGGCAAGAAGAAGAAGGGGCCCTTCACGAAGGAGGAGCAGGAGCTCGAGCTCAAGCTCCGCCAGCCCCGCTCCCGGGCCCAGATGGTGGCCACGGAGTTCGTCGAGGACGAGATCGGCATCGTCATGCTCTCCGAAGGCGTGACCGTCAAGGAACTCGCGGAGAAGTGCAACCGCGCCGCCAAGGACGTGATGGCCAAGCTGCTCCACCGGGGCATCATGGCCACCATCAACCAGCCCCTCGACACCGAGCTGGCCAAGGAGATCGCCCGGGAATTCGGCTATCTCGCCGACATCGTCTCCTTCGAGGAGGACGTGCAGATGACCGCCGAAGAGGGGGGCGAGGTGCAGGGCGAGAAGCTCCCGCGCTCCCCCGTGGTCACCATCATGGGCCACGTGGACCACGGCAAGACCTCGCTGCTGGACGCCATCCGGAAGACCAAGGTGGCCGCGGGCGAGGCCGGCGGCATCACCCAGCACATCGGCGCCTACCACGTCGATGTGAAGGATCCCAACACCGGCCAGATGCGCCAGGTGGTCTTCCTCGACACCCCGGGCCACGAGGCCTTCACCAAGATGCGCGCCCGGGGCGCCAAGGTCACCGACATCGCCATCCTCGTGGTGGCCGCCGACGACGGCGTCATGCCCCAGACCGTGGAGTCCATCAACCACGCCAAGGCCGCCGATGTCCCGCTGGTGGTGGCGGTCAACAAGATCGACAAGCCCGGCGCCAATCCGGACAAGGTCCAGCAGGGCCTGCTCCAGCACGGCGTCCAGACCGAGGCCTACGGCGGCGACGTCCCGGCGGTCCACGTGTCCGCCAAGACCCGGCAGGGCCTCGACGAGCTGCTCGAGACGCTGCTCCTGGTGGCCGACCTGAAGGAGCTGAAGGCGGTCTACGACTGCCCCGCGGCAGGCTCCATCCTGGAAGGCCGCCTGGACAAGGGCCGGGGCGCCGTGGCCACGGTGCTCATCCAGAACGGCACCCTGCGCCAGGGCGACGTCTTCGTGGCCGGCGCCACCATGGGCCGGGTCCGCGCGATGTTCGACGACCTGGGCGAGCGTGTCTCCGAGTCCGGCCCTTCCACCGCGGTGCAGATCCTCGGTTTCGAAGGCGTTCCCTCCGCCGGCGACAACTTCCAGATCGTCGAGGACGAGGGCAGGGCCCGGCAGATCGTCCAGTTCCGCCAGGAGAAGCTCAAGGCCGCCGCGCTGGCCAAGCAGCGCGTCACGCTGGAGAACATCTTCAGCACCATGAAGGACGGCATGGTCAAGGAGCTGCCCCTCATCATCAAGGGCGACACCCAGGGCTCCGTGGAGTCCCTCGTGGGACAGCTCGAGAAGCTCAGCACCGACAAGGTGCGTACGCGGATTATCCACGCCGCCGTGGGCACCGTGAACGAGAACGACGTCCTCCTGGCCGAGGCCTCCAAGGCCATCATCATCGCCTTCCACACCAAGCCCGAACGGAAGGCCGAGGAGCTGGCCCAGGAGGAGGGCGTGGACATCCGCTTCCACGACATCATCTACAAGGTCACCGAGGAGATCGAGGCGGCCATGGTGGGCCTGCTGGACGCCACCGAGAAGGAGACGGTCCAGGGCCAGGCGGAGGTGCGCCAGATCTTCAAGATCGGCCGCACCGCCATCGCCGGCTCCTTCGTCACCGAAGGCAAGGTCCAGAAGGGCTACAAGGTCCGCGTCAAGCGCGGCGGGGAGGTGCTCCATACCGGTTCCCTCTCCAGCCTCAAGCGCTTCAAGGAGGACGTGCACGAGGTCAAGAACGGCCTGGACTGCGGCATCGGCGTCGAGGGCTGGAACGACCTCAAGGAAGGCGACATCCTCGAGTTCTTCACCATGGAGCGCGTGATCGCCACCAGCCTCAGCTGAGCCGCCACGATCCCGGAACCAAGGGCTCGCGCTGCGGGCCCTTGGCATTTCGGATCGCGCGGTCGTAGGCGAACCTGGAGGCCGTGCTGTGACCCGCATCACGACCTCAAGGCCAAATTCTGGGTTGTGACGAAGGAGCACCCATGTCCACGCCCAGCTTCGCCCTGTCCGAAGTCAAGGCCCAGCAGGCCTCGAACCCCCTCGGCCTGGTCCGCATCGACCACTTCCAGATGACCGGCTCCGTGGCCCGGCTCGAGCCCCTCTATCGCAAGCTCGGCTTCGCCCGCATCGCGAGCGGCTCCGCCCCCTGGGGCCGCCTGGTCCACCTCCGGCAGCATCGCATGGACATCCTCATCTTCGAGTCCGATGCCAGCACCCATCCCGGCCGCTACTTCCAGGCCCACGACGAAGGCGTCTGCGCCCTGAACTTCGAGGTGGAGAACCTAGACGCCGCCCTGGCGAAGGCCCGCGCCCGGGGCGCCCAGGTGCGCCTGGAGCCGCAGAACCACGATCTGGGCGGCGGCACGGTCCGCTTCGCCGCCATCCAGGGCCTCGGGGACGTCTGGAACTACCTCGTCGAGCGCAAGGGCGAGCCTTCGGCCTTCTGGCCCGGGCTCCAGCCTGACCCGGCCCCGGCCTTCTGCGACCCCGGCCTCGTGCGGGTGGACCACCTCACGAACAATGTGGGTCCCGACGAGATGGAGGCCCTGGTGGCCTTCTATGAGAACGTCTACGGCTTCGTGGTCACCCGCGAGTTCCACATCCGCGGCGCCCTGGGCACCGGCCTGGACTCCAAGGTGGTCCAGTCCTCCAACAACCGGGTGATCATCCCCATCAACCAGCCGACGGACGAGAAGAGCCAGGTGCAGGAGTACGTCAAGCGCCACCGCGGCCAGGGCGTGCAGCACATCGCCATGAGCACCAACGACATCTTCCAGACCCTGCGCGCCCTCCAGGAGCAGGGCTTCAAGTTCCTGCGGGTGCCGAAGACCTACTACGAACTCCTGCCCGGCCGCATCGCGAAGAGCGGCTACACCGTGCGCGAGAGCCTCGAGACCGCCGAGGAGCTCGGCGTCCAGATCGACGGCGACGAGACGGGCTACCTGCTCCAGATCTTCACCGAGGACCAGATCGGTCCCCTCTTCTTCGAGATCATCCAGCGGCGGGGGAACATGGGCTTCGGCGAGGGCAACTTCCAGGCCCTCTACGACTCCATCGAGCTCGACCAGAAGCGCCGCGGTGTGCTCTGACCTGGCCGCCGAAGTCCCTGTTCCCCACGGCCGGGGCCCCTGCCCCGACCTCGCCTCCTCTCTGCGCCTCGCGACATTCAGTCGCGGGGCTCGGTCGCGACATGGGCTTCGGCGAGGGCAACTTCCAGGCCCTCTACGACTCCATCGAGCTCGACCAGAAGCGCCGTGGCGTGCTCTGACCTGGCCGCCGAAGCCCCTGTCCCTCAAGGCGGGGGCCCCTGACCCGGGCACCTCCACGGGCATCCGGCCACCCGGATGGTAAGGTGAATCGATGATGCAGCGTCCGCGAACCTCCCGGGCCCGGGGCTTCACGCTCCTGGAACTCCTCGTGGTGATGACCATCCTGGCCCTCCTCGCCTCGGTGGGCGTGGTGGGCGTGCGGCACCATACGAAGGTCGCGAAGGAGTCGGTGCTGAAGGAGAACATCTTCCAGATCACCCACGCCCTGGAGCAGCATCGGGCGGACCGCGGCAAATACCCCACCACCCTCGGTCGTCTCCGGGAGCTGGGCTACCTCCGCGAGGTCCCTGTTGACCCGATGACCGGGTCCCGCGACACCTGGATCACCGAGCTGGAAGCCCCCGACCCGGATGCCGGACCCGACGCCGAGGCGGGCATCTACCGTGTCCGCAGCGCCTCCACGGACCTCGGGACCAACGGGATCCCCTACAACGAGTGGACCTACTGATCCCATGGCGGAACAGGAGCTGAGGCTGCGGGTGCTCCCCGGGGAACTGGCCGTGGCCCGCCTGGAGCCCGGAGCCATGTTCCCGGAATGGGCTCTGGGCGGACCCCTGCAGGCCGTCACACGCACCCCTCGGGAGTGCTCCCTCGTCTGCGCCTGGGCCGGGGTCCCGGCCCATGTGCGTCGGGAGGGACCTTTCCGGGCCCTGGAAGTCGAAGGCCCTCTGGACTTCGCCCTCACCGGAATCCTCTCGGCCCTCCTGGCGCCCCTGGCCGAGGCCGGCCTCAGCGTCTTCGCGCTCTCGACCTTCGACACGGACTACGTCCTGGTGCGGACGGAGCGCCTCAAGGAGGCCACCCGGGCCCTCGAGGCCGCCGGGCATGCCATTCTTTCCGCATGAAGCCGCGCACCCTCGACGCCCTCTCCATCGGCCTGCTCCTGCTGTGGACGGGCATGGCCCTGGAGTTCGCTGTGGTCTCCACTCCGGCCCTTTTCAGGGCCCTGCCCGCGAGGGATCTCGCGGGTGCGGTGGTCACCCTCGTCCTGCCCCGGCTGGACTGGGCCGCCTTCGCCGCCTTCGGTCTCGCCCTGGCCCTGAGCTTCGGCGGCCGGTGGCTCCGGGAGATCGGGGACGCTCCGCCCATCGGCCCTCTGCGCCTCTGGAGCTTCGCGGCCCTGGCGGGCATTCTGCTCACCTTCGCGAGCGCCTTCGTGGTCACGCCCAAGGTCCACGAGATCCGCGCCCGCATGCAGGGACCCATCGAATCCTTCGCCCCGGAACATCCCGACCGGGCGGCCCATCGGAAGGCCCATGGGATCTCGGCCCAGTTCCTGGTGATCCGCATGCTGCTCGCACTGGGTCTGGCGGCCACGACTGCGCGCCTGCCCCGGGAACAGCCCCAGGAAAAGGCCCCGGGCGGCGAAGCCTCAGAGGGTTGACGGCTCCGCCGCCGCCCCGGAGGGCTCCGGGGCCACCCCCTCCGCCAGTTCCCACCACTCCGGCTCCCGGGGCGCCGGGGGCCCGGGGATGAGGTCCCGAAGCCATTCGCGGACCTCCTCCACACCTTCCTTCTGGGTGGCCGTGGTGAAGGCCGCGTGAGGATGCTTCTTGCGCAGATCGATCCGGCGCGGGCGCGTGAGCCGGTCCACCTGGTTGAGCACCAGGAGCCGCGGATGGTCCCCGCAGCCGATCTCCCGCAGCGTGGTCCCCACCACCTT
>JBDIBF010000140.1:0-5075 GCA_039812765.1 Holophagaceae bacterium
CATGGCGCACCCCGCCCGCCAGCGCCGCCAGCAGCGCCGGCACGTCCCCGTCGGCCTCGAGGACCGCCGCCTCCAGCCGCGCCTCCTTCCCCTCGGCCACCACCGCGAACGTGCAGCGCGCGTGGCCCTGGGCCGCGCAGGCCACCTCGCGCACCGCGAGGCGCTTGCGGGCCAGGTGGCTGAAGACCGCGCGATAGAGACCCTCGTGCAGCCCGCAGCGCGGGGACTCCGACAGCCCCGTGCCCTCCGCGAGGGCCGAGCGCTCCAGGTTCAGCAGGAACAGCCCCTGGGACGCGGGGCCGAAATCCCCGCCCAGGCGCCCCAGGCCCTGGCGTTCGATCCAGGCCCCCAGGCGCTCCAGCACCGCCTGCATGGGCAGCTCCCGCAGCGTGGCGTCCAGCTGCTCGCTGGCCTCCGTCTCCAGGTCCACCACCGCCAGCCGTCCCCACTGGAAGCCCCAGGACTCCGTGAAGGCCCGGTAGCCCTCGGGGCCCGAGGCGTCGAAGGCCGCCCGCAGCGCGCCGAAGAGGCTGGTGTCCACGCTGACCCGCCGGCCCTGGCGGCCCTCGCGCTGCACCCCGAGGGCCTCGGCCCCGGGCTCCAGCTCGGCCTGCAGCGGCGCCGCGAAGCCCGCGGGCAGGTTTTCCCGCTGGGGCAGGAAGCGCTGGCGGTTCACCAGCACCAGGATCCAGGGCTGGGTGCGCGCCCGCACCAGCTCGATGTCCACCAGCTGCGCGCCGAACTTGAAGTCGAAGATGTAGGTGAAGCGGTCGGTCTGCCCCGGCGCGCCCGCGGCCGCCAGGGCCTGGAAGCGCCCCTGGAACTCCGGCGTGGCCGTGCAGGGGGCCACCTCCCCGAAGAAGGGACGGCCCAGCACGCGGGCCCGGTCCAGGCGCGCGAAGCGGGATTCGGCGAGGTTGTAGCGGACGATGCGGCCGTCCAGGCCCAGGGCGATGACGCCGTAGGGGAGCTGGTCCAGGGCCTGGGGGGAGAGCCGCTCCAGCTCCTCCGGTGGCACCGCGGCGGCCAGTTCGGTGAGGGGGGGCGGAGGCAGGGGATCGAGGGAGGCGAACGTCATAGTCGAGATCATAATTTAGACAGTGCTCGACGATCATTCGATTACCTAGACAAATTATGCACATTTATCTAGACATTTCAGGGAGACCCCGGTCACCTCGGCACGGGGCCAGGCTGGAGTCCGGACTCGTCATGCCCGACCCCGCCCGCCTTGAGCTGCCCCTCCGCCTCGCCGCCCTGGCCCTCGCCCTGGCCGCCGCGGAGACGCTGCACGGCATCGCGCGGATGACGCTGCTGGTCCCGCGGATCGGCCTGCGGAAGGCCCTGGCCGTCTCCATCGTGACGGGATCCCTGCTGGCCTTCGCCGTCTGCGCGGCGATGGTGCCCGGGCTGGGCCTGCGCGGCCCCCGGGCCCTGGTCCTCCTGGGCCTCTGGCTCGCGGCCTTCATGGCCGCCTTCGACATCCTGATCGGCCGCCTCGCCGCCCGGCGATCCTGGAAGGCCCTCTCGAAGGACTTCGATCCGCGGACGGGCAACTACCTGGTCGTCGGCCTGGCCTCCCTCGCGGCCTGCCCGTGGCTGGTGATGGCCCTTCGGGGCTGAGGGCTCCCGAGGCTAGGATGCTTCCAGCCCCATCGACCTGGAAGCCACCATGAATCTCCTCGCCCTCCTCCTCACGGCCGCGGCCCTCGGGGCCGCTCCCAGCGACGTTCGGGCGGCCGGGGACACCCCCGCGAAGGCGGATTATGGCCCGATCAAGGTCCTGAAACAGCCCCCGCCTCCTCCATACCCTGAGAAGGCCAAAGCCGCCCGCATCCAGGGGGTGGTCATCGTGCAGGTGGCCATCAACCCCGAAGGGGTTCCCACCCGTGCCCAGACCCTCGAAGGCCCCAGGGAGCTGCGGCCCGCCGCGGAGGCGTACGTCATGCAGTGGCGCTTCGAGCCCGCGCTCAAGGATGGCAAGCCCGTCCACGCGCGCTTCAAGGTCACCGTGCCTTTCAGGCTGGACCCAAAGTGAACGGGCCCGTCTACATCCTCGTCGCCCTCACCATCCACGACCGCGACACCTACCAGCGCTACGTCCAGGGCTTCCTCCCCCTCTTCGCAGCCCAGGGCGGCGAGGTCCTGGCGGTGCAGGACGATCCCGTGGCCGTGGAAGGATCGTGGCCCTTCTCCCGCGTCGTTGTCCTGCGCATGCCCAGCCGCGAGGCCTTCGACGCCTGGTACCACTCCGCCGAATACCAGGCCATCGCCCAGCACCGGTTCAAGGCCTCCGTGGCGAACATCACGGTGCTGCCGGCGTTCGGGATGCCTGCAGGGCCTGCCGAGCCCCAGGAGTGAGCATGCCCAATTTATTCGCTCCCGACGACCGCGCCGCCCTCCTCGCCCGCCTGGACGCGCTGCAGGCCGCCTCCCAGCGGCACTGGGGCACGATGACGCCGGCCCAGGCGCTGGCCCACTGCGCGGTGCCGCTGGAAGGCGCGACCGGCGCGCGGCCCATGCGTCAGAAGCTGCCGGGCTGGCTGCTGGCCTGGCTGGTGAAGGGCCGCGTGCTCGGCGCCGAACCCTTCCGCATCAACGCACCGACGGATCCCGACTTCGTGGTGAAGGAGGATCGCGACCTGGAGGCCGAGCGCGCCCGCCTGAAGGCCCTCGTGGCGCGCTTCGCGGACCGCGGCCCCGCCCAGGCCGCCACCGTCGAGCACAGCTTCTTCGGCCGGCTCACCGGCGAGGAGTGGGGCGTCCTCATGGCCAAGCACCTGGATCACCACCTGCGCCAGTTCGGAGCCTGAGATGGCCCTGCGCATCGTGAGGCTCGGCTCCCCCCGGGGGAAGGGCGAAGGCCTGAGGCTCGGCACCGTGCGCCGCCCGCCCCGGGGCGTGCCGAAGGCCGAGTTCGCCTCCCGGGACTACTACGACGTCTGGTTCCCCACCCTGGCCCCCAGCGCCGGGCTGATGAAGGAGGGCCAGGCCGCCGACACCCCCGCCCAATGGAACGCCTTCAAGAAGCGCTACCGCGCCGAGATGGCCGAACCCGCCGCCGCCCACGCCCTCGACCTGCTCGCGGCCCTGTCGCACGCCACCGACCTCGCCGTGGGCTGCTACTGCGAGGACGAGGCGCATTGCCACCGGAGCGTGCTGCGGGAGCTGCTGGCGGCGCGGGGAGCGGAATTCGCCTGAGGACTCACACGCCGGTCCGTTCGGCCCCCCAGATCACTTTGTGCAGCTGCGTCTGGAACCGTACCGGCAGCCGGTCCCGCACGATGGCCTCGGCGAGCCAGGCGGGGTCGAGCCTGCCGTGCACCGGGCTGAAGAGCACCGTGAGGCGGTCCCAGACCCTGCGCTCCTCGCACCAGGCCTTGGACCATGCGTAATCGGCCTCGTCCATCAGCACGAACTTCAGCTCGTCCTGGCCCGGGACCAGGTGCTCGAGGTTCGAGGCCAGCCAGCGCTCGGCCTCCCCGCTGCCCGGGGTCTTGCGGTCCACGATCTTGATGACCTCCCTGGGCACCGCCGCCAGGTCGTGGCTGCCGGCGGTCTCGATCGCGACTTCCACCCCCAGGGTCAGGAAGTCCTTCAGCAGCTCCGGGGCGTTCGGGATGGCCAGGGGCTCGCCGCCGGTGAGCTCCACGAAGGGCGCGTTGGGACCGCGGACCGGCTCGCCGAGCAAGGCCTTCACCGAAGCCAGGATGGCCTCCCGTTCCATGAAGGCCCCTTCGTAGAAGGCGTACTCCGTGTCGCAGTAGACGCAGCGCAGGGGGCAGCCCGTGAGGCGCACGAAGACGCAGGGGCGCCCGGCGCGGGTGCCCTCGCCCTGGATCGAATGGAAGATCTCGTTGACCTTGAACTTCATAAACGCTGGACGCCCCGCCTCCGTAGGCATTCTATCCTTCCGACCCGCGGGCCCGCTGGGGGCCTGTCCGCCACGAGGCACCGCATGCTCCGACCGCTGATCCCCTTCCTGGGCCTGGCCCTCATCGCCCAGCAGCCGGCGCCCCCGGCCCAGACCGCCCCGGCCCAGGCCCCGGACCTCGCGGGCACCTGGGGCGGGAGCGCCAAGTTGCCCAACGGCCAGAGCCTCGGCCTGTCCGTCACCTTCAAGGGCGGCGGCAAGGAACCCCTCACGGGCACCTTCGATGTGCCCGACCAGGGCGTGAAGGGATTCGCCCTGGGCGACATCGCGGTGGAGGGACGCAAGCTGCGCTTCGCGGTGCCCGGCATTCCTGGCGGCCTCGCCTTCGCCGGCGAACTCGGCGCCGACGGCCGCACCTGGACCGGCAACGGCACCCAGGGCGGCGTCACCTTCCCCTCCACCCTGACCCGCGGCCAGACCGTCGTCGCCACCCCCAACCCCGTGGAGCAGCGCTTCACCAAGAAGGAGGTGATGATCCCCATGCGGGACGGCGTGAAGCTCTTCACGTCCATCTACCTCCCCAAGGACGCCTCGAAGCCCAGGCCCATCCTGCTCATGCGCACCCCCTACGGCGTCGGGCCCTACGGCGCCGAGGCCTACCGCCGGGGCGTCGGGCCCTCCCCACTCTTCCAGGACCAGGGCTACATCGTGGCCTACCAGGACGTGCGCGGCCGCTTCATGAGCGAAGGCGACTTCGAGGACGTGCGCCCGGGCAACCCGGCCAAGGGGCCTCGGGACATCGACGAGAGCACCGACACCTGGGACACGGTCGAATGGCTGGTGAAGAACCTCGAGGCCAACAACGGCAAGGTGGGCCAGTGGGGCATCAGCTACCCCGGCCACTACGCCGCCCAGGCCCTGGTGGACGCCCATCCCGCGCTGGTGGCGGTCTCGCCCCAGGCTCCGATGATGGACCTCTGGACCGGGGACGACAGCTACCACAACGGCGCCTTCCAGCTCGCCGCGAACTTCAGCTTCTTCACCTTCTTCAACCCGGTGCGGGAGAAGCCCACGGCGGAGAATCCGCGGCCCATCCAGATCCCCACGCGCGACGGCTACCGCTGGTTCCTGGAGCAGGGCCCCATCGGCAACCTCGAGAAGGCCCTGGAGGGCCGGGGCACGATCTGGCGGGACTACATCGCCC
>JBDIBF010000141.1:0-4999 GCA_039812765.1 Holophagaceae bacterium
TCCGCCAGGGGCCGGATGTCCTGGGGCCGTTCCCGCAGAGGCGGCAGGTGGATGGGAAAGACGCTGAGGCGGTAGAAGAGGTCCTTGCGGAACCGCCCGGCCTCCACCTCTTCCGCCAAGTCCCGGTTCGTCGCCGCCAGCACGCGCACATCCACCTTCCGCGGCCGCTCGGCGCCCACGGGGTCGATCTCCCCCTCCTGGAGGGCCCGGAGGAGCCGGGGCTGGAGGTCGAGGGGCAGCTCGCCGACCTCGTCGAGGAAGAGGGTGCCGCCGTCCGCCAGCTCGAAGCGGCCCTTGCGCGCGGCGGTGGCCCCGGTGAAGGCCCCCTTCACGTGGCCGAAGAGCTCGCTTTCGATGAGGCCGGCGGGCAGGGCCCCGCAGTTCACCTTGATGAAGGGCTTGTCGCGGCGGGGCGAGAGGTGGTGGAGGGTCTGGGCCACCTTCTCCTTGCCGGTGCCAGTCTCGCCGGTGAGGAGGACGGTGGTCCGCGTGGGCGCCACCTGCCGGAGCTGGTCGACGATGCTCCGCATGGCGGGGCTCTCGGCCTTCAGGGGCTCGGTCATCACCTCCCGCAGCGTCTCGGCCCGGAAGAAGCTCACCTCGTCGGCCAGGCGGCGCTCCCGCTCGGCCAGGAGGCGCAGGTGCTCCGCCTGCTTCAGGGCCAGGGCCAGGAGGCTGGCGAAGGTGCTGACGTGGCGCTCCACGCTCTCCGGGTACTGGCGGCACACCAGCGCATCGAGGGTCATGAGGCCGAAGGCCTCGCCGCCGCTGCGCAGGGGGGCCACCAGGCAGCTGTGGCCGTCGGGGAAGTCGAGAATGCCGTGGAAGGTGTCCTCGCCCTCCTCGTGCTCCTCGAAGCTGTGGGCGTGGCGGCTGCCCAGGGCCGCGACGAGCCGCGGATTGCCCTGGATGGGGATCCGCGAACCCACGAGGGCCGGCGTCACCAGGGGGCCGAGGGCGTGGCGCACCTCGAGCACCTCGCCGTCCTTCACCAGCACCGTGGCCAGATCGAAGGGCACCAGCTGGCCCAGCCGCTCGAAGGCGTGGGCCACCAGGCGGTCGGGGTCGTCGCCCAGGGTGAGCAGGGCGCCGACCTCGTCGATCATCCGGGCGCCGCTGAGGGCGGCTTCGAGGGGCTCGGGGGTGGGGAGCATGGCGACCTCCGGGAAAAATTCTCGCTATTTCGATAGTCGAGTCAACGTCCAACAGTGAAAATCTCGAAAAGACGTTAATGGAAAATTCTATAAACGAATATATAACAATGATTATAATTTTGGCACAGCCTTGGCTGTACATGGCTAGACCGCACCATGCGGATTCCGGAGACCGATCCCATGTCCTTTCCCCAGTCCAAGACCCACCAGAACCTCAAGGCCGCCTTCGCCGGCGAGAGCCAGGCCAACCGCCGCTACACCTGGATGGCCCAGGTGGCGGAAAAGGAGGGCTTGCCCGAGGTGGCGGACCTCTTCCGCCACAGCGCCGATGGCGAGACGGGCCACGCCCTCAAGCACCTCATGTTCCTCGCCGCCAAGGCCGGGGACCCCGCCACGGGCCTGCCCCTGGGGGACACGCTCACGAACCTCAAGTCCGCGGTGGCCGGGGAGACCTACGAGTACACGGACATGTATCCCGACTTCGCCCGCACTGCCCGGGAGGAGGGCTACACGGACATCGCCGCCTGGTTCGAGACCCTGGCCAAAGTGGAGCGCTTCCACGCTGGCCGCTTCCAGGAGGCGCTGGAGAAGCTCGAGAAGGCCGCGGCCGGGGTGGAGGCCTGACATGGCCACGGCCGCGCCTGATCGCGCCCTTCCCTCGGCCGCACCCGCCTTCGACCTCCAGGAGGAGTCCCGCCGCTTCCTGGTCCGCAGCCCCCTTCTCCAGCGCCACTGGGCCATGCGCCTGGACCTGGCGCCGGGCATCGCCTTCCAGCCCGAGACCACCGAGAGCGTGGAGGACCAGGTGTCCGAGACCCTCTGGGCGGAGGGCTACACCCTTGACAGCGCGGGCCCGGAGCTGAAAGCCGAGGTCCGGGCCTCCTTCGCGGTCCTCTCGCCCCGCCGTGAAGCCGACGGGCGTTCCGTGGCCGCCACCCTGCTGTTGGGTTTCCCCGAATCCGAGCGTGAGGCCCACTTCGAATTCCTGGCGTCCTTCCCGGAGTCCCTCCGCCTTCTCCTCTCGGACGGCACCGTCGCGCAGCCCGTGGTGGATGGCGGCGCCGGCCGCGGGGAGCGCCTGCCCGCGGTCCTGGCCCTGCGCTACGCGATCCCCGAGGGCCTCGTTCCCGTGGCGCTGGGCTCGGACCATCCGGCGGCCCCGGGGCGATGGCCGGCGCCCGCCGCCTGGGCAGGATGGAATTGAGCGCCACCGTACCTGCCAGGGGCACTACCATCCCAACGCACCCTTTCCCGGAGCCCCCATGAACCCCACAGTCATCGACCACCTCAACCAGCAGCTCGCTACCGCATGGATCATCGGATTCAACGCCAAGCGATACCACTGGACCGTCACGGGCCCCCACTTCCGGGACTACCACCTGCGCTTCGACGAACTCCACGCCGCGGTGGACGCCACCGTGGACGAGCTGGCGGAGCGCATCCGGATGCTGGGCGGCACGCCCATCCACACACCGGCCCAGATGGAGGCCCAGAGCGCCGTGGAGCCCAGCGCCCCCCATGCGAAGCTGGACGCGAAGGCCATGCTGGCCGAGGCCCTGGCGGCGGAGGAACGGGCCATCATCCTGTGCCACGAGGGCATCGAGCTGGCGGGGCACCACCACGATCCCGGTACGGCGGACATGCTCACGCGCTTCGTGCAGCTCCACCAGAAGGAGGCCTGGTTCCTCCGCGAGATGGCAGGGTGACCGAAGCCTGGACCCAGGCCTGGCGCCGCGCGGAGGTGCGGGCCCAGCGCTCCGTGGCTCGGGGGACGCAGCTGACGGAGGTCGGGATCCCCGACGACCTGCCCTTCCCCTTCGAGCCCGGCCACGTGGTCTCCCTGCGCGCGGCGACGCCGGCGGGCGTGGTGCGCCATCCCTACACGGTGAGCGGCGCCGACCCCTCGGCTCGAAGCCTGGCCCTCGTCTACCGCGTCATCCCCGGCGGCCGCCTCACGCCCACCCTCTCCGCCCTGGCGCCCGGCGCGGCCCTCGAGGTGTCCGGACTTCACCACCAGCCCATCCGCCTGGAGGTGGATCCCACAGCCGACATCATCCTGGGCGCCGCCACCAGTTCGGGCCTCGGCCCCCTCTGGGGCTACGCGGCCCGGGCCCTGGGGGATGGCGAGGCGCGTCCGATCCACCTCGTCGTCGGGGTGCGGGAGGCGGCCGACCTGCCCCTGGTCGCGGAACTGGAGGCCCTGGCGGCCCGCCACCCGCACTTCCGGTGGACCCCGGTCCTGAGCCACCCCGACGGCGGCTGGGCGGGTCGCCGGGGGCGCATCCCCGAACATCTGCCGGAGCTGCTGTCCGATCCCGCCGCCGCGCACCTTCATGCGGTGGGGAATCTGGGCCTGATCCGCACCCTCGAGGCGGCCTGGGGGGCGGCGGGGCTTCCGGAGCGGCGCTTCTCCTCCGAGGGCTTCTTCAACTGGAACGCCGAGGCGGATCCCGAGGCCGCCCGGGATCTGGCCGAGCGGTTCCGGGAAAGGCTGGCGCCGGACCTTTCCCGACAACACCGGTAAACTATCCCTCCGCGCCATCCCCGCGATCCGGCGCCATTCCCCAGGAGACGCACCATGGCCCATGAAGCCAAGAACTACGACCACCTCAAGGGCGGCGCCGTCAAGGGCCTCTCGGACGCCCAGCTGGACGCCCACTTCACCCTCTACAAGGGCTACATCACCAAGCTCAACGAGATCGAGGAGAAGCTCGCCTCCATCGACAACAGCAAGGCCAACTACTCCTTCAACGAGTACAGCGAGCTGAAGCGCCGCGAGGCCGTGGCCTTCAACGGCTCCTTCCTCCATGAGCTGTACTTCGAGAACCTCGGCGCCGACGCCTCCATCAGCGCCGGCCTGCAGGCGGCCCTCGACGCCGCCGGCGGCAAGGACAAGGTCGTCGCCGACCTGAAGGCCGCCGCCATGTGCGGCCCCGGCTGGGCGGTGCTCACCCGCAACCGCCGCGACAATAAGCTGCACACCTACTTCTTCGCCGAGCACCACCTGGGCCTGCCCATCGAGCAGGACCTGCTGGTGGTGCTCGACAGCTGGGAGCACGCGTTCATGATCGACTTCGGCATCGCCCGGGCGAAGTACCTCGAGGCCTTCGTCGAGAACATCAAGTGGAGCGAGGCCTCCAAGCGCTTCGGCGCCTGAGGCGGCGTCGGAATCCCGGGAAGCCCCCTTCGGGGGGCTTTTCCTTTCTGCGTGAGGAAAGGCTTGCCAGGCCTGGTTTCCTCGTTAGATGATGCCTGACCTTCCCGGGAGGATCCATGTCCAGGCTGCTGCTCGCTCTTGTCGCCGCGTCGTCCCTGCTGGCCCAGGCGCCCGGGCCCCAGGCGGCGGGCGCGCCCCGTCAGGCCCGGGCCACGGACGGCATGTTCCAGCCGGCCAAGCCCTACACCAGCGACGTGGCCAGGCTCCTCGAGGAGGTGGGCTCCCACGCCGAGGTGATGAAGAACCTCGAGGAGATGTGCGACGGCATCGGCCCGCGCCTCACGGGGTCCGAGAAGCTGCGCGCGGCCCAGCGCTGGGCCATGGAGAAGCTGAAGGGCTACGGGGCCGTGAACGTCCACGAGGAGGCCTACGACTTCGGCGTGCCCTGGACCCGCGGCGTCGCGCGCGCCCGCCTGCTCAACGCGAACGGGCAGGAGCTCCACGTGGCCCAGTGGGCCTGGACGGACCCCACCCTGGTGCCGAAGAAGAAGGGTTCGGCCGACCTGGTCCCCGGGCCGATCCGCGGCGAGGTCGTCCTCCTTGACGTGAAGACCCTCGACGAGATGAAGGCCGAGCTGCCCCGCCTCGCGGGGAAGATCGTCCTCAACGTGTCCCAGCCCCGGCCCAC
>JBDIBF010000142.1:0-4991 GCA_039812765.1 Holophagaceae bacterium
CGCGCGATAAGGTGGAGGCTTCGGAGAGTTGCCAGAGTGGCCGAATGGGTTCGCCTGCTAAGCGAAAGTCTCGGGTAAACCGGGACCGGGGGTTCGAATCCCCCACTCTCCGCCAGAAAAGGCCGCCCAAGGGTGGCCTTTTCGTCTTGGCGGGACAGGGGGGTTCGACGCAGGGCCGGAGCGGATCCCGGGAGCCCGGCCGGGTCGCGGGCATCCTCGCTCCCGGCATGGCGGAAGGACGCGCGAGCGGCGTGGACATCGGCCCGTTCCCCGTGCGGCTCGCGCCCCCGGAAACGACCGTTGGCCACCCCGTTCAGGGTGGATCGCGGCTTCCCGGAGGGTGGCTGGGGCCGTTGGAATAGCATTTCGGGACCAACCCTGTCCGCCTGGAGGATCCCTTGCGCACCGCCCCCCGCCTCGCCCTGAACCGTGAAACCCTGCGCAGCCTCGCCCCGCACGAGGTGGAGGCCATCGCCACCGGACTCGACCGCACCATCGTCCAGGTCTCCAACGGGAACTACGGCCTCTGCTCGGTGAGCATGGGCGTCACCGGCCAGAGCCTCGGCTGCACCACCGCGAGCCTCGCGGGGACGCTCGCGACCTCCGTGGTCTCCATCGGCGTCCCGCACTAGCCCTTGCCAGGCCCGGCGACCGACACCGCCCTCTGGAGGCGCCTGCGCAGCAAGGCCCTCTGGGGGGCCTTCGCCTTCGTCGTCCTGGCGGTGCAGCCCTTCCTGGCCTGGAAGTGGCACGCGATGGGCACGCCCGCCCTCCGCAGGGCCGGGGATGAGCTCAGCCACATGCTCATGATGGGATCCCTGGTGTGGCTCTCGCCCGTCCCGTGGGAATGGCGGAGCCCCTCGGGCAAGCCCATCCTGAGCTGGCCCGCGGCCTTGCGCGCCTTCCTGATGGGAGAGGCGGTGATGCTCGCCATCACCTACCTCGACAGCCTGATCAGCATCCTAGCGGGATTGAAGCCCAACAGCCTCGGGGTCTACCTGCTGGACCTCTGCCTCTGGGGCCCCGCCTTCTTCCTCGTCGGCCTGCTCACCTCCCGGCAGGCGCGGCTCGAGCACGAGCGCGAAGGGATGCGGGAGAAGGTGGTCGAGGCCCAGGTCCGCCATCTCCAGGGCCAGCTCAACCCCCACGTGCTCTTCAACGCCTTGAACAGCCTCGCGGAGCTGCTCCAGCAGGACCCCGGCGAAGCCGAACGCTGCCTGCGGTCCATGGCCAGCCTCCTCCGGCGCATCCTGGAGGCCTCCGAGGTGTCCTCCCACCCCCTGGGCGAGGAGCGGGCCCTCGTGGCGGACTACCTCGCGGTGGAGGCCGTGCGCCACGGGCGCCGCCTGCGGGTGGAGTGGGACTGGGACGCGGCGCTGGACGAACTGCCGGTGATGCCCCTCCTCCTCCAGCCCCTCGTCGAGAACGCCCTCAAGCACGGCATCTCCCGGACGCGGGGCGGGGGATGCCTGCGGCTCGCGGCGTGGCGGGAGGGCGCCCGCCTGCGCCTCCGGGTGGCCAACGAGGGGCCCGCTCCCGTCGCCTCCCCCGGCCCCCGGGCGGGCATCGGGCTCAAGAACCTCCGGGCCCGCCTCGCCTTGGCCTACGGAGACACCGCCCTCCTCGACTTCCGCCGGGAGGAACCCTGGACGCTGGCGGACCTCGACCTCCTCCTCCCGGAACGCGCAGGTGCCCCATGACCCCCTTGACCGTCGCGGTGGTGGATGACGAGCCCCTGGCCCGCGCCCGGGTCTCCCGCATGCTCACGGCGCTGGGCTGCCGCGTGGCGGGCGAGTTCGAGGACGCCGAGGAGCTCCTCGAGGCCCTCGGCCGGGGACTCCGCCCGGACGCCCTCTTCCTGGACATCGAGATGCCCGGGGCCTCGGGGCTGGAGGCCCTGGCGGAGCTCCAGGCGCCGCCGCCGGTGGTCTTCATCACGGCCTACCCCGAGCATGCCGTGAGGGCCTTCGACACCCAGGCGGTGGACTACCTCCTGAAGCCAGTCTTCGAGGACCGCCTGGCCCGGGCCCTGGAACGGGTGCAGCAGCACCTCGCCCTCCGCCGCGCGGGCCACGCGCCGAGGCCCTCCGCCGCCCCGACGCGCTTCCCCGCCCGGGCCGGCGCCGGGCACCTCTTCCTGGAGTTCCGCAAGGTGAGCCACTTCGAGCTGGCCGACGGTGCCGTCTTCGCCTGGGCCGGAGGGCAGCGTTTCCGCTCGCCCTGGGACAGCCTCGCCGAGGTGGAGAGCACCTTCCCGGAGGCCGGGCTGCTCAGGATCCAGCGCAACCTGCTGGTGCGTCCCGAGACCGTCATCGGCCACCGCAGCCTGCCCAACGGACGCGCCAAGGTGCGGCTCGCCGACGGGAAGGAGCTCGAGGTGAGCCGCAGCATGACGCCCAGGCTCCGGGAGATCCTCGGCCTCGCCCGCGGGCAGCAGGGCTAGGGCACCGTCCGCCCCGGGCCTCCGGCCCGTTCCCGGGCCGGCGGACCGCGACGCCGCCCTTCAGGCATCCCTTCGCGACGGTTCGCGGCCCCCGGCGCGGCCCTTCGCGGGCGATTCCTGGAGGGCCGCGTCCGGGCTCCGCACACTCCACCCATGACCCGGCCTGGATGGCCAGCCCCCGGGCGACACCCATTCCCCTTTCCCCAGGAGACCTCATGTCCTCCAAGAAGCTCAGCCTCACCAAGGAGACCCTCCGCCAGCTCAACGGCGAGGTCGACGCCGTGAACGCCGGCGTCCTGCCCACCCTCCACAACACCTGCTACTGCCCGGTGCCCACGACCACCATCATCCGCTTCACGCTGGGCGGCTGCCCGAGCATCGCCTGCACGATCAACACGGTCGGGACGGACACCTCCATCAGCATCCAGAACGGCACCATCGCCCACTGAGGCTTCGCCCCACCCGCACCGAGGGCCCTCCGGCACGCCGGAGGGCCCTTCGCTTGCCGCCCCGGGCCAGGCGGGGCTCGGCGAAGAAGGTCCCGTGGGCCGCCTCCGGGGGTCAGGGCGGCGGGACCTCTCCGGCCCGGGGACCGGCCACGCGCTTCTTCCGCCATTCCATCACTTGCCCCCTGGCGTCGGCCGGAGAGCCATCCGACACTGGACCATGGCCGACCTCCCTGCCGTCCAGGGGATCACCCTCCACGAGGGCGACGGGACGGCCTGCGTCGGCGATGCCTGCCTCACCCTGGAAGGCGCCTACCAGGAGGTGAAGGAGGCCTTCCTCCGCCACCACCCCGACGGGGACGTGCCCCTGCTGGACAAGGCCTTCCGGGTCGGGCGCGCGTGCCACCGCACCCAGCTCCGCAAGAGCGGGGAGCCCTACTTCTTCCATCCCCTCGCGGTGGCCAAGAGCCTCGCGGAATGGCGCCTGGACGCGGTGAGCGTGGCCTGCGGCATGCTCCACGACACCGTCGAGGACACGCTGATGACCCTGGAGGCGGTGCGCCAGGAGTTCGGCCCCGAGATCGCGGAGATCGTGGACGGCCTCACCAAGATGAGCAAGCTGGCCTTCACGGACCGCCACCTGCTCAACGCGGAGAACGTGCGCAAGCTGCTGGTGGCCATGGGCAAGGACGTCCGCGTGCTGATGGTGAAGCTCGCCGACCGCCTCCACAACATGCAGACCCTGGCCTCCATGCGGGAGGAGAAGCGGCGGCGCATCGCCCGGGAGACCCTGGAGCTCTACGCGCCCCTGGCCAACCGCCTGGGCATGGGCCACGTGCGGGTGATGCTGGAGGACCTGGCCTTCGAGACCCTGGAGCCCGAGCGCTTCGCCGAGCTGAAGGCCAAGGTGGAGGAGAAGCGCGCCCACGGCGCCGAGATGATCGAGGCCATCAAGGTGGGCCTGGAGTCGGCCCTGGAGACCCACGGGATCGTGGGCAAGGTCTACGGCCGCTCGAAGCACCTCTACGGCATCTGGCGGAAGATGGGCGCCCAGGAGAAGGGCCTGGAGGACATCCACGACTGGCTGGCCTACCGCATCCTCTGCCCGGACCGCGCGAGCTGCTACACGGCCCTGGGCCTGGTGCATGCGCTGTACCGGCCCATTCCCGGCAAGTTCAAGGACTACATCAGCCTCCCCAAGGACAACGGCTACCAGAGCATCCACACCTCGGTCTTCATGCCCAGCGGCGACGCCTTCGAAGTGCAGATCCGCACGGACGAGATGCACGACCACGCCGAGAACGGCATCGCCAGCCACTGGACCTACAAGGAAGGCCACATCGCCAACCGCTCGGAGATCAACCAGGTGGCCTTCCTGCGCCGCATGGTGGAGCTGCACCAGGACAGCGGGGACAGCCGGGACCTGGTGGCCAACCTCAAGGGCGAGTTGGGGACGCGGCGCATCCAGGTCTTCACGCCGAAGGGGGATCTCAAGAGCCTGCCCGAAGGGGCCACGCCCATCGACTTCGCCTACGCCATCCACACGGAGGTGGGCCACCGCTGCGTGGGGGCGAAGGTGAACGGGCGCATGGTGCCCCTCAAGCACACGCTGCACAACGGCGACCGGGTGGAGGTGCTCACGCGGCCGGACCACAAGCCCAGCCGGGACTGGCTGACCCTGGTGAAGAGCGCCGGCGCGAAGAGCCGCATCCAGGCCTTCATCCGGGAGGAGGAGCGCAAGCTGGCCATCGCCATGGGCCGGGACCGCATGGAGCGGGAGGCCCGGGCCGCGGGGCTGAACCTGGAGACCCCGGAGGCGAAGGAGGCCCTGGAGGCGCGCCTCAAGGAGTTGAAACAGCCGGGCTGGGACGCCTTCTTCGCGGCGGTGGGCTTCAACCGCCTCAACGTCCACAAGCTGCTGGACCCGCTGCTGCCGGAGCGCGAGCGCACCAAGGCCGGGGACAAGCCCCAGAAGGCGGCGGACGACGCGGTGCTGGTGGACGACAACGTGGGGATCCTGTTCGCCCTGGCTCACTGCTGCAAGCCCATCTGGGGCGACGAGATCGTGGGCTACACCACCCGGAGCCGGGGCATCGCCATCC
>JBDIBF010000143.1:0-4890 GCA_039812765.1 Holophagaceae bacterium
GGGCTCGGCGCCCTGGCCGCGCTCGCGGGCGCAGCCCTGGTTTTCCTGCCCCGCCTCCCCGCCGGCACCGCCTGGCACGCCTATCTGGGCGCCGGCCTGGTGCTGCTGGGGGGCAGCCTCTCGGCCCTCGCCCTGTTGCCGCTGCTCGGCCTGCCGGGCAGCGCGCGCGCCCCCTGGGCCCTGCGCCTGGCCCTGCGGCCCCTGCGCCGGCCCACGGGCCGACACGGCTTCGCGGCGGCAGCCCTGGCGGTGGCGGTGGGCATGACGGTGGGCATGGGCGTGATGGTGAAGAGCTTCGAGGCCACGGTGCTGACCTGGATCGGGGCGAACCTGAAGGCCGACCTCTACGTCGCGCCCCAGGGCAGCGAGGGCATGGCGGCCCGGCACCGCCTGCCCGCGGACCTGGCGGACGCGGTGGCCACGGATCCGGCGGTGCTGGCGGTGGACCGCTTCCAGGTGGTGCCCCTGCGCTTCCGCGGCGCGCCCACCTTCCTCGGCACGGGGGACTTCGCCGTCCACGCCCGCTTCGGCCACGTGGCCATCCTCGAAGGGGGCGAGCCGAACGCGCTGATGGCCCGCATCCACGCCCAGGGACTGGCGGATCCCGGCGCGGTGGCCTCGGAGACCTTCAGCCGGCGCTTCAGCGTGAAGGTGGGGGAGGTCTTGGAACTCCCGACGCCCGCGGGCCCCCGGCGCCTCACGGTGCGGGGGATCTACGCGGACTACGGCAATGAGCGGGGCAGCCTGATCGTGGACCGGCCGGTCTTCCTGGACTGGTTCAAGGACGACCGGGTGGCCAGCCTCGCCCTCTACCTCCAGCCCGGCCGGGATGCTGCCACCGAGGCCCGGCGCCTGGGCGAGGCCTTTCCGGGGCTGCGCTTCCGCAGCAACCGCGCCCTGCGGGAACAGGTGGCCACCATCTTCCACCAGACCTTCGCCCTCACCTACGCCCTGGAGGTCATCGGCCTCGGGGTGGCGCTGGCAGGACTCGTCCAGGCCCTGCTGGGGCTGGCCCTGGCGCGCCGGGGGGACCTCTGGACCCTCCGCTCCCTGGGCGCCACCGAAGGCGAGATCTCCGCCGTGCTGCTGGGGGAGGGCTTCGGTGTGGCGCTGGCCGGCGCGTTGGGCGGCCTGGGGCTGGGGGTGCTGCTCTCCCAGATCCTGGTGCGGGTGCTCAACCCCCAGGTCTTCGGCTGGACCCTGCGCTTCGTGCTGCCCACCGGCTTCCTGGCCCTGGTGGTGCTGCTCACCCTCGCGGCGGCGGCGCTGGCTCTGATGCCGGCGGCCCGCTGGGCGGCGCGGCTGCGGGCGGACCGGGAAGCGGAGGAAGGGGCATGAGACTGCGTTCGGCCCTCCTCCTCGCAGCGCCGCTGCTGGCCCAGGTCCCGGCGACGACGCCGGACGGCTTCGCGGTGGCACGGCCGGGCTACCGCTTCGCCTTCCCGAGGGACCATGGCAGCCACCCGACCTTCCGCACGGAATGGTGGTACTTGACGGGGCACCTGTGGAGCGCCGACGGAGCGCGCCGCTTCGGCTACCAGCTCACCTTCTTCCGCCAGGCCTCGCCCAAGGCGGCCTGGACCGGCAGCCCTGCCTGGCGCACGGACCAGATCCACCTCGCCCACGCGGCGCTCACGGACGAGGCGGGCCGGAAGTTCAGGGTCTCGGAGCGCCTGAACCGCGAAGGCCTTCCGGCGGGCGCGGCCCTGGACCGGCTCGCGGTGTTCAACGAGTCCTGGCGGGCGGAGATGGGGCCCGACGGCCGAATACAGGTCCGATTCCAGGCGGAGGACGCGAAGCTGGACCTGGTGCTCGCCCCGGCCACGCCGCCGGTGGTCTTCGGCGAGGAGGGCGTGAGCCGCAAGGGCGCCGATCCCACCGCCGCGAGCCACTACGTCACCTTCCCGCGGCTGGAGACCACGGGGACGGTGCGGCTCGGCGAGGCGGCGCCGATGCCCGTGTCGGGATGGAGCTGGATGGACCACGAGTTCAGCTCCAACCAGCTCTCCGAGGGCCAGGTGGGCTGGGACTGGGCCGCAATCCAGTTCCGCGACGGCCGCCACCTCATGGCCTACCGCATGCGCCTGAAGGACGGCGGCCAGGATCCCTTCTCGTCCGTCACCGAGGTGGACGCGAGGGGGCGGATCACGCGCGCGACGCGGGACTTCGCCCTGCGCCCCAGGGGCCGATGGACCAGCCCCGCCTCCAAGGCCAGCTATCCCCTTCCCCTCGAACTTAAAGCCTGGGGGGAGCGTTGGACCCTTCAGCCCATCCTCGACGCCCAGGAGCTGCGCACCGCCCGCAGCACGGGGATCACGTACTGGGAAGGCGCCTGCCGCGTGCTGGATGGCTCAGGCAAGGAAGTCGGCGACGCCTACGTCGAGCTGACGGGATACGCGCATTCGCTGAAGGGGCGGTTCTGATCCCAACACGCATCAATCCACGGGAACAACGAATCCTGCCGGCCCCGGGTTGAAGAGCATCTGCGTGCTCCCGTCCCGCCGCAGCAGTCCGCCGCGGAAGTTCCAATCCTCACCTTCGACGTTCAGCCATATCAGCAGCACGGTCCCCTGTCCGTCGACGGAGAGACTCAACGGAAAACGCTGGAGGATAGAGCCCTCGGGGCTGCTTCCCTTGAATTCGATCGTCCTGGCGAGGCTGAGGTGCTGGCTCGTGACGACGCCTTCCGCCGAGATGCGGCGCAGGCCCGGGAACCCCAGATCCTGGACGACGATTTCCCCCTTCCGGTTGCAGGCGATGGACCACGGCCGTGAGAAGCGCGCCTCAGGGCCTGCCCCGTCCTTCACATCCTTTTCGCCCGCCCTTCCAGCCCAAGTAGTCACGGCCCCATCGGGTGCGATCCGCCGCACCACACGATTGGCCGTATCGGCGAAGAACACGGTCCCGTGGCCGTCGCTCGCCAGGCCCAGTGTCCGTCCCACTTTCGCAACCTCGGCCGGTCCATCCTGGAAACCCTTGCCGGAAAGCAGGGGGCGTGAAGTCCCACCCGGTCCGAACTCAAGCACCTGCGGCTTAACCAATCGAGCCATCAGCAAGGCTCCGGCTGGAGTGCGCACCGTCGAATCCCAATAATTCAAGTCGATCAGACCCGGGTCGTTCCTTCGCATCCAAAGGGTCTCCACCTTACCGGCCGGGGAAACCCTGCGCAGGAGGAAAGTGGAATGAAGCTCTTCGGAATCCTTTGCCTGGCCGTTCCGTTCACCTGGATCGTCCGCGCCGGCCCGGACCACGACATCCAAGATCCAGGCATTGCCGACGTCATCGAACCCGACGATGTGGGGGGAGGCAAACCTTGCCTTGGAGCCCTGCCCGTCCCTGACCTGGCTTGAACGCTCCGCCGGGGGACAGGATCCAGCGACGACCCGCCAGCGTCCGCCCGGTTCCCTGAGGCGGATGAAGCCGAGCCCGTCCACGACCCAGAGGTTTCCGGCCTCGTCCAGGCGGCAGGAGCCCAGGCTGATTTCCTTCGGGGGAATGCCCGTGAGTCTGCAGAACAGGACTTTGGCCATCAGCCGGGCTTCGGGAGCCTTGGGGGAAATCGTGAACAGCCAGGCCAGCCCGAGGCCGGTGAGGATCCCAAGCCCTTTGAAGCCGCGGCGTAGCCAGTGTTTCCAGCGGCTGAGACTCGTCATGCGTCGCCCCTTCCGTGGAGGATCAATTTTTCACTCCGCCTTCGAACACCCATTGATTGACGGCTCCCATCGGATCAACCATCTGCCTGAGATCTCCGATCCCCACGCTCGACGCACCCAACTCCTCCCGTGTCGGCAGGAGGCACGAGAGCCCGCACGCGCACCTCCGGGCCAGGCCCCACGCGGCCCGCGCCTTCGCGGGATGGGCCCAGGCGAGGCCTGCGCCCGTCAGCACCAGGCCGGCGAGGAGCCTGGGGACGACCAGCTTGAAAAAGACCGGGGAGGCCATGCCCCCAGGGTTCCTCCAACCAGGCCCGGTCGTCCAAGAGGTAATCCCGACCTGAAACCCCGAAACCGCCTGGGGGTCTCAGGCCTGCTTCTTCTTCGCCACCATCCACCACACCGCGCCCGCGATCAGCAAGACGGTGGACAGGCAGCCACAGCCGCCGGAGATCCAGATGCCGGGCAGCACCTCGTTCTGGCTGGCGCGGCCGTTGGTCAGGGAGGGCAGGGCGACGAAGACCACGAGGGCGACGAGGCAGAGCACCACCAGGGCGCAGCCGCAACCGGTGAGGATCTTGGGGCCTTTCATGGGATCGCTCCGGGGGGGTGCCCGATGATCAGGTCAGCACGCCCGCGATGCAAGCGCTGAGGAAGTTCGCCAGGGTGCCGGCGATCATGGCCCGCAGGCCCAGGCGCGCCAGGTCGCCGCGGCGCTCGGGGATGAGGGCGCCGATGCCGCCCACCTGGATGGCGATGGAGCTGAAGTTCGCGAAGCCGCACAGCGCGAAGGTGGCGACCAGCTTGGCCTTGGCGCTCAGGGCCGGCATCTGGCCCAGTTCGATGAAGGCCACGAACTCGTTCACCACCATGCGCTTGCCCAGCAGCGCGCCGATCTGGCCAGCCTCGCTCCAGGGCACGCCCATGAGGAAGGCAAAAGGCTTGAAGACCGTGCCCAGCACCGCCTCGAGGGTGAAGCCGGGGTGGATGAACTTCATCAGGCCGTTCACCAGGGCCACCAGTGCGATGAAGGCGATGAGCATGACGCCCACGTTGAAGGCGAGCGAGCCCCCCTCGAAGGCCCCCCGGGCCGCGGCGTCCAGTACGTTGGCGTCGTGCACCGGGATGTCCACCTTCAGCTCGCCGCTGGTCTCCGGCTCCTCCACCTCCGGCTGCATGATCTTGGCCATCATCACCGCGCCGGGCGCCGTCATGATGACCGCCGTGATGAGGTGGA
>JBDIBF010000144.1:0-4868 GCA_039812765.1 Holophagaceae bacterium
CGCGCGGCGCCCCTGGGCTACGGCGATCCCCAGGGCGACCTCCGCTTCCGAGAGGCCCTGGCGCGCATGCTGGCCGAGGCCCGGGGCCTGGCCTTCGGGCCCGGCGAGCTGGTGGTCACCGGCGGCAGCCTCATGGGCCTGGACCTGGTGGCGCGCACCCTGCTGAAGCCCGGCGAGGCGGTGGCGGTGGAGGACCCCGGCTATCCCCAGGCCTGGGCCACCCTGCGGGCCGCGGGGGCCGAGCTGGTCCCGGTGCCGGTGGACGCCCAGGGCCTGGACGTGGAGGCCCTCGAGGCCCTGCTGGCGAGACGGACGGTGCGGGCGGTCTACACCACGCCCCACCACCAGTTCCCCACCACCGCGACCCTCTCGGCGCCCCGGCGCCTGCGGCTGCTGGAGGTGGCGCGGCGGCACCGCCTCGCCATCCTCGAGGACGACCATGATTTCGAGTTCCACTACGAGGGCCGCCCCGTGCTGCCCCTGGCCAGTGCCGACGAGGGCGGCGTGGTGGTCTACCTGGGCTCCCTCTCCAAGGTGCTGGCGCCGGGCCTCCGCCTGGGCTACGTCGGCGCGCCGGCGGCCCTGGCCACGGCGCTGGCCGCGCGGCGCGCGGTCACCGACTACCACGGCAACCAGGTCTTCGAGCGGGCGGTGGCGGAGCTGCTGGAGGACGGCCTGCTCCAGCGCCACGTGCGCAAGGTGCGCCGGGCGAACCTGGAGCGCCGGGACGTGCTGGTGGAGGCCTTGCGGAAGCAGCTCCCCGGCCGACTCCACGTGGAGGTCCCCGGCGGCGGCATGAGCCTCTGGGTGCGGGTGGAGGGCCTGCCGAAGGCGCGCTGGACCCGGCGCTGCCGGGAGGAGGGCGTCCTCTTCCCCTGGGGCTCGGCCTTCGACTTCCGCGGCGCCGAGCGGCCCTTCATCCGCCTCGGCTTCACGGCCCTGGATCCCCGCGAGCTGCGGGAGGCCGTGCGGCGCATGGCCGCCGCGATGTGAATCCGCTCAGGCCGCGTCGAGGTCCGACTTCCGGATCTCCTTGCCCTTCCGCGTCCCCAGCGCGCTCAGGCCGAGGCGCGAGGGGTCCAGGAGCTGACGGGCCACGCGGCGGACGTGGTCCAAGTCCACGGCGTCGATCTCGGCGATCTGGGCGTCGAGGGTGCTGACGCCGCCCTGGTGCACGGCCTGGTGGGCCAGGGTGAACATGCGGGCGGTGCTGCTCTCCTGGCTGAAGGCAAGGGAGGTGCGGGCCTGGAGCTTGGCGCGCTCCAGCTCCTCGGCGGTGATGCCCTGCTCCCGCACCAGGGCGCAGGCCGCCACCGCGCGCTGCACCAGCTCCCGGGCGTGGGCGGGGGCGCAGGAGGCCGCGACCTGCAGGGCGCCGGTGCCGGCGTAGGGCGTGACGAAGCTGCCCACCTGGTAGCAGAGGCCGCGGCGCTCCCGCAGCTCCATGAAGAGCCGCGAGCTCATGCCGCCCCCCAGCACGTGGGCCAGCAGGTTGGCGGCCACGCGGTCCGACGAGCGGTGGTCCGGGGCGGGGAAGCCCATCACGAGGGTGGTCTGCTGCAGCTCGCGGCGCGGCACGTTGAGCAGGAAGGGGGAGGGAGCGCCCATGGCCGGCGGGGCGGCCTCCGGCCCGCCGGGCAGGCGGTCCAGCACGGGCCGCAGAAGGTCCAGGAAGGCCTCGGGCTCCACGGCGCCGGCGGCGGAGATCAGCAGGTTGGGCCCGCGGTAGGTGCGGCGGAAGAAGGCGTCGGCCTCGGCGGGGCCGTAGGCTGCCACCTGGTCGCGGGTGCCCAGGATGGGGTGGGCCAGGGGCGAGTCCTTCCAGAAGTTCCCGTAGAACAGCTCGCTCACCCAGTCGTCGGGCTGGTCCTCGCTCTGGGCGATCTCCTCCAGGATCACGCCGCGCTCCCGGGCCAATTCCTCGGCATCGAAGCGCGGCGAGGTCACCAGGTCGCCGAGGATCGCCACCAGGTCCGGGAGCTGCTCCTTCAGCACCTTGCCGTAGAAGCAGGCGCTCTCCTTGCCCGTGAAGGCGTCCACCGAGCCTCCGAGCCGGTCCGTGGCCTCCGCCATCAGGTCCGGCGTGGGGAAGCGCTCCGTGCCCTTGAACACCGTGTGCTCGATGAAATGGGCCAGCCCCTCCTCGTGGACCGCTTCGTGGCAGGAGCCGCCCTTCACCCAGAAGCCCACGGCGCAGGAGCGCAGGTGGGGCATGGACTCGATGAGGACCTCGGTGCCGGCGGGGGTGACGTGGCGGAACAGGCGCATCCTTCCAGGGTACGATCCGGTCATGCCGATCATGAAGCCTGTTCTTCTGGCCGCCACTCTCCTCCTCGCCGCCTGCAAGCCGCCCCAGGTGGCCGCCCTGCCCGGCGGGCCGCTGCGGGTGGAGGTCCACGTGGAGGGCCTGGCTCCAGCCTTCGGGGAGGAGCTGAAGCGCCGTCTGGAGGCCGAGCTGGACCCCGGCGCCCCGCGCTTCGAGCACGGGAAGCCTTCGAACGCGGTGTTCGTGGACGTGCAGACCGTGCTGCCGGACCCGAGATCCAGCTTCTGGGCGAACTGGGGCCTGAGCGCCCTGTCGGGGATGAACCAGGGCGCCGCCTCTGGAGGAGGCACGCCGGCCACCGTGGCCGCCGGGGCGGCCATTGGCACGGCCTTCGGCATCGTGGCGGGACCGGTGATCTACGCGAAGCAGGCCCAACTCGAGCGCCGGCTCGGCTACCGGCCCCTGGTGATCGTGGGGACCCTCCATGCGGGCATCTCGCGGCACGACGAGGACCTGCCCCCGGCGCTCTCCGAACTCGCGACCCTGGACCTCCGTCCCTACCTGCCGGCGCTGGGTCCCGAGGAGGCCAAGGACCCCGTGCGCATCCGCGCGGTCACGGCCCAGGCCCTCGCGAAGGTCATCCGGGAGGCTCTGGCCCAGCGGGGCTTCCCGCGTCCGCCGGGGCCGGCGAAACCGCCGACCTAGCCAGGGTGGAGGGTCCCTCCGGCGCGGCCCGCGCCCGAGAGGCCCTTCGACGGGACGTCCCTTCCGGCTTCGACGCGGGTGCGAGGCCCGTGCCCCCCAAGGAGAGAACATGGAGGTCCTGAAGCTGGCCGCCTTCTCCCATGAAGGGAAGGGCGGGAACCCCGCCGGCGTGGCGTTCTGCGAAGCGATGCCGCCGGACGAGGAGATGCTGCGCATCGCCAAGGCGGTGGGCTACTCCGAGACCGCGTTCCTGGTCCGCCGAGGGGAGGCCTGGCGGGTGCGCTACTTCGCGCCCGGGATGGAAGTCCCCTTCTGCGGCCACGCCACCCTCGCGCTGGGGGCGGCGCTGGGGGAGCGCTTCGGCGAGGGCGAATACACCCTCGTGCTGAACGACGGACCGATCCGCGTGAAGGCGGCGAGGACGGCGAACGGCCTCACGGCGACGCTCCACTCCCCCGGCACGTCCTCCCGGGAGGCGCCGGAGGACCTGATCGACGAGGTGCTTTCGAACTTCGGCCTCCGCCGCGAAGCCCTCGATCCCGCCTTCCCCGTCCGCATCGCCTCGGCGGGCGCCACGCACCTGATCCTGGTCCTGCGGGAGCGGAGGACCCTGGCGGCCATGACGTACCGGTTCGAGGAGACCCGGGCGCTGATGCTGGACCAGGGGCTCGTCACCGTCAGCCTGCTGTGGCTCGGGGCCGACGGCATCTTCCACGCCCGGAACGCCTTCGCGGCGGGGGGCGTCTACGAGGACCCCGCCACCGGGGCGGCGGCCGCGGCCCTGGCCGGCTACCTCCGGGACATCCGCTGGCAGGGCGGGAACGCGTTCACCATCCTGCAGGGCGAGGACATGGGCGTCCCCTCGCGGCTGCGCGTCGAATTCGGTCCGGAACCCGGTTCCAGCGTGGCTGTCAGCGGAGAGACGCGGCCCCTCGGCTGAGCCCCCGCGCCCCCCGCGAGGACTCCGGGGCATCGCCTGCCCGAGGCGCTTCCCCTTCCCGAGGAACGGCGCGGGACCGGATTCGGGGAGGACGGACGGCCGGGCTTCCGCCCGGGCGCGGCGATCGAGCCCCCTGCGCGCGAGGGATTCGGCACCGCCCTCGCCCTCGCCCTCGCCGCGCCGGTCGAACGGCGGTGGGAGGTCATGGCATCACCCGTGAGCCCCCGTTCCATCCCCGCGGGAAGGAGCCTGCCACCGGCCAGGCCTGGGCGCCGGGTCACCTGTGACCCCGATCCGCCCGGCGCGGCGCAGGGTGGGGGGTGAGGCGGCGGCCCGATCCATGGCAGGCGGCGCTTCCCGAAGGCCAGGGCCGAACGCGTCTCCGGAGTCCCGGATGTTCGACAGCCTGGTGCGCTTCTTCGCCTCGAGCCCGCTGCTGCTCCTCTTCGCGGTGGTGGCCCTGGGCTATCCCCTCAGCCGGATCCGCATCGGCGGGGCCAGCCTGGGCATCGCGTCGGTGCTCTTCGCCGGGATCGCCCTGGGCGCCCTGGACCCGCGGCTGAAGCTGCCGGAGTTCACCTACCTCCTCGGCCTCGCGATCTTCGTCTACGCCATCGGCCTCTCCAGCGCCCAGAGCTTCTGGGCCTCCTTCAACCGCCGCGGCCTGCGGCGGAACCTGCTGGTGGCGGGGGTCATGGTGGGCGCCACGCTCCTCGTGGCCGGCCTCGCCCTGGCCCTGGGCTTCACGCCGCGCCTCGCCGCCGGCCTGCTGACCGGCGCCTTCACCAACAGCCCCGCCCTCGCCGGCGTCGTGGAGCGCGTGAAGTCCGCCGGCGGCTCGCCCGGGGACCTCGCCGAGCCGGTGGTGGCCTACTCCATCGCCTATCCCCTGGGCGTGATCGTCCCGTTGGCCTGGGTGCTGGTTTCGGAGCGCTTCTTCCGTGGCGGGCCCCCGTC
>JBDIBF010000145.1:0-4817 GCA_039812765.1 Holophagaceae bacterium
ACGGAGAACGTGAGCTGGACGAACTCCGGCAGCGCCACCGCCGTGGTCTACGTGGCCGTCAAGCGCTACGCCGGCTCCAGCACCACCACCCCCTACAACCTGGCCATCAGCCGCTGAGGCTGCGCCGGACCCAGGCAGGGCCGCCCCCGGGCGGCCCTGTTTGCCGTTAAAGTGCCTGCATGCGCCTGCTGATCGTGGAGGACGAGCCCAAGATCGCCCGGCACCTCGCCGCGGGACTGGAAGGCGCCGGTTTCGAGGCCGTGGCCTGCCTGAGCGCCGAGGAGGCCCTCCGGCTGGCCCGCCAGCGCGCCTTCGACGCCCTGCTGGTGGACGTGATGCTCCCGGGCATGTCGGGGCTCGACCTGGTGCGCACCCTCCGTGGGGAGGGCCGGGGCGCGCCGGTGCTCTTCCTCAGCGCCCGCGGTTCCACGGAGGACCGCGTGCGCGGCCTCAACGAAGGCGGCGACGACTACATCGTCAAGCCCTACGCCCTCCCCGAGGTCCTGGCGCGGGTCAAGGCCATCCTGCGGCGCAGCGCCGCCCCCCAGGCCACGGGACTGGTCCGCATCGCGGACCTGGTCTGGGATCCCGTGCAGCGGCGCATCACCCGGGAGGGCCGGCGGGTGGACCTCACGCCGAAGGAGTACGCCCTGGCCGCGCTGCTGCTCCAGCACCCCGGGGAGGTGGTCTCCCGCAACCAGATCGGCCAGGCGGTGTGGGGGCTCGACGTGGTCACGGACGGGAATGCGGTGGACGTCCAGGTGCGGCGGCTGCGGCGGAAGCTGGACGATCCCTTCGCCGTGAAGCTCGTCCACACGCTCCGGGGCGTCGGAGTGGTGCTGGAGGCGCGGCCTTGACCCCCCGCCGGGCATGCTGAGGCTGAGGCGGAGCCTCCTCGGCCGCCTGCAGTGGGGCTTCGCCCTCGGCGCCTTCGCCATGGCCGCGGCCATGGCGGTCTTCATGGACGCCGCCCTGCGCCGCAGCCTGGACTCGGAGGACGCCCTGGCCCTGGCGGCCCGGGCCGAGGAGCTGGGCCGGGCCCTTCCGCCGGAAGGACGGGACGCGGAGGGCGAGCCCGGACCGGAGCGGGTCGAGTGGCTGCTCCTGGCCACGCCCTCCCGCCGCAGCCGCGGCTTCCCGGACCTGGACGCGGCCACCCTGGTCCCCGGCAGGGTGGTGGAGCGGCGGACGGCGGACCGGGAGTTCGCCCTGCTGCGGGTGGCCCGGAAGGGCGGCGACCTGGTGGTGGCCATGGACCGCACCCACGAGGAGGGCCTGCTCGCGGACTTCCGCCGCACCCTCCTGGCGGCGGCCGCCGCCGGCGCGGTCCTGGCCGCCCTCCTGGGCCGGCTGGTGGCCGCGCGCGGCCTGAGGCCCCTCCACGACCTCGCCGAGGAGGCCGCCGGCATCCGGCCCGGCACCCTACAGCACCGCCTGGACGCCTCCCACTATCCCCTCGAGCTGGCAGAGGTGGTGGGTCGCCTGAACGGCGCCCTGGACGGCCTGGAAGAGGCCTTCGCGCGGCTCTCGGGGCTGGCGGGGGAGCTGGCCCACGAGCTGCGCACGCCGCTGCAGGCCCTCAGGGCGGAAGCCGAAGCCCTGGTGCGCCGCGGCGAGGGCCCCCCGGAGGCCCTGGGCTCGCTGCTGGAGGAGTGCGACCGTCTCGCGGCCCAGGTGGAGCAGATGCTCTTCCTGGCCCGGGCGGAGGATCCCGGCGCCTCCCTCCGCCGCGAGCCCCTGGCCCTGGAGGTCTTCCTGGGGGAGGTGGCCGAGTTCTTCGAGGCGGCGGCGGAGGAGGCGGAGGTCCGCCTGGAGGTCCACGCCCCGGCGGGCCTCGTCCTCTCGGCCGACCGGGCCCTGGTGGTGCGTGCCCTCCACAATCTGGTGGCCAACGCCCTGCGGCACACGCCCGCTGGCGGCACCGTGACCCTCGCCGCGGAGGGCGGCCGGGAGGGCGTGGTCCTGGTGGTGGCGGACACGGGCACCGGCATCCCGGCGGAGCTGCAGGGACGCCTCGGGGAGCGCTGGGCCAAGGGGGAGGGCAGCCGGGGCCTGGGCCTGGGCCTCGCGATCGTGGGGAGCCTGGCGAGGGTCCATGGCGGCCGGTTGACCATCCACCCCGGGGTGAGAGGGGGCACCGTGGCCCGAATGGAATTCCCCGACCCGACAACCTCTTGAGGTCCTGCCCCGACCTGGCTTGGACCGCGGTTCTCCGGCCCTGACCAGCCTGCGGGGTGGTCTGCGGGGGTCTCCGGCCAGGCTCCTGGTAGGCTGGGGGGTGAAGTGGTCTGTGCGGGGTTGTGAAAATTGCCCGGATTGGATGGATTCCATCGCATCCAGGGCCATTCTGAGGGGGTCATGACCGCATCCGCCGTGCTGGATCCCGCCGCCGCCAGTCCCCTGTACGTGCAGGTGCAGCGGCGCATGCGCGGCCTCATCCAGGAGGGCGCCTGGAAGCCGGGTTCCCGGCTCCCGGCGGTGCCGGACCTGGCGGACCGCTTCCAGGTCCACCGCCTGACGGTGCTAAAGGCCCTGGCGGGGCTGAAGCGCACGGGCTGGGTGCAGACGGTGCACGGCCGGGGCTCCTTCGTGCCCGAGCGCCTCCCGGAGGCCCCCGGAGCCCGGGTGCCGGTCCACGACTACCCCTTCGAGGGCTCCGACCTCGTGGCCGGAGAGGGCCAGCTCGGCCCCTGGCTGGGGGAGACCCTCCTCAAGGCCCAGAACCGCGCCCTGGTGAGCTTCTCGGCGGGCTTCCCGCCGGCGGACCTGCTGCCGGTGGAGGACCTGCGGCGCCTCCACGCCCAGGTGGGCCGGGAGATGGGGCCCGAGGCCTGGGCCTACGCGCCCCCGGCGGGGCTGCCGGCCTACCTGGACGCGGTGGGCCGCTGGCTGGCCGGGCAGGGGGAGCCGATCCCCGAGGGCTGGGGCCTCCGCGCGGTCCCAGGGGCCCAGGCGGGCCTGGCCCTGGCGGTGGAAGCCTTCACGGTGCCCGGCGACGCGGTGATCGTGGAGAGCCCCTGCTACCTGGGAGCCCTGGCCCTGCTGAAGGCCCTGGGCCGGGTGGCGGTACCGGTGCCCGTGGACCGGCAGGGCATGGACCCCGAGCGGCTGGCCTCGGCCCTGCAGCGCACGGAGGCCAAGCTCCTCTTCGTGGTGCCCACCTTCCACAACCCCACGGGGATGACCCTCTCCCGGGCGAGGCGGGAGCGCCTCCTGGCCCTGGCCCGCAGCCACGGCGCCCGCATCGTGGAGGACGACACCTACGGGGACCTGCGCTTCTCCGGCACCCCGATCCCCAGCCTGCGCTGCCTGCCCGGGGCGGAGCACGTGCTGCACCTGGGCAGCTTCTCCAAGAGCCTGGCCGCCGGGCTGCGCCTGGGCTACGTCATCGCGCCCGAGGACCTGCTGCGGCGGCTGGCGCCCCTGCAGGAGGTGCACACCATCGCCCTGCCCACCCTGACCCAGGCGGTGGTGGCCCGCTACCTGGACTCGGGGGGCTTCGCCCGGCACGTGGCCCGGCTGCGCCGGGCCCTGAAGCGCCGCCGGGACGCCATGGTGGAGGCGGTGCACGCGCACTTCCCCGCCGGGACCGAGGTCACCGAACCCAAGGGCGGGATGCACCTCTGGGTGATGCTGCCCGAGGGCGCGTCGGCCCTGGACCTGCACCGGGAAGCCCTGGCCCAGGGCCTGGGCTTCGCACCGGGCCCCCTCTTCTTCAGCGACGGGCGGGGCACCAACTGCCTCCGCCTCAATTTCTCCACCCACGAACCCGAGACCACCCGGCACGCCGTGGCCCGGCTGGGGCGATTAATCACCGCAACAACCCTTTCCCGCTAGCCTTCACCCGAGGAGGAATCCATGAGCACCCTCACCGCCAGCACCGCCTTCGAGCTGCGCCCCGTCGCCACGCCCCTGTCCGAAGGCGAGCGCGCCGCGCGCATGCAGAACCCGGGCTTCGGCAAGGTCTTCACGGAGCACATGGTGACCCTGGCCTGGGACGAGTCCCGGGGCTGGCACGGGGGCGTGCTGAAGCCCTACGGGCCGCTCATGCTGGATCCGGCGGCCTCGGTGCTCCACTACGGGCAGGCCATCTTCGAGGGCTTCAAGGCCTACAAGCAGCAGGACGGCGGCATCAAGACCTACCGCCCCTTCGAGAACGCCGCGCGCTTCAACCGCAGCGCCGAGCGCCTCGCCATGCCCCGCCTGCCCGAGGAGCTCTTCGTGGAGGCCAGCGACCTCCTGATCCGCCAGGACGCCGCCTGGGTGCCCTCCGCCATCGGCGAGAGCCTCTACCTGCGCCCCCTCATGATCGCCACCGAGGGCGCCCTGGGCGTGCGGCCGGCCAAGGAGTACCTCTTCGTGCTCTTCGCCTCTCCCTCCGGCTCCTACTTCCCCGGCGGCGTGAAGCCGGTGACGGTGTGGATCAGCGAGGACTACGTGCGCGCCGCTCCGGGCGGCACCGGCTTCGCGAAGTGCGCGGGCAACTACGCCGCCAGCCTGGTGGCCCAGAAGCAGGCCCAGGGCGAGGGCTGCGACCAGGTGGTGTGGCTGGACGCGGTGCACCGCACCTACATCGAGGAGATGGGCGGCATGAACATATTCTTCGTCTACCAGGAGGGCGGCCGCCCCGTGGTGGTGACGCCGGAGCTGACGGGCACGCTGCTGCCGGGCGTGACCCGCAAGAGCCTGCTCGACCTGGCGAAGGAGCTGGGCTACGGCGCCGAGGAGCGGAAGATCTCCAAGCAGGAGTGGGAGGCCGCCGTGAAGGAGGGCCGCATGACCGAGGCCTTCGCCTGCGGCACCGCCGCGGTGATCAC
>JBDIBF010000146.1:0-4791 GCA_039812765.1 Holophagaceae bacterium
ACCGGGGCAGCCGCCGGGGTGGCCGCAGGCGCGGGTGCCGGGGCCGGCACGGGAGTTGGCGCGGGCGCGGAGGCTGGCTTCGGGGCGGGCTCGCGAGGGCCGCAGGCGGGGAGGGCCAGGACCAGGGCCAGGGCGGTCAGGACGAGGGGCAGGAGGGCAGGGCGGCGCATGGCGGAACCTCGGTCAGGGGATGGGGCGCCCTGATCCTAGTCCCCTCCGGCGGGACCGTCGTCAAAACCTGCCTCAGAAGATCCGCCGGGCCACCGCGCGGCCCACCATGCGCAGGCGCTCGCCCCAGGGCAGGCGGCCGAAATTGGCCTTCACCACGCCGCGGGTGAAGTAGGTCTTCCTCGAATAGTCGATGGCCACGTCCAGCACCGCGGCACGGCCGGACTTCAATTCGGCCTCGGCCCAGTCGAGGGCGGCCTCAAGGTCGCCATCCGAATCCACGGAGCGGCAGCCGGTGCCGGACACCGCGGCGAGGGCCGCGAGGTCGTAGTCCGGGAGCACCGAGCAGGGCGCGGCGTTCGTGAGCGTGCGCTGGAAGGACGCGATCTGGCCCAGCTCCCGGTCCCGCAGCACCGCCAGGAGCACGGGCGCCCCCACCTGCCGCGCGGTGAGCAGCTCGAGGCCCGTCATGAGCAGGGCCCCGTCCCCGGCGAGGCCCACCACCGGGCGGTCCGGATGCGCGAGCTTCGCGCCGAGGGCGGCGGGCAGGCAGTAGCCCATGCAGGAGTAGTCGGTGGGGGCGAGGAAGCGGCGCGGCCCGTCCAGGCGCAGGTGCTCCATGGCGAGGAAGGTGCCGTTGCCCGAGTCGCTGGTGAAGATCGCGTCGGGGAATCTCCGCTGGAGGGACTGGAACAGGGCGCCGGGGCCGACCCGTGCGACCGACGGCTCCGCCTGTTCCCGGCGGACCTTCGCATGGGCCTCCGCCAGGGCGTCCTTCATGGAATGGGGCATGGCCCTGGTGGAGGGCAGGGCCTCCAGAAGGGCGCGGAGGAAGGCCTTCGCGTCGGCGGTGATCGCGTGGGCCACGGGGAAGTTCGCGCCGGGCACCGCGAGGTCGATGTCCACCTGGGCGGAGGCCTCGGGCAACGCGAGGCCGTAGCTCGCCGTGCTCACTTCGCCCATGCGCGCCCCGACGATGAGGATCGCGTCCGCCTCCTCCGCGAGGTCCCGGAGGGGCGTGGGGCAGGCGAGGCCGAAGCCCGGCCAGAGCCACTGGGGATGGGACTCGGGGAAGACGCCCTTGCCGCTGAAGGTGCTGCTCACCATCGCGCCGGTACGCTCGGCCAGGGCGAGCACCTCGTCGGCGGCCTCCGCGGCGCCGAGCCCCACGTGGAACAGGAGCTGGTCGCTGGCGGCGATCATCGCCGCCACCGCCTTCACCGCCTCGGGGTCCGGCGCCGGGGGCGCGGGCGGAGGGCCGAGCAGCCCCTTCACGCGCTCGGGGTCGTAGGTCTGGGACAGGAGATAGAGGTTGGCCGGGATCTCCACCGCCACGGGACCGGGGCAGCCCGACCGCGCGAGCCGCGTGGCCTCGAGGATGGCCGGGGCGATGTCCTCGCCCCGCTCGGGCTTCCACGCGCCCTTCACCAGGGGCCGCAGCACCGCGAGCTGGTCCACGTCGTGGAGCTGGTACTTGAAGCGCGAATCCGAGCGGATGCCGCAGGTGAGCAGCAGCAGCGGCACGCCGTCCATGAAGGCCTCGGCCACCCCCGACAGGCCGTGGGTCACGCCGGCGCCGGGCACCACGTTGGCGCAGGCCATCGGCCCGCCGCTGCGGGCCATGCCGTCGGCGAGGAAGCCCGCGCTCTGCTCGTCGGTGATGAGCACCGGCGTGACGCTGCTGCGCTCCAGGGCGTCGTAGAGCTCGATGTTGTGGGTGCCGGGGATGCCGAAGGCGTGGGTGATTCCCGCGCTCTCCAGCGCGGCGGCCACGATGGCGGCGCCGCTCTGGCGGCCGGCCTTGAGATCCTGCAGGGGCATGGGCCCTCCCGGGAGGCTGCCTCGATTATGCGGGTTGCGGCAGGCTCACGCCTTCCCGATCCGCCACCGCCTGGGCCGCCCGGTCGGCGAGGGCCATGATGGTGAGGTAGGGATTGATCTCCAGGGCCGAAGGGAACAGCGAGGCGTCCGCCACGAAGAGCCAGGGCTGGCCGTGCACCCGGCCCCAGGCGTCGGTCACCGAGTCCGCCGGGGAATGCCCCATGCGGCAGCCCCCCATGAGGTGGGCGGCGGAGACGCTGACGGAACCCGGGCGGAAGTGCCGCTCGGCGACGCGGACCTCGAGGTCGGCGCCCTCCTCCCGGAGGATGAGCCGGGGATCGGCAGAGGGCGCGTGGACGGCGTCGGCGCCGGCCGCGAAGAAGATGCGCGCGGCGGCTCGCGTGGCCTTCACCATCGCCTGGATCGTGGCGGGCGTGAGCCGGTAGTGCACCACCGGCCGCCCGTGATGGTCCACCTCCACGCGGTGCTCGGGCAGCGCCTCGTCGCAGGCGAGGACGAGGATCATCTGCAGCCGGTCGTAGGCCTCCAGGAGCCGCGCGTGCTCCGCGCCGAAGCCGGAGAGGTTCTTGGCGGTCGTGAACGGGAAGTACATGCAGGCTTCGAGGTAGAAGCGGTCCTCCGCGATGCGCTCCTGCCAGACGAAGCTCTTGGGGTGGCCGACGAAGTTGGTGATGGGCGCCGGGTGGAGGCCCGCGAGGATGTGGGCGGGGTGGCAGGTCCAGTAGCGGCCCAGGGTGTGCAAGCGGTGCCCCAGCCCCGAGCGCAGGAGGAGGGCCGGCGTCTGCACCGCCCCGCAGGCCGCCACGACGGAGCGGGCCTTCACGGTGTACCGCCCCGGGAGCCATTCCCCGCTGCCGCCCTGGGGATGGGGGCGGCCGTCCACCACCACGTCGATCTCGGCGCCGCCGGGGGCCTGGCGGACGGTCCACGCCTCGGCCCCGGTGACCAGTTCCACCCCCCGGGCCTGGGCCGCGGGGATCTGCACCACGTGGGTGCCCTGCTTGGCCTGGTTCGGGCAGCCGAGGTTGCACAGCGAGCTGCCTTTGCAGCCGCGGACGTTGACCGGGAACTGCTCCGCCTTCCAGCCCAGGCGCTCGCAGCCCAGCCGGAAGAGGCGGTTGTTGTCGTTGAGGCGCGCCTCGGGGATGAAGTCCACGCCGTTCTCCGCGGCGTAGCGCCGGGCCCGGGCCACCAGGTCCGCGGGGTCGAGGCCGGGGACGCGCCAGCGGTCCAGCACCCGCACCGGCGGCAGCAGGGACGTGCCGGTGTAGACCTGGGTGGAGCCGCCCACGCCTTCGGCGTAGGCCAGGGTCACGCCATGGTCCGCGGTGGGCCGCGCGCCGCCGCCGGCGTAGAGCAGGGAGGCCCGGGCCACCTCGCCCTCGGGCAGCCTTGAACTGTCCAGCCGGAAGCCCTTCTCCAGGAGGAGGACCCGCTTTCCGGCTTCCGCCAGGGGCGCCAGGGCCTCCGCCACGGTGCCGCCGCCGGCGCCGCTTCCGAGGATCACCACGTCGGCGTGGACGACGGTGCTCATGGCCGCGCTTCCCAGCCCCGGGGATCGGGCCGGTAGCCCAGCCGGGCCTGCACCTCCGGATCGCCGTACCAGCCGAGGAAGAGGAGGGTGCGCAGGCCCCAGAGGCCCACCCTGAGCAGCGGGAAACGGCTTCGCTCGACCCGGGCGAAGAATTCGGTCCGGCGGGCGGCGGAGAGGCCCGCGAAGGTGCGCCCGTAGCCCACCAGGGGGAAGAGGTGCATGACCCGCACGAAGAGCCGGAGCCGCCGGCCCAGGCCCGGCTCCTCCGCCGCGAGGCGGGCGTCCACCCGCGCCAGCAGCGCGTCCAGGGCTTCCGGAGCCAGCCCCTTCGCCGCGGGCACGAAGGTCTCGAGCATGGGCCCCAGGGGCCCCGCGAGGGGCCTCAGGATCGGCGGTGCCTCCCTCTCCTCCATCGTCCCCCCGTGCCGCGCAGAGTCGCGCGGGAACGGGCGGGGCGCAAGCCTGCGGGATCACATGCCTGGGGATCCCGCCGGGAGCGGAGGGAAATGCGGCATTGATCACCGATGTCCAGGGGCCCCGCCCGCCTAGTCTGGGCAGGCTGCCGCCCCCGAGGCCTCCATGCCCTGGTTGTGGGTCTATCCCCCTGGCGCCGGGCCCCAGGACGCCCGGGCGGTGGAGGTTCCGTCCCGCGGACTGAGGCTGGGGCGGGAGGACGACAACGACCTGGTGGTGGCGGACGGGGGCGTGTCCCGGCACCACGCGCGCCTCGTGCCGGACGGCGGAGGCTGGATCCTGGAGGACCTGGGCAGCGCCAACGGCACCTGGGTGGACCGGGAGCGCATCCAGCGCTGCCGGCTGGTGCCCGGCCAGGCCTTCCGGGTGGGGGACACGCGGCTGGTGCTGGTGGAGGCGGAGGCCGCCCGGACGCCCACGCCGGAGCCTCCGCCGGTCCGGGCCCCGCCTCCGGCGCAAGTCCAGGCACCGATCCGGGGGGCGGTTCCCGGGGCGGCCGCGGCCCGTTCCGCGCGCGGGCCGGGTTGCGGCCGGAAGGCCTTCGCGTGCCTGCTGGGAGGGGTGGTGCTCGGGGCTATCGGCCTCGCGGTCCTGGCGGCCTTCCTGGTACTCGAATCGGGCCATCCGGTCCTGCTGCCCTCCCAGTTCCTGAGCCTCGCGCGGAACGGGTGGACCGGCCGCCTGCGCCCCGCGACCCTCCCCGCCACCGGCACGCCGGCCCTGGACGCCGCGCCCCATCCCGCCCTCCGCCTCACGGCCGAGGCCGGCGCCCT
>JBDIBF010000147.1:0-4583 GCA_039812765.1 Holophagaceae bacterium
GCTGGGCCCGCTGCCCAAGGACGAGCTGGCCGCCGCCGCCGTGGCGTGGTGGGCCGGCAGGCTGGCCGCCCGGGGCTGAGGCGCGCGGGCACGCTCCCGGGGCGCCGCCCGGTTCGCCCCCCGCTGGGCCGCTTCGCCCCCGCCTTCCGGCCGCCCCTCGAGGCCTGGTGCTAGCCTTCCTCCATGTCGGCGAAGCTCCGCATATGGCTGGCCTACTGGGGCGCCTGGACCCTCATGGGCTTCTACATGACCACCATGGACATGGTGATGTGGCCCAAGGAGAAGATCGGTCACCTGGTCCTCCTGAACCTGCTGCAGAACCTGATCTGGGGCGTGGCGGGCCTCGGCGTCCTGCTGCTGGCCCGCCGCTGGCCCATCGAGCGCATCGCGTGGCGTGAATGGCGGCCGCTGCTCCTGCACCTGGTCGCCAGCCTGCTGATCACCCTCCTGGGCCTCATCGTGGTCTGGCTCGTGGCCGTCGGGTTCTCCACGCCGGAATACCGCGCCAAGGCCCTGCAGACCCCCCTCAGCAGCTTCCGGCGCTTCTTCTCGTCCTACTTCCACCTCAACCTGGTCTTCATGTGGGCGGTGCTGGGTGCCTACCACGGGCTCCGCATGCACCAGCGCCTGAAGGCGCAGCAGCTCGAGGCGGCCCAGCTCGGCGCGCGCCTCGCCCAGGCCCAGAACCAGGCCCTGCGCATGCAGCTCCAGCCCCACTTCCTCTTCAACACCCTGAACTCCATCTCCGCCCTGATCCACAGCGACCCGGAGTCCGCGGACCGAATGCTGTCCCGCCTCGCGGACCTGCTGCGCATGACCCTGGAATCCGGCGCGGACCAGTTCGTGACGCTTCGCCAGGAGCTGGCCTTCAGCCAGGGCTACCTCGCCATCGAGCGGATCCGCTTCCACGACCGCCTGCAGGTGGACGTGGACGTGCCTCCGGAATGTCTCGAGGCGCGGGTGCCGCCCTTCCTCCTCCAGCCCCTGGTGGAGAACGCCATCAAGCACGGCGTGGCGGACCTCGCCCGCGCCTCCCGGATCCAGGTGCGCGCCCGGCGGGAAGGCGAAGCCCTGCTGCTCGAAGTGGAGGACGACGGCCGGGGCTTCGAGCAGGGCCGCCGCGGCATCGGAACCGGCAACACCGTGGAGCGCCTGCAGCTCCTCTACCGGGACCGGCAGAGCTTCAGCCTCGTCTCCGAGAGCGGCAAGGGCACCCTGGCCCGCATCCGGCTCCCCTTCGAGGCGGGTCCCGCCATGGAGGCGACCGCATGACCCTGAAAGCCTTGATCGTGGACGACGAGCCCCTGGCCCGCCAGCGCATCCTGCAAATGCTGAAGGGGGAGTCGGACGTGGCGGTGGTGGGGGAGGCGGGGAACGGCCTGGAGGCGGTGAAGCTCATCGAGGCCACCTCCCCCGACCTGGTCTTCCTGGACGTGCAGATGCCCGAGCTGGACGGCTTCGGCGTGGTGGAGGCCGTGGGAGTGGAGCGCATGCCGCCCACGCTCTTCGTGACCGCCTTCGACCAGCACGCGGTGAAGGCCTTCGAGGTGCACGCGGTGGACTACCTCCTCAAGCCCTTCGACCGCGACCGCTTCCGGCGGGCCCTGGACTGGGCGCGCGCCCAGCAGACCACCCGGCAGGGCGGGACCCTCCAGTCCCTGGTGGCCAGCCGCCGCTCGGAGCAGCCCCACCCCGACCGCATCCTGGTGAAGAGCGGCGAGGGCTGGGTGCTCCTCAAGACGGCCTCGATCCAGTGGATCGAAGCGGAGGACAACTACGTGCGCCTCCACGTGGAGGGGACGTCCCACCTGCTGCGCCAGACCATGACCGGCATCCTGGAGCGCCTGGACCCTAGCCGCTTCAAGCGCATCCACCGCAGCGCCATCGTGAACCTCGACTTCATCAAGGAGCTGCAGCCCTGGAGCGGCGGCGACCTGCTGGTGATCATGCGGGACGGCACGCGCCTGACCCTGAGCCGCACCTACCGGGAGAGCTTCACGGAGTGGCACTGAGGAGGGCCGGACCCCCGGCCCACGGCACGGAAAGGCCCCGCGGTCGCGGGGCCTTTCCGTGGACGTCCCGGCTCAGGGGACGGCGGTGACGCTGACCTGCACGCCCCGGCCGGTGACGTAGGAGGCGGTGGACAGGGCGGCCTGGCGGCTGGGCAGGATGACGCTGACGGTGCCCCGGACCTTGTCCGTGACCAGAAGCTGGCCGCCGGTGCCCTCGCCGATGGCGTAGACGGCGCCCTGCCGCAGGGCGGCGCTGGAGGTCCCGACGCTCGGCACGCCGCGCTGGGCGAGGCCGCGGACGAGCAGCGTGGACTGGAACCCCCCTTCGAAGTAGATGGGGTCGTCCGGCATCATCACGAGGAAGTCCGCCTTCCGCGCGGCGAGGACGTGGAGGGCCGCGGGCAGGGAGGAGGCCGTGCGGGCGTCCACCACGGTGATGAGGGAGCCCGGCGCGGCGGCGGCGGCCAGGGCCTGGATGCCGTCCCAGGAGGCGGCGGCGTTGCACACCACGGCCAGGTGCTGCTTCTCGGGCCAGGTCTCGCGGGCCACCGCCATGACGGGGTTGAAGTCGGGCGTCCCGGCGGCCAGGGGAGCGAGGCCGAGGACGAGGGCGGAGAGGGAACGGAAGGGCTTCATGGGCATATCGCCTCCGGGAGCCCGGGCGTCCCGTGGCCCGGGTGTGGAAAGATCTGCCGCGCCTTGGCTACGGCGGTGAGGGAGGATCCCTTCGGGACGCGGAGAAGGTGCGCTCCGTCACGTCTCCGGACCCGTCCGCCGGGGCGAAGCCATGGGCGGCGGGGACGACCCGTGCGGGGCGCGCGTCCAGGGGTGGAAAGCTACAGGGCCGGGTCCAGCCAGGCCAGCACATCGCTGGGCTGGCCCACGACGTTGCCCACCCGGACGGCCACCACCACGATCCAGCCCGCGGGGCGCTGCAGCCCTGAGAGGTCCAGTCGCAGGCTCTTCCCCGGCGCGGGGAGGTCGGGACGCCGCTTCTCGAGCACCACCTCGTTGCGGGCCAGCACCTCCGCGGGGCCGGGCCGCGCGGCGCCCATGGGGACGAAGTAGACGCGCACGGCCTCGACGCCCACGAGGTCCGAACCGGAGAGGTCCCGGGACGGGAGGACGACGTCCAGCGTCCGCAGGTCGAGCCACCGCGCCGAGGTCCGCTGCGGCGCGGTGCGGGGCCGGGGCACGGGGTCGCCCTTGCGCCCGCAGGCGGCGGCGGAGAGGGCGAGGATGAAGGCCAGGGCGGCGTTTGATAGGCTGGGGGGTCGCATCGAATTCCATGATGACGGATTCCGAGGTCTGCATGCCTGTCACGAAGGTCCTCATTGCCAACCGCGGCGAGATCGCGTGCCGGGTCATCCGGACCTGCCGGGAGATGGGAATTCCCACGGTGGCGGTCTACTCCGACGCCGACCGCGGGGCCCTCCACGTGCGCATGGCGGACGAGGCCTACGCCATCGGGCCGGCGGCGGCCCGGGAGAGCTACCTGGTCGTCGAGAAGATCCTGGACGTGGCGAATCGCAGCGGCGCGGACGCCATCCACCCTGGCTACGGATTCCTGAGCGAGAACGCGGAAGCCGCGAAGCTCTTCACCGAGCACGGCATCACCTTCATCGGCCCGCGCCCGGACGCCATCACGGCCATGGGATCGAAGACGGCGGCCCGGGAAGTGGCCATCGCGGCGGGCTGTCCCGTCGTCCCGGGCATCCAGAAGACCCTGGAGGAGGCCGAACTGCTCGCCGAGGCCCAGAAGATGGGCTTCCCGGTGATGCTCAAGGCGGCCATGGGCGGCGGCGGCAAGGGCATGCGCCTGGTGACGAAGCCGGAGGAGTTCACCTCGAGCCTCGCCCGGGCCCGGGGGGAGGCGCTCTCCTCCTTCGGGGACGATTCGGTATACGTGGAGAAGGCCATCCTCCAGCCGCGCCACATCGAGATCCAGGTCTTCGGCGACACGCATGGGAATTACGTCTACCTCTGGGAGCGGGAGTGCTCGGTGCAGCGCCGCCACCAGAAGGTGATCGAGGAGGCCCCGAGCCCGCATGTGACGCCGGAGATGCGGAAGGCCATGGGCGAGGCGGCGCTGAAGGTGGCGCGGGCGGTGAACTACGTGGGCGCCGGCACGGTGGAGTTCCTGGCGGACGCGGACCGCAACTTCTACTTCCTGGAGATGAACACGCGCCTCCAGGTGGAGCACCCGGTGACGGAGTGGATCACGGGGCTGGACCTGGTGAAGTGGCAGATCCTGGTGGCCCGGGGCGAGGAGCTGCCCATGACGCAGGCGCAGATTCCACTGAACGGCTGGGCCATGGAGTGCCGCATCTACGCCGAGGACCCGGACAAGAACTTCATGCCGAGCCCGGGGCGGATCACATTCCTGCGCACGCCCGCGGGGCCGAACGTGCGGGACGACGGCGGCGTGTACGAGGGCAGCGAGGTCCCGATGTTCTACGACCCGATGATCTCCAAGCTGAGCACCTGGGGCCCCACGCGCCTGGAGGCCATCGACAAGATGGCCATGGCCCTGGGCGAGTACCGCATCGGCGGCATCCGCCACAACGTGGA
>JBDIBF010000148.1:0-4541 GCA_039812765.1 Holophagaceae bacterium
CGTGGCGCCACGCCCGCAGGGTGCGGGCGTAGTGGAGGCCGATGTCCTCCAGGTGGTGGAGCCGCAGGCTGCCGGTGCGCGCGAGGCTCTGGAGGACCTCCCCCACCGAGGCCAGCTCGGCGCCGGGGAAGACGTGCTTCTGGATCCAGTCCGTGCCCCGGATGTAGTCCGGGAAGCGGCGCTCGTTCATGGTGATGGCCTGCATCAGGAAGGATCCGCCAGGTGCCAGGAGGCGGTCCACCGCGCCGAAGAAGGCGTCGTAGTAGCGCAGCCCCACCGCCTCGAACATCTCGATGCTGACGGCCTTGGTGTAGGTGCCCTCCAGCCGCCGGTAGTCCTCCAGCCGCAGGTCGACGAGGCCCTCGAGGCCCTGCGCGCGGAAGAGGGCCGCGGCGTGGTCGTGCTGTTCCTTGGAGATCGTCGTGGTGGTGATCCGGCAGCCCCGCGTCCGGGCGGCGTGGGCCGCGAAGCCGCCCCAGCCCGTGCCGATCTCCAGCAGGTGGTCCTCGGGCCCCAGGCGCAGCTTCTCGCAGATCATCTCGAACTTGTTCACCTGGGCCTGGTGCAGAGTCTCGGAAGGCTCCCGCCAGAAGGCGCAGCTGTAGGCCAGGCTCTCGTCCAGCCAGAGCCGGTAGAAGGCGTTGCCCAGGTCGTAGTGGTGGGCGATGTTGGCCCGCGACCCGGCCTCGTCGTTGCGCCGGCCCAGGTGCCGCAGCCGGTTGGCGAGCTTGCCCAGGGCGGAGAGGAGCCCCCCCGCCCGGTCGAAGGCCTCCATGTTGCGCACCGCCAGGCGCACCACCGCCACGGGATCCGGGCTGCTCCACCAGCCCTGCATGTAGGCCTCCCCGAGGCCGACCTCCCCCTGGAAGGCGCCCGCGATCCAGGCCCGGGGATCCCGGACCTCGGCCTCGGCCTTCAGCGGGGAGGCCGGATCCCCGAAGGCGACGGGCCCTTCCGGGGTGTTCAGGCGCAGGTGGCCCTCCCGGATCCCCGCGAACGCCGCCATGACCAGGCGCCGGGCCAACGGGCCCGGAAAGCTCAGCCTCGGGCCTTCCCCAGCTTCCGGGGATGGGTGTGGACCGGCGTGCGCTTGATCCATAGCCGCAGGGCCTCCCAGTGGATGGCGGTGATGACCTGAAGGGTCATGAGGGGATATCGGAGGAGAAGGTCCCGGAGATGGGCGGCATCCCAGGGGTGGCGCTGGAGGTTGAGGTCCGCGTCGAAGAGAAAGTCTAGATTGTTTTCTGGACTTTTTTCGAACTCTGAAATGTGGACACGGAGGGTCTCCCCCGGCTCGGTGAAGGCCCAGCGGTAGCGGCAGGCCATGGGCATGAAGGGGCTGACGTGGAACGCCTTGTCCACCTCGAAGCTGCGCCCCTTCGGCGTCTCCAGGCCCCGGGCGGGATCCATCCAGTAGGCGTGGCGCTCCCGCCAGGGCGTGTTCGAGACGTCGGCGCAGATGCGGGCGAGCCGGCCTTCCCGGTCGTAGGCGTAGTAGTAGCTCACCGGATTGAAGCAGTAGCCCAGATAGCGCAGGTGGGTCAGGAGGAAGACCGGCCCTTCGGGGAGGTCCACGCCCTGGCTGGCGGCGCTGCGCCGCAACCGCTCCCGCAACGGGAGGGCGGGATCCCCGAGGTGGTCCCGGTCGTCGAAGGAGGCCCAGGCGAAGGTGTTGTGGCCGGCGAGGTCGGACACGGCCATCAGTTCGGGGATGCGGTCGATGTCCAGGAAGGCCATGAAGAGCGGGTAGTCGAAGGCGTGGGCCCTGGGGCGGATGCGGCGGTGGCGCACGCGGCCGACGTAGAGGGCCGGGACGGGGAGGCTCACCAGTCCACCCCCAGGGCCTGGGCGACCCTCACGCCGGACCAGACCCCGTCCTCGTGGAACCCGTAGCGCCAGTAGGCCCCGGCGAAGTGGACCCCCCGCCGGCCGCTCACCTCGGCCCATCGCGCCTGGGCCCGCACCGCGGCGAGGTCGAAGCGGGGATGCTCGTAGGCCATGCGGCGGAGCACCCGCTCCGGATCCACCGTGTCCTGCTCATTGAGGCTGACGAAGAGGTCCCGGGAGGCCCCCAGGGGCTGGAGACGATTCATGTGATAGGTCACCCGCAGCCGGCCGGCGCCGGCCTCCCGCACGTTCCACGAGGCCCAGCCCCGGCGCGCCGGGGGCAGCAGGGCCGCGTCGGTGTGGAGGAGCGTCTCATTGGGGTTGCTGCGGAAGGCGCTGAGGACCTCGCGTTCCAGGGGATCGGCGTCGGCCAGCAGGCCCAGCGCCTGGTCCCCGTGGCAGGCCAGGACCGCGTGGTCGAAGCGGTGGGGCTCCTCGCCGGGGATCCGCAGGACCACGCCTTCCGGAGCGCGGCGCACCTCCAGGCCGGCCACGCCGGTGCGGACGTGGTCCCGGAAGGGGCGAACGAGGGGCTCGAGGTAGCGCGACGTCCCGCCGGGGATGGTGCGCCAGGGGTGCTGGGTGGTCAGGCCGAGGAAGCCGTGGTTCTCGAAGAAGCGCAGGAGGGTTGCGGCGGGGAAGGCGGCCATCTCCCCGGGGGTGGTGGACCACACGGCCCCGGTCATGGGCAGCAGGTACCAGCGCCGGAAGTCCTCCGTGAACCCTTCCCGGTCCAGCAGCCCGCCCAGGGGCTCCTCCAGCAGCCCCGACGCGAGGAGTCGGCGGCCCAGGGCGTTGAACCGCACCACCTCGCGCCAGAAGGACCAGTAGCGGGGGGAGAGCAGGTTCGACCTCCGGGCCAGCGCGCCATTGAGCCCGCGGCTGCACCAGGCTTGGTCCGGCCCGTGGTAGGCGAAGCTCATGTCGCTGGGCCCGGTGGCCACGCCGAGCGCCTCCATGAGCCGGATGAAGAGGGGGTAGGTCGCCCGGTTGTGGACGATGAACCCGCTGTCCACCGCCGTGCCGTCCTTCAGGTGGTGGGTGTGGGTGTGGCCGCCGAGGCGGTCCTCACGCTCGAAGACGTGGACCTCGTGCTCGCGGCTCAGGAGCCAGGCCGCCGTCAGGCCGGAGACTCCGGCGCCGATCACCGCGATGCGGGCCACGGGGCTAGGCCTGGGCGGGGGCCTGGGCGGACGCCAGGGCTTCGAAGGCGGCCTGGGCCTCCGCGAACCGGGCCTTGGCCTCGGCGAGCCGGGCCAGGGCCTCCTCGAGGCGGTCCTTCGCGCCGGCCACGGCCAGGGCCGAAGCCTCGGCGACCCGGGCCTGGGCCTCGGCGAGGCGGGCCTTGGCCTCCTCGACGTGCAGGCGGGCCGCCTCGAGGCTGGCCTCCACCTGGGCGCCCATCTGCTCGAGGGCGACCTCCACCCGGGCCTTCGCGGCCTTCCTCACCGCGGCCGGGTAGGTCTTGATGTCCCGCACGACGCGGACCCAGCTCAGGGCCTTCAGGGTCCAGTAGGTGGGGTCGATCTCCCACCAGCGCAGGCCCTGGGGGCAGCTGGACTGGTAGTGGTGGTGGTTGTTGTGCCAGCCCTCGCCCAGGGTGATGAGGCTGAGGACGAGGTTGTTGCGGCTGGTGTCCGACGTCTCGAAGCGCCGGCTGCCCCACACGTGGCAGAGGCTGTTGATGGTGAAGGTGCCGTGCCAGAGCAGCACGGTGCTCACCACGAAGCCCCACACCAGCATGGTCCAGCCGCCCACGCCCGTGAGCACGCCGAGGCCCCAGGAGGCGAAACCGAGCGTCCAGGGGCAGATCCAGTGGTGGCGGTCCAGGAAGCGCAGCTCGGGGTACTTGCCGAAGTCCGCGATGTCCTTGGGATCGTAGGCGTCGTAGGTGCCTACCAGGATCCAGCCCACGTGGGACCACCAGAAGCCCCGGCGCACCGGGGAGTGGATGTCCTTCTCGGTATCGCTGTACCGGTGGTGGTTGCGATGGTGGGCCGCCCACCACAGGACGCCCTTCTGGGCCGAGGTCTGGGCCAGGAAGGCCATGAGGAACTGGGGGACCCGGCCCATGCGGTAGGTGCGGTGGCTGAAGTAGCGGTGGTAGCCCGCCGTCACCGCGAACATCCGCAGGAGGTAGAGGAAGACGCCCAGGCCCAGGGCCCACCAGCTGAACCTCACCCAGAGCACGGCCACGCAGGCCAGGTGCAGGAGGAAGAAGGAGACGCTGCTGACGTTGACGACGAGCTTGGGATCCATGGGCCGCCCGGGGTGGCTCTCCAGCGTAGCGGAAGGGCGCGAGGGTTCCAGGCCGGAGGATCTGGACCATCCTGCGAGGCCGGTCACCGATGGCCGGCGGGGTGATGCCTGTCACTGACGAAAAACCCGTTTCTCCAGATGCTTCTCGCGGATCCTTCTAAGGAGATCTCCATGACCCGATCCAGGTCCCTCTCCCTCCTCGCGGGCCTCGCCCTGCTTCTCGCCGCCGCGCCGGCCCAGGCCAAGGTGCCCTGGGTGAAGAAGGCCCAGGGAATGGGCTTCAAGGAGGTCACCAACTGCAAGTCCTGCCACGAGAACGAGAAGCCCAAGAAGGGCGAGGGCTACAACGACCGCGGCAAGTTCCTCATGGACATGAAGGCCAAGAACAAGGCCGC
>JBDIBF010000149.1:0-4530 GCA_039812765.1 Holophagaceae bacterium
GCGATGGTCCGCTTCAGCCCCTCGGCCAGCGGCGTCGTCGCCTCCCAACCGAGCCGCGCCTTCGCCAGGGAGATGTCGGGCTGGCGCTGCCTGGGGTCGTCGGCGGGGAGGGGCTGCCGCACCAGCTCCGACGCCGAGCCCGCGAGCTCCAGGGTCAGCTCGGCCAGCTCCCGGATGGTGAACTCCGCCGGGTTGCCCAGGTTCACCGGGCCGGTGAAGTCCGCCGGGCTCTCCATGAGGCGGATGAGGCCCTCGATGAGGTCGTCCACGTAGCAGAAGGAGCGGGTCTGCTGGCCTTCGCCGTAGAGCGTGATGGGTTCGCCCCGCAGGGCCTGGAGCACGAAGTTGCTCACCACGCGGCCGTCGTTGGGATGCATGCGCGGGCCGTAGGTGTTGAAGATCCGCGCCACCTTGATCTCGAGGCCGTGCTGGCGGTGGTAGTCGAAGAAGAGCGTCTCCGCGCAGCGCTTGCCCTCGTCGTAGCAGGCGCGGACGCCGATGGGGTTCACGTTGCCCCAGTAGGCTTCGAGCTGCGGGTGCTCGAGGGGGTCCCCGTAGACCTCGCTGGTGGAGGCCTGGAGGATGCGGGCCTTCGTGCGCTTGGCCAGGCCCAGCATGTTGATGGCGCCGTGGACGGACGTCTTCGTCGTCTGCACCGGGTCCTGCTGGTAGTAGATCGGCGAGGCCGGGCAGGCCAGGTTGTAGATCTCGTCCACCTCCACGTAGAGGGGGAAGGTGATGTCGTGGCGCAGGAACTCGAAGCGCGGGTGGCCGAGCAGGTGGCGGATGTTGCGCTTGGTGCCGGTGTAGAGGTTGTCCGCGCAGACCACCTCGTGGCCCTGGGCCAGGAGCCGCTCGCAGAGGTGGCTGCCCAGGAAGCCGGCGCCGCCGGTGACGAGGATGCGCTTCTCGGAGTCGGGTCGTCTCATGGGGTTCCTTCGGGGGCCGGGTCCGCGCGCAGGTCCCGGCGCTTGATGTAGCGGGCGGGGTTGCCGCCCCAGACCTCCCAGGCGGGGATGTCCTTGGTCAGGCAGGCCATGGCCGCGAGCACCGCGCCCTCCCCGAGGGTGAGGCCGGGGGACACGAAGGCCCCGGCGCAGACCCAGGCGCCGTCCCCCAGGGTGATGGGCGCATGGGTCAGGCGGAGGCGTGGGTCGTGGATGTCGTGGCCCGCGGCGCAGAGGTGGGCGAACTGGCTCACCGTGGCATGGGCCCCGAGGCGGATCCGGTCCACCGAGTAGCAGTCCACCTCCCTTCCGAGGCAGGCGAAGTCGGCCATCTCCAGGTTCCACGGGGCCCAGACCTTCGCCGTGGGGTAGACATGGACGCCCCGACCGAGCCGCGCCCCGAAGAGCCGCAGCAGGAGATTCCGCCAGAAGAACAGGGGCGTCGGGGACCACCGGAAGGCCGTGGCCTGCACGAGGCTCCAGGCCAGCCGGCCCAGCCGGTTCCCCAGGGAGAAGCCGCTGGAATAGGCCGAGACGTCCACCCTGGGGGCCTCGCGGCCCTCGGGAGGGGCGGTGGTCTCAGACGGGGTCATGCTTGGATTCTGAAGGATGGCGGCCGCTCCGCAAAGTCCCGTAGGCCTGGATCATCCCCAGCGCGACGCGGTCGGCGCCGAAGTCCCGCGCCATCCAGGCGCGGCCTTTCTCTCCCATGGCGCGGCGGGAGGACGGAGGCAGCGCGAGGGCCTCCCGCAGGGCCGCCTCGAGCGCGGCTTCCTCCGCGGGGATCCACCAGCCGCAGCCCTCGCGGGTCAGGCCCTCCCAGGGCGCGCCGGTGGTGGTGATGACGGGGAGGCCGCGGGCGAGGGCTTCGGCCACAGTGTTGCCGAAGTTCTCGCTTTGGGTCGGCAGCACGAAGAGGGAGGCCTGCCGGAAGACCGCCTCCTTGGCCTCGCCATCCACCTCGGGGCCCAGGTGGAACGAGGGTTCCCGGAGGCCCAACCCGTGGGCGATCCCGCGCAACCTTGCGCCGAGCCCGTCGGGATCCGGTCCGTGGACCCGGAGGCTCCAGCCGGGGAAGTCCGGCGCCACCCGTGCCCAGACACGGACGAGGGGCTCGACACCCTTCTTGGGATGGAGGCGGGACAGGAAGAGCACGCCTCGGTGGTCGTCTCCCCCGGCATCCCGGGAAACCGGGGGGACCTCGACGAGGTTGGGCAGGATGGCCACGGGATTGCGGAGGCCCAGGGAATGGAACTGGGCCGCCTCGGCCTCCGAGGTCGCGTGGAGCAGCGCGGCGCGACGCAGGGTGCCGCCCTCCCAGGTCGCGAGGGCCGCCCGCTTGGCCCACGTCCGCTGGGTGAGGGACCAGGGCTCCAGCATGCCCCGGGGGCTCACGACCCAGGGCAGCCCCGCGGCCTGGGCGGCCCGCCGGGCGGCGAAGGTGGGCCACTGCCAGAGCCCGTGGAGGTGGACCAGATCGAAGCGGCCCAGTTCGGCGTCCAGGAAGGCCTGGAGTTCCAGGCTCCGGCGCAGCTTTCCGGGCCAGCCCAGGGGAAAGACGTGGCGGGGCGCCACCGCCGGTGGCATCAGGGGCTCGCCTTCGGCCGCGACCGTGGCCACCTCCGCGGGCGCGCCTGCGGCGTTCAGGGCGTCGCAGAGGGCCAGCACGCTCCGGGCGGGACCGCCGCTGCGGGGGTCCAGGGAGGCCACCACGTGAAGGGAGCGGGGGCCGGAACCCGTCACCCGGCGCTCCCGTCCAGGATGCCGTCCACCAGGCTGTGGACGCGCCGGACGAAGGCCGGATAGGCGAAGGTTTCGAGGCCCGCAGGGACCGCCCGGGGCGCGGCGAGGGCCGCCCGGATCCCGGCGAGGACGTCGGCGGGGTCCCCGGGGTCCACCATGCCGCCGAGACTGCCCTCCGCCACCGCTTCGCGGCTGCCGTCCACGCGGCTGGCCACCACGGGGATGCCGCAGGCCATGGCCTCGAGGAAGACGCGGCCGAAGCCCTCCCCGCGGCTGGGCATGACGTAGGCGTCCGCCAGTCGGTAGTGGTCGGCCTTCTCCTCCTCGGGCACCCGCCCCGTGAAGACCACCCGGTCCCGGACGCCCAGTGCCCGGGCCTTGGCCTCGAGCCGCTCGCGGTCGTTCCCGTCCCCGGCCATCACGTAGGCGAGGCGCGGTTCCTCCGCGGCCAAGGCGGGCAGGGCCTCGAGGACCTCGTCGAAGCCCTTGTAGCGCTCCAGGGAGGCCATGCGGCCGAGGGTCAGCAGCACCTTCCGCTCCCCGAGACCGTAGCGCGCCAGGAGCCGGGCAGGCCTGGGCCGCGGGCCGTAGTGGTCGAGGTGCACCGCGTTCTGGAGGATCCGGATCCTCGCGGGATCGGTACGGGACCAGGCCCTGAAGCGCGTGGCCGTCACCCGGCTCACCGCCAGGAGGGCTTCCACCCCGCGGCAGGAGCGGTTGGCCAGGGCGCTGCGGGTGGGCTCCCAGGCGTCGATGCCGTGGATCACCAGCACCTGGGGCCCACGGATCCAGGGGCGCAGCAGTCGGGCCAGGGGCAGCAGGTTGACGTGGCCCACCACCACCAGGTCGAAGGCGGGATTCCGGAGCACCTCTCGCAGCACGGCGGCGAGATACGCCACCTTGCCTCCGAGGCCCTGGGCCACCCACCGCACGCGGGCGGGAATGCGCTCCGGCCGCAGTGGCATGATCCGCGGAAGGGCGACCACCTCGGCGACCTCGGGGTGGGCGGCCAGGGCCCCCAGCAGGTCCTGATTGAACTGGGCGATGCCGCCGTGCCCGCCATACCCGTCGGTGAAGAGGGCCAGCACGCGCCGCCGCGGTCGGCGCCCCCGCACCGCTTCGGGATGGGCGAGGCCCGAGATGCGCCGGGCCCAGCCCCGGAGGCCGGCCTCGGCGGACCCGCTGGAGCCCGGCTCCTGGATCCACTGCCGGATCGGCGTCACGAAGCCCCGCTTCGGGTTCGCGAGCAGCGCCGCCGGGAGGCCCGGACGCGCCACAGCGGCCAGGTCGCCCTTGGCCGGGGGCCTGGGGGTGGCAAGGAGGGGCAGGAGGGCCCGGAGCAGCGCCACATCCACCAGGGGCGTGCGGATCTCCAGGCCGTGGGCCATGCCCGCCCAGTCGGCGTCCCGGAGGAGTTGGTTGCGCAGGTAGCAGGAGCCTTCCAGGGCGCTGAGGCGGGTGCGGTCCCGGCCCAGCCCGGCCAGGAGGGCCTCGAGGCCTTCCGGCGTCCCCAGGGCCTCCAGGCCCTCCCCGGCCATCGCCGCGCCCAGCAGGCCCGACAGCTCCCAAGGCATGAAGAGGGCCCGGCGGAGAAGGTAGGCCCCCGCGACGGTCCCCCCGTATTCCAGAAGACCGAGGGCCTTGGGGTACCGCGATCCCGCCGAGAAGGGGAATGCCAGCCGCCGCAGGGCGCGGCCCAGGCCGGGGAGCAGGCGCACAGGCGCGAGCACCCGGGCCAGCCGCGGCACCTGGCGGAAGCTGGGGTAGCCGCCGAAGAGCTCGTCCCCGCCCAGGCCCGACAGGGCCACCTTCAGTCCGGCCCCGGCCGCGGCGCGGGCCA
>JBDIBF010000150.1:0-4488 GCA_039812765.1 Holophagaceae bacterium
CTGGCCCCCCGCGCCGCGGTGCTCGGCCTGGTGGCCGCCGGCCTCCTCGGCGCCGCCACCGCCGCCCCCCGGACCCGCGAGGACGACAAGCCCGGTGAGAAGAAGGTCGAACGCCGGGTGATGGTGGTCTCGGACCACGGCAAGGGCGGCGACGCGAAGCTCCGCCTGAAGATCGTGGGCGACGCGAAGCTCGAGGACGTGCGGAAGGACTTCTCCCGGATGAGCCCCGGCTCCAGCCTCCGCATCACCGAAGGCGACAAGGAGTTCAAGGCCGAGCGGACGAAGGAGGGCGCCTACGCCGAGACCTACACCGTGAAGGGCCAGGCCGAGCCCATCACCGGCGACGTGCGCGCCTGGGCCCAGGCCAAGCTGCCCGAGTCCCTCAAGGTCGCCGACGGGAACCGCATCGTCCTGGGCGACGGCGACGGAAAGGTGGTGGTGGGCAAGGACGGGAAGGTGGTGGTCGGAGAGGGCGGCCGGCACATGGTCATCGTGCGCAAGGGCCGCAAGGACGGCGAGGCCGGCAAGGAGGGCAAGGACACGGTGGAGAAGAACGTCATCATCCGCCGACACGGGGGCGATGCCGGGTCCGACCTGGACTTCGACTTCGATGTCGACGGGGAGGCCCGGGTGATCCAGCTCGGCCCCGAATTCCACGAGGCCATGGCCAAGCTGGGCAAGGAGATGGGCTCGAGGATGCGCATCGAGATGAAGGAGCTGCACAAGCTCGGTCCCGAGATGGAGAAGGAGATGGCGAAGCTCCACCAGGAGCTGGGCGAGGGGAAGATGAAGACCTTCGTCTTCAAGGGCGGCGACGGCGACATCGCCTTCGACGCCGGCCACGGGCGGAAGATCGGCCAGCAGGCCCGCCTGAAGGCCCTGAAGGGGCTCGCCGCCAGCCTCGCCACGGACGCCGAGGACGCCGAGACCAAGGCCGCCCTGGGCCGCATCCAGGCGGAGATCGAGGCGCTGGAAGCCAAGGCGAAGAAGTAGACCTGACCAATCCCATGAAGGGCCCCGCCCGGGGCCCTTGGTCTGAAGGCCCCATGAAGGCAGCCATCCTGATCCCAGCCGTTCCGTGCCTGCTGGCCGCCCAGCCCGGCGCCTCTCCCCGCGAAGCCTCGGCCCGGACCTACCTGGAGGCCTTCAACCAGGGCGAGGCCGCGATGGCCGCGTGGCTGACGGCCCACGTCTCGGCCGAAGGCCTCCAGCGCCGGCCCATGGAAGCGCGCCTCGCCACCTACGCCCAGCTCAAGGCGGAGCTTGGACGCCTCGAGCTGGTGCGCCTGGAACCCAAGGACGAGGAACGCATCGACCTGGTGGTGCGGCGGGGCGACGGGCAGCGTGCCCGGATCACCCTCGGCCTCGACCCCCAGGGCAAGCTCCTGGGTCTCCGCGTCGACGAGGACCCCGCGCCGCAGGCCGCCCCGGCAGCAGGCCCCCTCACCGCGGACGCCTGCCTCGCCCAGGTGGAGGCCGGCCTTCAGGAACGGGCCGCGAAGGGCGAGTTCCAGGGCACGGTGCTCCTGGCCCGCGGCGAGCGGGTGCTCCTGCACCAGGGCTACGGAATGGCCCAGCGGGAATTCAAGGTGCCCAACGGCCGGGACACGAAGTTCAACCTGGGCTCCATCAACAAGCTCTTCACCAAGGTGGCCATCGCGCAGCTCGCCGCGGAGGGCAAGGTGGGCTTCGACGATCCCCTCGCGAAGTTCCTGCCCGACTATCCCGACAAGGCGGCGGCGGCGAAGATCCGCGTGCGGCACCTTCTGGACATGAGCTCAGGGGTCGGCGACTTCTTCGGCCCGGCCTTCGAGGCGGCCAACAAGGAAGGCATCCGCGGCCTGAAGGACTACCTGCCCTTCTTCGCCGGCAAGCCCCTGGCCTTCGAGCCCGGGGCGGGCCGCGCCTACTCCAACGGCGGCTACGTGCTCCTGGGGCTCATCGTGGAGAAGGCCAGCGGCCTGGACTACTACACCTACGTCAAGACGCGCATCTTCGACCCGGCCGGAATGGCCGGAAGCGGCGCCTTCGCGGTGGACGAGGTGGTGCCGGACCGGGCCGAGGGCTACCTGCCCGACGGCCGGAAGAACGTCTACACCAAGCCCGCCCGGGGCAGCAGCGCCGGCGGAGGCTACGCCACCGCGCCGGACCTCCTGCGCTTCTCCCGGGCCCTCCAGGCCGGGAAGCTCCTGCCCCCGGGCCTCACCGCCTGGGTCCTGAGCCCCGGCCCCACGCCGGCGGACGCGAAGCCGTCCGTGCCGCCGGACTTCAGGCCGGGCTTCGGGATCGCCGGAGGCTCGCCGGGCCAGAACGCGGTGCTGGACATCGCCGGCCCCGAGGGCCTGACCGTCATCGTGCTCTGCAACGGGGAGCCGCCGATGGCCGAGCGCACCGCCCGCTGGATCCGGGCCCTTTGGGAGCGCGTGAAGCCCTAGGCGCCGCTCGTCCGCTTTTCCCCCCCGTTCGCCGATTCCTTCCTCCGCGACCCCTGGAGGGGCGGCATGCTGGATCTTTCGCGAGGGCCCATGCTGGACGTTCAGGACGTGAGGAAGCGCTTCGGCGCGTTGCAGGCGGTGGACGGCGTGTCCTTCTCCGTGGCGAAGGGCGAGACCGTGGGCCTGCTGGGCCCCAACGGCGCGGGCAAGACCACCACCGTGTCCATGGTGGCGGGGCTGTTGCCTGCGGACAGCGGCGAGGTCCGCCTGGAGGGCCGCGCCCTGGCCGGGGACACGGACCCCCTCAAAGGCGTGCTGGGCTTTGTGCCCCAGGAACTGGCCCTCTTCGACAAGCTCAGCGCGAGGGAGAACCTCCACCTCTTCGGCGCGCTCTACGGGCTCACCGGCGCCGCGTTGGCCCGGGCCGTGGACGCGGCCCTGGACGTGGCCGGCCTCGCGGACCGCGCCAAGGACCGGGTGGAGGGCTACAGCGGCGGCATGAAGCGCCGGCTCAACCTGGCGGCGGCCCTCCTCCACGAGCCCCGCCTGCTGATCCTCGACGAGCCCACCGTGGGCGTGGACCCCCAGAGCCGCAACGCCATCTTCGACGCGCTGGAAGCCCTCAAGCGGCGCGGCCTCGCCCTCGTCTACACCACCCACTACATGGAGGAGGCCGAGCGCCTCTGCGACCGGCTCGTCATCGTGGACCACGGGAGGGTGCTGAAGGACGGCACGCTGAAGGACCTCTACGCCGAGCTGCCCGCGGCGAACCTGCTGGAGGTGGAGCTGGACGGCGACGCCCAGGCGGCGGCGGCGGGCCTGCGCGGCGTCGAGGGCGTCGTCACGGCCCGGCCCGGGAACGGGACGGTGGCCCTGGGCCTGCGCGACCTGGGGCCCGGCTCCGCGGCGGCCCTGGCCTGGCTGGCGGCGAATGGCTTTCCCGTGCGCCACGTCGCCAGCGCGCGCGCGACGTTGGAGAGCGTCTTCCTCAACCTCACCGGCCGCTCCCTGAGGGATGCCTGATGAACAGCGCCTCGCCCTTCGCCGCCCCCTTCTGGGCCCTGGTCCGCAAGGACCTCCGCATCTTCTTCAGCGACCGCCGGGCGCTGCTCATGAGCTTCGTCGCGCCCATCCTCATCGGCGCCTTCTTCGGCTTCATCTTCGACGGCGGCTCGAAGAAGGAGGCGGCCAAGGTGCCCGTCTCCGCGGTGGACCAGGACGGCAGCGGGATCTCCCGCCGCCTCGTCGCGGCCCTGTCCGCCGACCCCGGCCTCGCCCTGAAGGCCGAGGCCCTCGAAGAGGCCAAGGCCCACGTGCGCAAGGGCCGGTCGACGGTGGCCGTGGTGGTGCCGAGAGGCTTCGGCGAGGGCGCCGCGCGGGGCTTCTTCCGCGGCGGCGCGAAGCCCGAGCTGGAGGTGCTCTACGATCCCTCCCATGCCGCCGAGCTGGCGATGGTGAAGGGCGTGCTCACCCAGCACGCCATGGAGGTGGTGAGCGCCGAGGCCTTCTCCGGCGAGGCGGGCCGGCAGGCCCGGCGGGAGGCGGAGCAGGACCTGGAGGCTTCACCGGACATGCCGGCGGCGGACCGGGCGGTGCTGAAGGACCTGCTGGGCAGCCTGGACCGTTTCCAGGCGCGGCAGTCCGGAGCGAAGGCCGCAGGGACGGAGGGAGGCGGCCTGGGCATGCCCTTCGCGTTCGTGGACAAGGCCGTCACCAGCGGCGATGCCGTGGCCTACAACGGCTTCGCCCACGCCTTCGGCGGCATGAGCGTCCAGTTCATCCTCTTCATGGGCATCGAGGCCGGCGTCTCCGTGCTGATGCTCCGCCAGTCGGGGCTGTGGCGGCGCCTGCGGGCGGCGCCCCTCTCGAAGGCCGCCCTCCTGGGCGCCCGCGGTCTGAGCGCGGCCATCTGCGCCCTCTCGGTCTTTGCCGTGGTCTTCGCCTTCGCGATGCTGGCCTTCAAGGTGCGGATCCTCGGAAGCGTCGCGGGCTTCGTGGGCGTGTGCGCGGCCTTCTCCCTGATGACCGCAGGCTACGGCCTCCTCATCGCGGC
>JBDIBF010000151.1:0-4169 GCA_039812765.1 Holophagaceae bacterium
CACCTGCTGCCGCACGCGGCTCGGGTCGAAGAACTGCACGCCGCCCACCGTCTCCGTGTACGTCTGCGTCACGAAGTTCGGCTTCGTGTCCTGCACCACGTTGATCGTGAACGTCCGCGTGTCCGAGAGGCCGCCGCTGTCCGTCACCTTCACCGTGATCTGGCGCGCCGCGAAATCCGCGCCCGTCGCGAAGTTGCTCGTCCACGTCAGCTTGCCCGCGCTCGTCAGCGTCATGCCCGCGGGCACCGTCCCCACCGTCGACCACGTCTGCGTGTCGCCCGGGTTCGCGTCCGTCGCCACGAACTGGAAGCCCGGAGCCGGGATCCCGTGGTTCTGGGGCACCGCCGGGACCGACGACGCCGCGATCACCGGCGCCACGTTCCCCGAGAAGTACGTCGCCGTCACCACGCGGTCCGAGAAGTCCCCCGTGAAGCCCGACGCCACCGTGTCCGTCGCCCGCACCGTGAACGTGATCGTCACCGACGTCTTGCCCGTCGGCACCGAACCCGTGAACGCCGTGATGCCCGTCGTCGGGTTCACCGTCACGCCGATCCCCGAGACCGCCGCGCCCGTGTTGTCCACCGCCGTGGGCGTGCCCTGCAGCGCGTACGTCACCGTGTCGCCGTCGGGATCCACCGCCGACGCCGCGTAGTTGAACGACGCCGGGATCGCCGGGCCCGTGCCCGTCAGGCTGAACGACGTCGGGCTGCTGAACACCGGAGCACGGTTCAGCAGCACGTTCACCGCCACCGTCCCCGCCGCCGAGGCCGCGCCCTTGCTGTCCGTCGCGATCACCGACAGCGTCACCGTCTGAGCCGTCGCCACCGACGGACGGTAGGTCAGCGTGTTGCCGTTGATGGTGGCGTCCGTGTTCGCCGGGCTCATCGAGAACGTGATCGCGTCACCCTCGGGGTCCGTGGACGTCAGGTTGTAGATGTACTGGTGCTTCGTGATCGCGGTCGTCGGACCGGTGCTGATCAGCGGCTTGCTGGGAGCCTGGTTCGCCGGCTGCTGCGGCGCCGACGAGCTGCTGCCGCCGCACGCCACCATCACCAGCGCGAGCGCCGAAAGGGAGCCGATCCCGGCTGCGGTGCGAAGAATCTGACGGTTCATGGGACCTCCTTGGAGATGAGAGATGAGCACTCTCAAGGTTGAATGTCCGAAAGGACGTGGGGTTAAAGAACGGGACGGGGCATCGCCCTGTCGCAGGTCTGGAACATGGGTGGGGTCCGGGGCCGCACGGGCTCAAACCTGGGGGTTTGGGGGCTTGCCGTTCGACGGATCCGGGAGAGAAGGGTTAAGGGGACAAGGACTCTGGTCACCAAGGGGGGACCAGGGACAAAGGGATACCCGAGAAGTATCAGGTGTGGGGTCACAGGAATACAAGTGCCGAGGGGGAAAAATGTTGGGGACGGGGGTCAAGACCGCCTAACGATGGTTTGACATACAGGGTCCTCAGTAGCAATCATCCTGCCAGCTTCAATGCATTCCTTCGATTCATTGCATCTGGAAGCTATTCAAGGGTGACCCGCTTAACGCCGCTGGGGATTACATCCATTAAATATATTCCGGGTCCCATCGACCCCCCGGATTTGGAGAGGGCCACCATGTTCGCCCCTCCAAGGCCGAATCGGCCCCCGGGCTCCGTCCCCCGGGATCTCATCCTCATTTGTTCTGATGGGTTTAGAACTTGAATGCAGGGAGGGAGGGACTAGGCTTGTCACCACCGGAGTCCCGCCATGCCCGATCCCCGACGCGTTCCCCGACTGATTCCCGCGCTGGGCTGGGCCATGGCAGGGGCCGGCCTCGGCCTGGGCCTGCTGTCCTGTGGCGGCAGCGGCGGGGGGTCGGCCCCCCCGTCGGGGGGCGGCATCTCCGGGCAGGTCATCAACGTGGGCACGTCCGGCGGGTTGGTGTTCGACCCCCCCAACTTGACGGTGAAAGCGGGCACGCCGGTCACCTTCGTCTGGCTTTCCAGCGGACATAGCGTCACGTCCGGGAGCAACTGCGTGCCCGATGGCAAGTTCGGCAGCACCGCGCTCCTCGCCCAGGGTCAGACGCTTTCGGTCCCGATCTCCGTGGTGAACGCCCCCGGCGTCTACCCCTTCTATTGCACCAGCCACTGCGGCCAGAACATGAAGGGGACGCTCACCGTCACCCCCTGACGGCAGGCGGCCGGGTTCCGGGACAGAATGGAACCTGGAGGGGCATCGCCCGTCCGTTCCTTTCCGGCGAGGTGCCCGTGCAGTCACAACTCGTGGAGTGCGTCCCCAATGTCTCGGAGGGCCGGGATGCCGCGCGCATCGAGGCGATCTGCGAGGCGATCCGGGGGGTTCCGTCCGTCCGCCTGGTGGATGTCGATCCGGGCGCGGACACCCACCGGACGGTCATGACTTTCCTTGGTCCGCCCGAGGCGGTCCTGGAAGCGGCTTTCCGCTGCATCAAGAAAGCTTCTGAAGTCATTGACATGCGATCTCACGCCGGCTCCCACCCCCGGATGGGTGCCACGGACGTCTGCCCCTTCGTCCCCGTTTCCGGCCTCGGCCTCGCGGAATGCGCGGACCTGGCCCGGCGCCTCGGGGAGCGGGTGGGACGGGAGCTGGGCATCCCGGTGTACCTCTACGAGGCCGCGGCCTCCCGGCCGGAGCGGAGGAACCTCGCCGCGGTCCGGAAGGGCGAGTACGAGGGCCTGGCCGACAAGCTGAAGGATCCGGACTGGGCGCCCGACTTCGGCCCGCGCGAATTCAATCCGACCGCCGGGGCGACCATCATCGGGGCCCGGGAATTCCTCATCGCCTACAACATCACCCTCAACACCCGGGACAAGGCCCTGGCCACGGACATCGCCTTCGAGCTGCGGGAGAAGGGCCGGGTGGCCCGGCGGGGCCAGCGCAACGCCCGCTACGACAGCGGGGAGGTGCTCTTCTACCGGGAGGGGTGCTTCCCCTGCGGCAACTGCGACCATGACGCAGGGAGCTTCGAGGCCCTGGAGGCCCACTGCCAAGGGGTCCACGGCTACGCGCTGAGGGACCTGCTCGCCCTCAACGACCTCGACGCGTCCCGGGGCGTGGTGGGCAGGAAGGCCTACCGCGCCGGCCTCTTCAAGGCGTGCAAGGCCATCGGCTGGTACGTGGACGCCTATCAGCGGGCCCAGCTGAGCATCAACCTCACGGACTGGAGGACGACCCCGCTCCAGGCCGTCTACGACGCCACCCGGCGCCTGGCCATGGACCGCGGCCTGGTGGTGACCGGCAGTGAGATCGTGGGCCTCGTCCCGGCGGCGGCCCTCCTGGACGCGGGGCGCCACTACCTCCGCCTCCAGGGCAAGTCCCCTTTCGTGCCCGAGCCGGACCTGCTCCAGTCCGCGGTCTTCAGCCTGGGCCTGAACGACGTGGCACCCTTCGACGCGGACAAGAAGGTGCTCGGCCGGGTCCCTCGCGACGGCGCGCTGGCCTCGAAGACCCTGGGGGCCTTCGCCGACGAGGTCTCCCGGGACACGCCCGCGCCCGGAGGCGGTTCCATCGCCGCCCTGGCGGGCGCGCTGGGGGCGGGCCTGGCCTCCATGGTGGCCAACCTCACCCAGGGCAAGGCCGCCACCCCCGAGGCCGAGGCCGAGTGCCTGGGCATCGCCGAAGCGGCCCAAGCCCTCAAGGACGAGCTCCTGCGCGCCGTGGACGCCGACACCGAGGCCTTCAACGCCTACATGGAGGCCCGCAGGCTCCCCCAGGGCACCCCGGCCCAGAAGGCCGCTCGGGAGGCCGCCATGCTCGAGGGGCTGAAGGCCGCGGCGGCCGTCCCCCTGCGCACGGCCCAGGCCAGTCTCGACGTCCTGCGCCTGGCGGGAGCCGTGGCCCGGGCCGGGAACCCGGCCTCCCTGTCCGACGCGCTGGTGGGGGCTCAGACCGCCTTCGCCGGGCTCCGGGGCGGACTCTGGAACGTGCGCATCAATCTCAAGGACATCGCGGACCCGGCCTACCGCGCGGACATGGAGGCTCGCTGCGGGCAACTCCTCGCCGAGGGGGAGGCCCTGCTGGCGGGCATCACCCGCGACGGCGATGAACGGCTCGCGGCGATGAACGCGTCCAACGGCTGAGCAGGGCCCGTGACCTGCGTGGCCGTCCCGGTCCTGGCCCGCCCCGCGGTCGGCCGATAGAATCGGGGGTTCGGAG
>JBDIBF010000152.1:0-4112 GCA_039812765.1 Holophagaceae bacterium
CGGCGGACTCTTCGGCAAGAAGGAGTAGGAACGGGGCGCGCCCTTCCGGCACACCATCCACGGGGGACGCCACGTCCCCCGTTCCGTTTGAGGAGATCCCATGCTGCTTGCCGCCCTGCTCGTCGTCGGGCTCCAGTCCCAGGAGGCGAAGCCCGCCCAGGAACCCAGGCCGGCTCCGCAGGCGGCCGAGGAGGCCAAGGCGGTGGAGGCCGCCCCGGCCCCCGCCGCGAAACCCCTCAGCTTTTTCAGCGAGAAGTTCGCCTACGCCTGGGAGAAGACGCTGCCCCTCGCCGTGGACGTGGACGGCCTGAAGGTGAAGTCCGTCTTCTTCGCCCGGCGGGAGGCCAAGAGCGGGATCTTCAAAGGCGCCGAGTTCGGTACCCGCGCCCAGATCGAGGTCACCAACAGCGCCCTGAAGCCCCGCACCCCCGGCTTCGCCGTGGCCGTCTTCGACTCCGAGGGACGGCTGCTGGGCGTGGCCAGCGGCGGCACAAAATTCGGCACCGTCAAGCCCGGTGAGACCGAGACCTTCGACCTGAACTTCACCCAGGTGAAGGAGAGGCTGCCCCTCGGGGCGAGCTTCGTGCTGAGCGTGGAGCTGCGGGATTGAGGGTCTCGATCCCACGGACCGCGCCGGTCGCACCCTGAGGGACACGACCGAAGAGCTTGAGGATTTAAAGACGGCACCGCGGTCTGGCGCGGCGGCCCTTGGCCGCGCCAGACCGCGGTGCGGCCAAGCGATAGCGCGGCAGGAGCATGAACCCCGTGCAACCCGGGAGCCGATCGAGGGTGTGGCGAACCCTAAGGTCCGGGCACGGAAGGGGGGAGTGGCAGCACCTGGATGCGTCCTGGAACGCGGGCTCTCGACTCATCCTGCCGCGCTATCGCTTGGCCGTGTCCGAGCCTGCCGCGGCCAGGGGCCGCCGCGGCAGACTCGAACACCTTTGGAAAGTCAACGGCGAAGGTCAACGTCAAGAACCAAGCGCTCCCACCAACGTCGAAGGCCGATGTCCGAAGCCCAGGCCAGGGCCGGCCTGGATGCTGCGTCCCGCCTAGATCGCTTCCTGCTCGTGGTAGTGGTCCAGGATCTCGTCCGGTGTGACCGTGGCGGTTCCCATCTTGGCGACCACGACGCCCGCGGCGGCATTGGCGAGCATGGCGGCGTCCTTCCAGTCGGCACCGCTGGCGACGGCGGCGCTGAAGGCGGCGATGACGGTGTCGCCCGCGCCGCTCACGTCGAAGACCTCCATGGCCATGGTGGGGATCATCCAGGGATCGGCGTGGTCGGCGCCCCCTTCGGCGTAGGGTGCGAAGAGGGCCATGCCCTTCTCGCTGCGGGTCACCAGCAGGCCCCGCAGCCCGAGCTCCTCCAGCAGGGCGCGGCCGGCGGCGGCCACCTCGCCGTCGTGCCTCGTCGGCATGCCCGCGAGTTCCGAGGCCTCCTTGGTGTTGGGCGTCATCAGCGTCGCCCCTCGGTACAGCGCCTTGTGGGCGGGCTTGGGGTCCACGATCCAGGGGATGTCCCGGGCCGCGCAGAGGCGCCGCACCGCCTCCATCACCGGCGCGCTCACCACGCCCTTCGCATAGTCCGACACGATGAGGGCGGCGCACTCGCCCAGGGCCCGCTCCAGGCTGGCCTGGAGGTCGTCCAGCACCTGCAGGTCCGGCGCGCCCGCCTCCTCCCGGTCGATGCGCAGCATCTGCTGGGTCTGGCCGATGACCCGGGTCTTGATGATGGTGGGGCGCGAGGGGTCCAGCACCAGGCCGTCCAGGGCCACGCCCAGGCGGGAGAGGAGCTGCATGAGGCGCTCGCCCGCCGGGTCCTTCTGCAGCGTGCCGATGAGCACCGGCTCGGCGCCGAGGGCCTTCAGGTTCGCCGCCACGTTGGCCGCGCCGCCCAGCACGGCCTTCTCCCGCTGCACCCGCACGATGGGCACCGGCGCCTCGGGGCTGATGCGGTTCACCTCGCCGAAGAGGTACTCGTCCAGCATCAGGTCGCCGAGCACGGCGACCCTGACGCCGGCCAGGCGGTCCAGCAGGGCGGCGGCGTGGGCGCGGTCCAGCTTCACGGGCCCGGCTCCGGCCGACGCGCCAGGTCGGCCAGCATCACGGGGATGCCGTCCTCCACCGGGTAGATCCGGCCGCATTTCGCGCAGTGCAGGCCGTCCGCCCGCTCCGCGAGGTCCCCGTGGCAGGGCGCGCCGCCGTCCACCGCGGGGCAGCAGAGGATCTCGAGCAGGCGGGGATCGAGGGCCATGGCGTCTCCAGGCTCAGCAGAGGGAGTACTTCGGCCCGCCGCCGCCCTCCGGCGGCGTCCACACCACGTTCTCCTCCGGGCACTTGATGTCGCAGGTCTTGCAGTGCACGCAGTTCGAGAAGGCGATGTCCACCTTCTTCACCTGGCCCTTCTCGTCGGGGTGCATCTCGTAGACCTGGGCCGGGCAGAACACGGTGCAGGGGCTGCCCTTCTCCTCCCAGCAGGTCACGCAGACGTGGTCGCCCTTCACGATCTTCAGGTGGGAGGGCTGGTGCTCGTCGTGGAGGGTGCCGCTGGCGTAGACGTCGTCCAGCTTCGTGATGGAGCCGTTCGCGCCGAGCCTGATGCCCCAGTCCACGTCGTCCCTCTTGAGGCCCTGCTTGCCGTAGTAGGCCTCGGTGCTGCGGGTGGCCGAGGCGTCCGCGTGGAAGCGCAGGGGCGAGCCCGGCACCCAGCCGTTGGTCGCCAGCCCGATGCCCACCTTGAGGGCGGCCAGGGGCGTGAGGCCATGCTCGATGGACCCGTGGAAGTTGCGGGCCGCGTAGAGCTCCTTCCCCGCCCAGCTTTCCAGGTAGGCCGCGGAATAGGCCATCAGCGCGGCCTCGGAGACGTCGCCGGTCTTCAGCGCCTCGAGGAGGGTCTCGGCGGCCACCATCCCGCCCTTCATGCCCAGGTGGATGCCCTTGAGGCGCGCTGCGTTCACCATCTGGGCGGCGTCCCCCACCAGCATGCCCCCGGCGAAGGCCAGCTTCGGCATGGAGGTCCAGCCGCCGATGGCCAGGGCCTTGCCCCCGTACTGGAGCATCTTCCCGCCCTTCAGGAAGGGCGCCACCTTCGGGTGCTGCTTGAATTTCTGGAGCAGCAGGTGGGCGTCCACGAAGGGGTCCTTCGTGTCCAGGCTCACCACGTAGCCGATGCTGACGCGGGTCTTGCCCATGGCGTAGATCCAGGAGCCGCCGCTCTCCCCGTCGGGCGTGGGCCAGCCCGCGGTGTGCATGACGAAGCCTTCGGGAACGTTGCCCTCGGGCACCTCCCAGACCTCCTTCACGCCCATCTCGTAGACCTGGGGATTGATCGCCGAGGCCTGGAGGTCCAGCACCGCCTCCAGCTCCCGGGCCAGGTGGCCGCGGGGTCCCTCGCCGAAGACCGTCACCTTGGCCTTGAGGGCGTTGCCGGGCTCGAAGTTCTTCCTCGGCGTGCCGTCGGCGTTGACCCCCTTGTCCGCGGTCTGCACGCCGGCCACGCGCTTCGTGCCGCCGGGCTCGTCCTCCCAGAGCACCTTCATGCCGGCGAAGCCCGGCAGCAGCATCACGTCCACGCCGGGGACCTCGCGCTTCTCGAGCTCCGCGGCCATCCAGCGCACCATCTTGGAGAGCGACACCACGTGGTTGCCGTGGTTGGCCAGGAAGGGCGGCGGCACGGGGAACTTGAAGCCGCTGCGCTCGGTGAGGTACCAGACCGCCTCGTCGGTCACCTCGCCCTCGCTGGGGAAGCCCCGCTGGAGGAAGTCCGGGCAGAGCTCCTTCAGGGCGATGGGATCCAGCACGGCGCCGGAGAAGGCGTGGTCGCCGATCTCGTCCCCCTTCTCGATGAGGCCGATGGTGAGGCCCTCGAGCTTCTTCGCGCCGGGCTGCCGGTTGTGGGCCTCGATCAGGTCCAGCAGCCGCCAAAGCCCGGCCAGGTTCGCCGGCCCCGCCCCGACGAAGAGGACGTCGAATTCCAGCTCCTCGCGCTCCACGTCGGGGCGGGCGGACTGGGTCGAGAAATCGCGCAGCATGGCGGCTCCAGACTAAGGGTCCAGTGTAGCCCGGGCCCTGCCAGAATCGGGTCATGGACGGACTCGGCCCCACTGGTT
>JBDIBF010000153.1:0-4089 GCA_039812765.1 Holophagaceae bacterium
GCGCATGAAGGGCATCTACGCCCTGGCCTGCCTCCACGCGGACGCGCCGGACGTCATCCTGGCCGCCCGCAGCGGGCCCCCGCTGGCCATCGGCTTCGGCGAGGGCGAGACCTTCCTGGCCAGCGACGTGGTGCCCCTGCTCCGCCACACCCGGAGGGTGACCTACCTGGAGGACGGCGAGCTGGCCGAGCTCACCCGTGAGGGCGCCCGCATCACGACCCTCGCGGGCGACGAGGTCCATCGCGCGCCCCTGCTGATCCCCTTCGATCCGGTGGCCGCGGAGAAGGGCGGCTTCAAGCACTTCATGCAGAAGGAGATCTTCGAGCAGCCCCAGGCCCTCTCCAACACCCTGCTGAACCGCATCCCCCTGGAGGCGAGGGAGGAGATCCCCCTGGAGCTGCCCTTCAGCGACGCCGAGCTGAAGGCGCTCACCCGCATCCACATCGTGGCCTGCGGCACGTCGTGGCATTCGGGGCTGGTGGGCAAGTTCCTCATCGAGCAGCTGGCCCGCGTGGCCGTGGAGGTGGACTACGCCAGCGAGTACCGCTACCGCGAGCCGGTGATCCCCGAGGGCACCCTGGTCATCGGCATCACCCAGAGCGGCGAGACCGCCGACACCCTGGCGGCCATGAAGGAGGCGGCCTCCCGGGGGGCGCGGACCCTGGCCATCTGCAACGTCATGGGGTCCACGGCGACACGCCAGAGCGAGGCCACCCTCCTCACCCACGCGGGCCCCGAGATCGGCGTGGCCTCCACCAAGGCCTTCACCACCCAGCTCGCGGTGCTGACGCTCCTCGCCCTGCGCCTCGGGGAGGCCAAGGGCACCGTGGATCCGGCCCTGCGCGCCGAGCTGCTCCAGGGCCTGCGGGAACTGCCCGCCCACCTGGAACGCCTGTCGGCCCTCGAGCCCAAGCTGCAGCAGTGGGCCCACCGCTGGCGGGACGCCGACGACTTCCTCTACCTGGGCCGCGGGCCGCTCTATCCCATCGCGCTGGAAGGGGCGTTGAAGCTCAAGGAGATCTCCTACATCCACGCCGAGGGCTACCCGGCGGGGGAGATGAAGCACGGCCCCATCGCCCTCATCGACCAGGAGCTGCCGGTGGTGGCCCTGATGCCCGCCGACGCCCACCGGGAGAAGACCCTCAGCAATCTCCAGGAGGCCGCCGCCCGGGACGGCCGCATCCTCGGCCTGGTGACCGAGGGGGATACGGGGCTCACGGGCATCGCCGAGGACGTCCTCGAGCTGCCCAGGGTCCACCCCTGGCTCGCGCCCATCCTCTACGTGGTGCCCCTGCAGCTGCTGGCGTACCACATCGCGGTCCTGCGGGGATGCGACGTGGATCAGCCCCGGAACCTGGCCAAGTCCGTCACGGTGGAATGAGTCCGTACCGCAGGTAGGGGATTCCGTCCCTGGCGGCCCGGGGCTAGCGTGAAGCCCATGCCGAAACCGCCCCCCCTCGACAAGCTCCGCCGGGACATCCTGAAGCCCTGGAAGCTGAAGTTCTTCCTGCTGGCCAGGCTGCCCATGGGCTTCCTCGCGGGCCTGAAGGTGGTGGAGTGCACCGATCGGGCCGCCGCGGTGACCATCCGCTTCGGCTATCTCACGAAGAACCCCTTCCGCAGCCTCTACTTCGCCTGCCTGGCCATGGCCGCCGAGCTCTCCACCGGCGTGCTGGGCCTGCTGCCCACGATGGCGGGCAGCCCCGTGGCCATGCTCATCGTCGGCCTCGACGGGGAGTTCACCAAGAAGGCCGTCGGGCTCATCACCTTCCGCTGCGAGGACGGCGAGGCCCTCGCCCAGGCCGTCGCCGAAACCCGCGCCGACGGCGAACCCCGGGTCGTGACCTGCACCTCCATCGGCCGCGACGAAGCCGGCGACGTGGTGGCCGCCTTCAAGCTCACCTGGAGCTTCAAGGCCAGGTCCCAGGCCTGAGCGTGGACATTCCCGGAGCCTGCGCTAGAATGGGGACTCCCCATTGGCGCGTAGCTCAGGGGTAGAGCACTACCTTGACACGGTAGGGGTCGGTGGTTCGAGACCACTCGCGCCAACCAAACAACGGCCGGACTTATTCCGGCCGTTGGTCTTTCCGGGCCCAGGGCCGAAGCCCCGTGGGCTCGAACCACCGGCCGAAGGATGGCGGGCCGGTCGGCGAAGGCCGAGACGCGCGAGCGTCGCGGACCGGTCCTGCGCAGCAGGCTCGCCAGGCCCAGCCAGCCGCGGTGCTTCGAGACCCCTCGCGCCAACCCACGAACGGCCGGGCACGTCCCGGCCGTTGGTCGTTTGGGGGCCTGGAATCCGCTATGGTCGGATGAACCCTTCCGCAGGAGATTCCTTGGTTTCCCCGCGCCCTGCCCTCGCCGCCCCGTCGGCCCTTCTGTTCCTCCTCGCCTGCGGGGGCGGGGGCGGCGGCGGGGGCGGGGCGACGACGACCCCGGCGGCGCCGGTGATCGCGTCCTTCGCGGCGAGCCCGGCGACCCTCACGGCGGGCCAGGCCACCACCCTCTCCTGGTCGGTCAGCGGGGCCACGACCCTCGGCATCAGTCCCGGCGTGGGCACGGTGACCGGGACCTCGGTCCAGGTGAGCCCGGCGGCCTCCACGACCTACACCCTGACGGCCAGCGGCGCGGGCGGAGCCGCGACCGCCACGGCCACGGCCACGGTCGTGCCGGCGCCGCAGATCACCTCCTTCACAGCCTCGCCCGTCGTGGTGCCGCCCGGGGGCTCCGCCACCCTCACGGCGACCTTCGCCCACGGCTCGGGCGTGGTGGACGGGGGCATCGGCGCCGTCACCAGCGGTGCGGGCGTCCTCACCGGTCCCCTGGCCTCCGGCCGGACCTACACCCTGACCGTCACCAACCCGGCGGGGTCGGCCACCAGCGCCACCGCGACGGTGGCCGTGTCGCCGGCCTTCATCTCCCCGGTGAGCCCCGCCGATCCGGTCCGCACCGTCGGGACCGACACCGCCTTCAGCGCCACGGTCACCGGCATCCCCGACACCCGCGTGGCCTGGAGCGCCAGCGCGGGCGCCATCACGCCGGCGGGGGTCTGGACCGCGCCGGCCCAGCCGGGTCCCGTGACCGTCACGGCCGCCAGCGTCGCGGTCCCCTCGGTGAAGGCCTCCACCACGGTCCAGGTGGTGGCGGCCCCGGAGATCTCGGCCTTCGGAGCCCAGCCCTCCACCGTGTCGCCGGGGGGATCCGCGGTCCTGACGGCGACCTTCAGCGGCGGGACCGGGACCGTGGACAACGGCATCGGCCCCGTCGCCAGCGGGGTGGGCGTGCCGACCGGGCCGCTGGCCGCCAGCCGCACCTACACGGTGACGGTCGCCAACGCCGCCGGCGCCGTCGTCACCCGCGGCACCACCGTCGGCGTGGGCACCACCGTGGAGATCCTCTCCTTCACGGCCACGCCGTCCGCGCTGACCCTCGGGGAGTCCGCCGTCCTCAAGGGCATCTTCGTGAACGCGACCTCGGCCCAGGTGGACCATGGCGTCGGCGTGGTGGCCAGCGGGGCCGAAGCCGTCGTCGCCCCCTCCGGGACCACGACCTACACCCTCACCGCCATGGGGCCCGGGGGCCCCGCCCTCCGCACCGCGACGGTGACCGTGCACCCCGCCCCGGCGATCCAGGGCTTCTCCGCGCAGCCCGCCGTGGTGCCCCCCGGGACGGGCTCGACCCTCACCGCGACGTTCACCGGGGGCGCGGGGAGCGTGGACCAGGGCGTCGGGCCGGTCTCCAGCGGCGTGGGCGTGCCCACCGGCCCCCTGGCCTCCCCGCGGACCTACACGCTGACCGTGGCCAACGCCCTGGGCCGGACCGCCACGGCCACCGCCTTCGTGGACCTGCTGGCGGCCCCCGCGGGGCTGACCTACGCCACCAACCCGGCGAGCTACTCCGTCGGCGCGCCCATCCCGCCCAACGTGCCCAGCAGCTCGGGAGGACCGGTCAGCGCCTACGCCGTCACCCCCGGGCTGCCGAGCGGCCTGGCCCTCGACCCCGCCACCGGCGTGGTGGGCGGGACGCCCCTCGCGGTGACCCCCCAGGCCTCCTACACCGTGACCGCGAGCAACGCCGCCGGCAGCGCCACCG
>JBDIBF010000154.1:0-4044 GCA_039812765.1 Holophagaceae bacterium
AGGCGGCGGCCCTGCGGCGGAGGGGCGCCTCCGCCGCGTCGCCCGTGGCGGAGGGCATCGCCGCCTGCGACCGGCTCCTGGCCCTGGATCCCGGCGGACGGACGGCCCGCGCGCTGCGCTGCGCCCTCCGGGCCCAGGCCGGGCCCGCGCCCGCGGAACTCCGCGCCCTCCTCGCCGCGGACCCCCATCTCCGCGCGAAGCTCGCGCCGGCGCTCCCCTAGCCCGGGCCGGAGTCAGCGACTGGCGGGAAGCTCGACCTCGACGCCGTTCACCCAGAGGCGGCCGGCCCGGAGCTTGCGGAGCGCCTCGGGGGTCAGCGTGGCCATGGGCGCCTCCACCCAGAGCAGGTCCGCGGCGGCACCGGCGCGGATCGCGCCCAGGTCGCCGCGCCCCAGGGCCCGGGCGTTGCCGACGGTGTAGGCCCGCAGGGCCTCCGCGCGGGTGAGCCGCTGGTCGGGGAGGAATCCGCCCGGGGGATCGCCCAGGGGGTCCTCGCGGGTCTCGGCCGCGGCGAGGGCGACGTAGGGGTTGGAGTCCTCCACCGGCGCGTCGCTGCCGAAGGCCAGCAGGGCGCCGCCGTTCAGGAGGCGGCGCCAGGGGAAGGCCTCCCGTACCCGCGCGGTGCCGAGGCGGGCGGGCGTCCACGCGTGGTCCGAGGTGCAGTGCACCGGCTGCACCGAGGCCACGACCCCGAGGGGGCCGAAGCGCGCGGCGTCCTTCTCGGTGACGATCTGGGCGTGCTCGATGCGCGGCAGCGGGGCGCCCTTCGGGGCCTTGCGCTTGGTCCGCTCCAGCAGGTCGAGGGCCGCGCGGTTGGCCGCGTCGCCGATGGCGTGGATGGCGGGCTGGAAGCCCGAGGCCAGGGTCACCGCGACGTCCGCCTCCACCTTCGCGGGGTCCGTGACCCACAGCCCGCTGGTCTCCGGCGCGTCGGCGTAGGGCTCCAGGAGCCGCGCGCCACGGCTGCCCAGGGCGCCATCCAGGTAGAACTTCACGCCCTGGACATGGAAGAAGCTGCCCTTCGAGCCCCCGTGTTTCAACTCCTTGAGCATGAGGGCCCGGTCGTGGGCGAGGTAGGCGAAGACGCGGATGGGCAGGGCCCGGCGGGCCTCCAGGGCCCGGTAGGCGGCCAGGGTGGGCGCCTCGATCCCCATGTCGGCCACGGCGGTGAAGCCGTCGGCCTTCAGCTCCTCCAGGCCGGCGGCGAGGCGGGCCTCCAGCTCCCAGAGGGAGGGTTCGGGCACGAGCCGCTCCACGAGGGCGGTCGCCGCGTCCACGAGGATGCCGGTGGGCTCCCCCCGCGCGTCCCGGAGGATGCGGCCCCCGCCGGGGTCCTTGGTGTCCCGGGTGATGCCCGCGAGGCGCAGGGCCGCGCTGTTCACCCAGACCGCGTGGCCGTCCACGCGCTCGAGCACCGCCGGGCGGTCGCCGGCGACGTTGTCGAGGTCCGCGGCGGTGGGGAAGGCCCTCGAGGGCCACCGGTTCTGGTCCCAGCCCCGGCCGAGGATCCACCCTTCGGGATGGTCGCCCATCCAGCGGCGCACCTTGCGGAGGGCGTCGGAGAGGCTGGCGGCGCCGGTGAGGTCGGTCTTCAGCCGCATTTCGCCGAGGCCGCGCACGTGGGCGTGCCCTTCGATGAGGCCGGGCAGGAGGGTGCCGCCCCCGAGGGCGACGATCCGGGCCCTGGGGTGGGCCTTCCGCAGCTGCGCTTCGGGCCCGACGGCTGCGATGCGGCCGTTTTGGAGCAGCACCGCCAGGCCCGCGCGCGCCCCGGCCTCCCGGCCGTCGTCCTGCCAGACGGCGGCGCCCACCAGGAGCGTGGCGGCGGGCGGGGGTGGCATCGGGGGCGATGGCAGGAGCATTCGGGATCCTCGGGACGATCCTGGATTCTAGCCCGCGCCACCCCCGATAGACTGGGGCTTTGCTCCCGGTGGCCCATGTACGCACCCGACTTCCTCGACCAGGTCCGCGCCAGGATGGCGGTGCAGGAGGACCCCGCGAAGCTGCGCCAGCCCGCCTTCGAGACCAGCTCGGGCATCCCGCTGAAGAACAGCTACACCCCGGCGGACCTCGAAGGCCACGATCCCCTGCGGGATCTCGGCGCGCCGGGGAGCTTCCCCTTCACGCGCCACGTGCAGCCCAGCGGCTTCCGCGGCCGGCTGTGGACCATGCGCCAGTACGCGGGCTTCGGCACCGCCGAGGAGAGCAACGCCCGCTACCGCTACCTGCTGGCGCAGGGCACCACCGGCCTCAGCGTGGCTTTCGACCTGCCGACCCAGATCGGACTGGACCCCGACCATCCGATGGCCCTGGGCGAGGTCGGCAAGGTGGGCGTGAGCATCGCGTCCCTGCGGGACATGCGCCGGCTCTTCCAGGACATCCCCCTGGACCAGGTCACCACCAGCATGACCATCAACGCGCCGGCCTCGGTGCTGCTGGCCCTCTACCTTGCCGTGGCGGAGGAGCAGGGCGTCCCGTGGGCGAAGGTGGGCGGCACGGTCCAGAACGACATCCTCAAGGAGTACATGGCCAGGGGCACCTACATCTTCCCCCCGCGGCCCAGCCTGCGACTCATCACCGACATCTTCGCCTTCTGCGCGGAGCGGGTGCCGGCCTGGAACACCATCTCCATCTCGGGCTACCACATCCGCGAGGCGGGCTGCACGGCGGCCCAGGAGATCGCGTTCACCCTCGCCGACGGCATCGCCTACGTGCAGGCCGCCCTGGACGCGGGGCTGGAGCTGGAGGCCTTCGCGCCGCGCCTATCCTTCTTCTTCAACAGCCACAACCAGTTCTTCGAGGAGGTGGCGAAGTTCCGCGCGGCGCGCCGCCTCTGGGCGCGGATCATGAAGGAGCGCTTCGGGACGGACGACCCGAAGAGCCAGATGCTCCGCTTCCACACCCAGACCGCCGGCAGCACGCTGACCGCCCAGCAGCCCGACAACAACATCGTGCGCACCGCGGTGCAGGCCATGGCGGCGGTGTGCGGCGGCACCCAGAGCCTCCACACCAACAGCCGGGACGAGGCCCTGGCCCTGCCCACGGAGACGTCGGCCCGCATCGCCCTGCGCACCCAGCAGATCCTGGCCTACGAGTCCAAGGTGGCCGACGTGGTGGACCCGCTGGCCGGCAGCTACTACGTGGAGAGCCTCACCGACGAGCTGGAGCGCCGCGCCGCCGACCTCATCGCCAAGGTGGACGGCCTGGGCGGCATGGTGGCCGCCATCGAGAAGGGCTTCCCCCAGCGGGAGATCCAGAACGCCGCCTATGCCTACCAGATGGCGGTGCAGAAGGGCGGGCAGGTCGTCGTCGGCGTGAACCGCTTCACCGTGGAGGGCGAGGCGAAGCCCGAGCTGCTGCGGGTGGACGAGGCGCTGGGCGCGACGCGCCGGCGGCAGGTCGCCGAGGTGCGCGCCGGGCGGGACAACGGCGCGGTGCGCCAGCGGCTGGAGGCGCTCTCGGCGGCCGCGAAGGGGACGGACAACCTCATGCCCGCGATCCTCGGCGCGGTGAAGGCCGAGGCGACGCTGGGGGAGATCTGCGACGCCCTCCGTGAGGTCTTCGGGGAATACCAGGAGCGGCTGGTCCTTTGAGGGCGGGCCGGAGCTGAGCCGGCGCATTCCGCCAATCGTGGACCCTGGGAAACGCCTCCCAGCCGGGTGCGGGTCGAGGGACGAGGTCCTTGCAACGGCACCTGTGACAACCGCGGCCGCGCTGTCCGGCCGCGGATGGCGCAGCTGCGAGGCTAGCGAAGCGCGCACGGCGGGGAGGGGCGAGAGGTTGCTGGGGAGGCTGGATGCTTGTCCATGAAGCCGCCGCGGTGGACGTGCATGCCCTTGGAAGGGCAAGGTCGATGGCAAGATCAACGGCAAGGTCAGGTTCAATGCCATGGACGCGCTCCCGCTAGACTGATGGTTTCATCCCATGGACGTCCGCCGCCCCATCGACCGCCTCCTCCTCTTCTTCGCCGTGCTCCTCATGGCGGTGGGGATGGTCTGGATCTACTCGGCCTCGGCGGTGCGGGCGGCGCAGGGGTCCAGCGCG
>JBDIBF010000155.1:0-3970 GCA_039812765.1 Holophagaceae bacterium
CCGCGGCCCATCCAGATCCCCACGCGCGACGGCTACCGCTGGTTCCTGGAGCAGGGCCCCATCGGCAACCTCGAGAAGGCCCTGGAGGGCCGGGGCACGATCTGGCGGGACTACATCGCCCACAACACCTTCGACGCCTACTGGCAGGCCCGGGACCTGCGGCCCCGCATGAAGGGCGTCAAGCCCGCGGTGCTCACCGTGGGCGGCTGGTTCGACGCCGAGGACCTCTTCGGCCCCCTGGCGCTCTACCGCGCCCTGGAGCGGCAGAGCCCCGGCACCGACCACCGTCTCGTCATGGGCCCCTGGACCCACGGCCAGTGGGCCGGCGGCGACGGATCCCGCGTGGGCAACGCGGTCTTCGGATCCAAGACCAGCGCGTGGTACCAGAAGGAGATCGAGTTCCGATTCTTCGAGGAGCACCTGAAGGGCGCGAAGGAGGCCGGCGCCGCGCCCCTCGCCAGGGTGAACGCCTTCGCCACCGGCGCCAACGAATGGAGGGCCTTCGAGACCTGGCCGCCGAAGGCCGTCCAGCCCGCGAGCCTCTACTTCCACGCCGACGGCCGCCTGGGCTTCGAGAAGCCCCTCGAGGCCAAGGCCTTCGCGGAATTCGCCTCCGACCCGGCCAAGCCCGTGCCCTACACCCAGGAGATCACCTTCGGCTACGCCCGCGACTACATGACCGAGGACCAGCGCTTCGCCGCCACCCGTCCCGACGTGCTGGTCTTCCAGACCGCGCCCCTCGCCGAGGACGTCACCCTCGCCGGCCCCCTCAAGCCCGAGCTCTTCGTGAGCACGAGCGGCTCCGACGCGGACTGGATCGTGAAGCTCATCGACTTCTTCCCCGACGACGCGAAGGACCCCGAGAACAGCCCGAAGGGCTGGCACGCCGGAGGCTACCAGATGCTGGTGCGGGGCGACGCCCTGCGCGGCAAGTTCCGGGACGACCCCTCGACCCCGAAGCCCTACCAGCCCAACGTCCCCACCCGCTCGGCCTTCACGATCCCCGACGTGTTCCACACCTTCAAGAAGGGCCACCGCATCATGGTCCAGGTGCAGTCCTCCTGGTTCCCGCTGGTGGACCGCAATCCCCAGGTCTTCACCGACATCGCGAAGGCCAAGGCCTCGGACTTCCGCAAGGCCACCCACCGCGTCTACGCGGACGCGGGGATGGCGTCGCGGGTGGAAGTGATGGTGTTGAAATAGGCAGGGAGGATGACCCACCGGGCGTCGGCGCCCGGAACTCGGGATTGTTCATGCCCCTCGCGCGCTGTCGCTTGCGCGCATGCTGGGCGAAGGTGGTTCGCAAAGGGCGCGAACCGCCTTCGCCCAGCATGCCTTCTTGAAGGTCAACGTCAAAAGCGGGTACCCATTCATGGGTTTCGCAGTGGCCTTTGACCTTCAAACGGCATGCGAGTCAGGCACGGCGGCCCTTTCGCCGTGGCTGACTCGCATGCGCGCAAGCGATAGCGCGCGAGGACCATGAGCCCTCTACCGTCCCGGGAGCCGACTCCCGGTGGGTCGCCTCCCTCGTCCCTACCCCCTCCCCAGCCGCCACCCTCCATCCAAGGTCAGCACCTCCCCCGTGAGGTAGGGGCTCGCCGCCACGAATTCCAGGGACCTGACCAGGTCTTCCACGGAACCGGTCCGGCCCAGGGGGGTGGCCCGGGCCAGGGCCTCCGGATCGTCGTGGTCCCCGGCGAGGACCGTGCCCAGGGCGTGGCCCGCCACCCGCACCCGCGGCGCCAGGACCCTGGCGAGGCCGGGGACCATCGCCGCCAGGGCGGCCTTGGCCGCGCTGTAGGGCAGCCGTGAAGGGAAGGGCCGGTGGATGGCGGCGTCCAGGAGGAACTGCAGGGTTCCGCCCGTCGCGATCCGCGGGGCCAGGGCCTGGGCCGCCAGCAGTGGAAAGGTGAGGTTCACGGACCAGAGCGCGTCCAGCGCCTCCGCCGTCCAGGTGCCGAGGGGCTGGGCGGGAAAGAGGCCCGCCACGATCACCGCCGCCCCTGGCTCAAGGCCTTCCGCCCCCATGGAATCGAGGTCTGCCATCATCGTGGAACCAAGTCCTGGGTCCCTCGCATCCCAGCTCCAGGCGCGGACTTCCGTTGACAAACCCTCCAGCCAGGACTCTTCGCCTTCCCAGCTCCGGGAACTGGTCAGCACCAGATTGCGGCGCGGGGCCAGCGCCTCCGCCAGGGCCCGGCCCACCCGGGAACGCCCGCCCACCAGAACCCACCAATCCCTTCGCCCGTCCATCCGTATCCACTCCAGATTCCTCCCAGGGTAGCCCTTGTCCCCCGACCTCAAACGCATCCGCTGGCGGCTGATCCTCCTCAGCCTGGTGGCGCTGGTGCTCTCCCTGGGGACCTTCTACGCCACCCAGGGGCCCTACGCCTTCTCCGACGACCAGTGCACCTGGAAGGTGGAACAGGGCCGGATCATGATCCGGGAGATCCTGCCGGGGGGCGTGGCGGAGGAGGCCGGGCTCCTGGAAGGCGACCAGCTGGTGGCCATCCAGGGCAAGGTCTTCAAGGGCAACAACGCCGGCGTCCGGGAGGCCCAGAGCCTCATCAACGCCCGCACCGAAGGCACCGTCCTCGTCTACACGGTGGTGCGGCGGATCGAGGGGCAGGACCAGACCCTCTACCTGCCCCTGCGCCTGGTGAAGCCCCTGGACGTGGGCCGGCTGATCCAGATGGCGACGGGCCTGCTCTTCTGGATGCTGGGGCTGCTGGTGGTGGCCTCCAGCCCCCAGCGCAAGGTCTCGCGGCTCTTCTTCTACCTGTCCCTGGCCTTCCTCCTCTTCCCGGCGGGGCGGCTCACCTTCCAGGGCAACCTGCCCGGCTGGATCCTGGTCGCCATCATCACCACGGCCTTCACCGTCCGGGCGGTGCTGCCGCCCCTCCTCATCCAGTTCTTCCTCCGCTTCCCCTATCCCTTCCAGGCCCGCCGGAACCGCCGCCTGATCACCGGCGTCTACGGCTATTTCATCGTGGACGCCGTCCTCAACGTGGCCGGCTTCCTCCTGCGCCAGAGCGGGGAGCGCTTCTTCAAGGGACTCGGGATCGAGCAGGCGCCAGCTTGGCTGCCGGGACTCGTGAAGGCCAGCTTCATCGTCCAGGTCGTGTCCAACACGGTCTTCATCGGAGCCGTCGGGGTGGCGGTGGCGCTCTTCATCCGCGGCACCTTCAAGCTGGACGAGCGGCGCCGGCGCAGCCTCCTCCCGGCCCTGCTGGTGGTCCTGGCGGTCTGCGTGGACCTGCTGGCCCTGAACACCATGGGCCTGATGCCCCGCTTCCAGACGCTGATCTTCCAGCGCCAGGCCTGGGTCTTCCTGGTGCCCCTGCCCCTCCTGCCCCTGGCCTTCGCCTACGCGGTGGTGCGCCACGGGCTCTTCGAGATCCGGCGCACCATCCTCCGCTGGATCTCCTACTTCGCCATCCTCGGCACCGTGGTGGCCCTCTACTTCGCAGCCCTGGCCTGGGTCTTCGGCCGCACCCTGGCGAGCATCCCGCCGGCCTGGGCCGGCGTGCTGGTGGGCCTCTCCGCGCTGCCCATCGGCTGGGTGCTGCGCCGTCTCGTGGTCACCCTCCGCCGATTCTTCCGCCGGGACCTCCACACCGCGCGCCAGGTGCTGCTGGGCAGCCTCCGGGAGGGCCAGCTGCGCCTCTCCGACGAGGCCTTCCTGCGGGTCTTCACCGAGGCCCTCAAGGAGGCCTTCCGCCCCAGCGCCCTCCACGTGCAGCCCGTGGCGGGCGGCACCCTCCTCCTTCCACCGGCGGAGACCTCCCGGGGCCAGCACCTGCCCGCGAGGCCGCTGCCCCTGCCTCCAGGGCTGCTGCGCCACGCCCGCGAGAACCGCGAGGTGGTGCTGGGCCTCTCCGGCGAGGAGGCGGGCTGGATCCTGGAGGCCGGCCCCGACTTCCGCGCCCACGTGGACGCCCTGGAGGTGCAGCTCCTCGTGCTGATCATG
>JBDIBF010000156.1:0-3936 GCA_039812765.1 Holophagaceae bacterium
GGCCAGGAAGGTCTCGCCCTCGCCGAAGCCGATGGCCAGCGGGGGCCCGCTGCGGGCGGCCAGGATGACGTCCGGCGCGTCCGCGTGGAGGCAGGCCAGGGCGTAGATGCCCTTCATGCGCTTCACCGCCTCCCGGAACGCCGCGCGGAAGTCCAGCCCGCCCTTCATGAGGTGGGAGACCATCACCGGGAAGCACTCGGTGTCGGTCTCGGTGGCGAAGGCGTAACCCGCGGCCCCGAGCTCGGCCCGCAGCTCCAGGAAGTTCTCGAAGATGCCGTTGTGCACCGCCACCACTTTGCCGTCGGGGCTGCGGTGTGGGTGGGCGTTCTCCTCCGTGGGCCGGCCATGGGTGGCCCAGCGGGTGTGCCCGATGCCCAGCGGCGTCGAGTCCCCCAGGTCCACCTTCCCCTGGAGGTTGGCCAGCTTGCCGCTGGCCCGGGTCACCCGGAAGGCGCCGTCCCCGGGGACGAGCGCGATTCCGGCGCTGTCGTAGCCCCGGTACTCCAGGGCCCGGAGCCCCTCCACGATGATCGCCGCCGCGCCCTGGTGGCCGATGTAGCCGATGATGCCGCACATGGAGTCTTCCCTCCGTCCCAGTCCGAAGTTGAGCGTAGGACGACCCTGCAGATGGGACCAATGTGGTGGGGTGGACACGAAGCGGGTGGGAGTTCTCGAGGTCCTGGGCCACGGAGCGTGGCGTTCCGGACACGGATCTACGGATGGGGGAGAAGGAAACCCTCCCGGTGAGGTCTCCAGCCCGAGGGTCTTGACCTTCCTAAGGTGCTTGAGATGGGCGCGGCGGCCCTAGGCTGCGGCCAGCTCAAGCGCAAGCGAGCGAAGCGAGCCGATATGACTGGTCCGGGACGTACCCATCGATCTGGACGGCCTCTCCATTCTCGGGGAGCGACCTGGCGGGTCGTCCCCCCCTTCCCGGCGGCGAGGGCCTTGACGCTCCGCGTCTGGCACCTCGGTCTGATCGAGCCGGAAGGGCGCCGGCTCGATCAGACCGAGGTGCTCCTGGAACAACCTTCCATCGGTAACGTTCCTTCGGTGCGGCCTTGCATCGACTCAGGAGGGATAGCTTCCAATGATGGTCTTGTCTCCATCCGGGGTTGACCTTCCAAAGGTGCTTGAGATGGGCGCGGCGGCTTCATGCCGCGGCCAGCTCAAGCGCAAGCGAGCGCAGCGAGCCGGACTGCCTGTGCCGGGACGAGGGCGGGTTCTTCCCCGTCCAACGCCTACTCCGTCACCCGTCCCCATTCCGCCGCCAGCCCCTCCCGGATCAGGGCCTCGCCCCGCATCAGGCGCTCCGCGCAGGCCCTGAAGGCCCGGGCCGACGGACTCTCCGGATAGGCCTCCAGCACGGGGCGCTGCTCCCGCACGGCCTGGAGCAGGGCGGGGTCCGAGGGCACGGCGCCCAGCAGCAGCAAGCGCCGTCCGAGGAAGCGCTCGCAGGCCTCCTGCATCTGGTCCACGGCTTCCTCGGCCTCGGCGAGGCTGGTGCACTGGTTCACCAGAAGCCGAATCGGCTTCCGGGGCGCCCTCAGGTGCGTCACCTTCACCATGGCGTAGGCGTCCACCATGGCCGCCGGCTCCGGGGTCGTCACCACCAGCACCTCGTCCGCCGCCAGCAGCAGCTTCACCACCGCCTCGTGGATGCCCGCCGCCGTATCCATGAGCAGCCAGTCCGCGTCCTCCGTGATGCGCTGGAGGCTCTGCACGAGGCGCAGCTCCGAGGCGCGGTCCAGGCGGGTGAGCTCCTGGAGGCCCGTGCCCGCGGGAAGGATGTGCATCCCCCCGGGCCCCTCGAGCAGGATCTCCTCGAGCATCCGGCCCCCCTGGAGGACATCCTCCAGGGTCCCCCGGGATTCCAGGCCCAGGAGGAGGTCCAGGTTCGCCAGCCCGAAATTGGCGTCCAGGGCCACCACCCGCTGGCCTGCCTGGGTGAAGGCGAGGCCCAGGTTCGCCGTCGCGTTGGACTTTCCCACGCCGCCCTTGCCCGAGGTGACCGCCAGGGACCGGGCCCGGAAGAGGCCCTCGAGGCCCGGACCCCCGAGGGGCTCGATGCGGGACAGGGGCAGGCTCATCGCCGGTCCCGGGGGAGGTTGGAGGAGACGGAGGGCAGGCGGGTCAGCATGTTGACACGGATGGAGGGGAAGGCGAGGGGAGTGCCAAGCGACCCGGCCCGGACGGCCCGCCGCCGAGGAGGCCGGTTCGCCCCCGCAGGGAGGCGGATCGCCCGCCCGGGCAGGACCGGCCGGGCACCGGGCCTATCTTTACCTTGAGCGTTCGAAGGAGCCCCCATGCATATCCGCCCGTCAGCCCTGCTCCCCTTCCTCCTGGCCGCCGCCGCCTCCGCCCAGGCGCCCGCGCCGGCCACATCCGTGGATTACCGGAGCATCGCCCGGCATACGGACGCCCTCCTGCGCAAGGAGACCGGCACCCGTCTCGAGCTGGACGATCCCCCGGATTCCGGCAAACCCTTCCGCAATCGCACGAACCGCGTGACTTGGAACAACAGCAGCCTGGACCAGCGGGTCATCAGCATCGTGGTGGAACCGATCGCCGAGGAAAGCGAGACCACCGCCGTCCTCACCGCCGCCCTGCTGGTCTCCGTGTCCGCCGTGGATTCCTTCGAGGAGGCGCTCCGCATCACGAACATGGTGAAGCAGGCGCAGGAATCCGATGGCAGGGCCCGGATGGTGAAGCTGAATCACGGCGTCAGGCTCTTCCGCGCGAAGGCGGACAACGAGGCCGCCAAGTACCACATCAAGCTCTGAGGCCTCCCCGCGGGCCGGAATCAGGCCCGCAAGCTTTCCCACCGCTCCGGGGGATGGAAGGTCGGCTTCAGGCCCGCCCAGCTCACCCGCTGGAAGGTGATGCGTCCGGGCCAGGGGGCGCGGTCCAGGAAGCTGCGCAGGCCGCGCTGGAGCCGCAGGCGCTGTTCCGGATGGAGGGCGGTGTCGGCGCCGGCCTCGGCGCCGGCGCGCCGGGCCTTCACTTCCAGCAGGCGCAGTTCGTCGCCGCGGGTCATCACCAGGTCCAGCTCCCACCGGCCGAGGCGGAGGTTCGCGGCCTCCAGGTCCCAGCCCCGGGCCCACATCAGCCAGGCCGTCAGGCTTTCCGCCCGGCGGCCCCAGGCCCGGGCCCGCCGTCCTCGGTCCGAGTCCCCGGCCCTCATCGCCGCCAGTACTTGAGGTCCCGGGCCTGGCGGTCCCAGTAGAGGTGGTAGGGCGCGCAGGTGCCGTGGACGACCTTGATGCCCTTGGCGGCCTTGCTGCGGGTGAAACCCGGCAGTTCGCCGACCGGCGTCTTCTCGGGGTCGAAGTCGAGGCTCTCGGGCTCCAGGACCGGGTGCTCCGAGCAGAGCCCCGTGGGGCGCTTCGGATCGAAGGTGAAGGGGATCACCTGGGCCTTCGAGCCCATGCCCATGGGCAGCGTGAGGGCCGCCACCAGCAGACGGTCCGGGGTGCGGCCCTGGACGACGAGATCGGCCTGGCCGTCCCCGTCGAGGTCCACGCGGAGCGCGTGCTCCAGGTCCCAGGCGGCCTCCGCGCTGGCCTGGCGCAGGATGGGCAGCAGGAGGGCGTCCTGGGCGGGCAGGCGCGCGGTGGCGAGAGCCAGACCGAGGGCGAGGGCGTGGCGCGTCACTCGTCCTTCCGCGGCAGCAGCAGGCTGCGCTGCACCCGCTCCAGGTTGCCCTGGAGCCGCACCAGTTTCCAGGCGATGACCATGGCGTAGCCCAGCCAGACCCAGAGCAGGCGGGGGTCGCTGGGGGTGCGCATGAGCCCGGCGATGCCCAGGTCGAGCCCCAGCCCGTGGAGGAACCAGACCACCACGCCGAAGCCGATGAGCAGGTAGCCCCAGCGGATCCAGTAGGGCCGCAGGCACTCCTTGGTCTTCCAGCGCAACAGCAGGAAGCGGGTCATGAGGTCG
>JBDIBF010000157.1:0-3889 GCA_039812765.1 Holophagaceae bacterium
CGGTGCAGCCCGGCGCGGTCCTTGGGCACCGGCAGAACCAGTTGGCCTTCGCCTTCGGGATCCCGCGCTTCCAGCGGGAGGAGTCCATCCGTTTCCGCACGCAGCTCGAAGGCCTCGAAGCGTCGCCAGGGCCCTGGACCTCCGAGGACGTGCGGGAGTTCGCCGCCCTGCCCCGGGGCCGCTACCGCCTGGTGGTCTGGGCCCAGGACCACCTGGGCCATGTCTCCGAACCCGTGGCATTCCCCTTCGAGATCAAGGCCGCCCCCTGGCGCACGCCCCTGGCCTACCTCCTCTACGCCGCCGCCGCCGCCGCCGCCCTCCTGGGGCTGCACCGCCTGCGCGTCCGCATCCTCAAGGACCAGAACAGGGTCATGGCCCAGCGGATCCACGAGCACACCGCGCGGCTGCGCCAGAACAAGGCGGAGCTGGAGGAACTGAACGCCCAGCTCCTCCAGCTCAACCAGGCGAAGAACACCTTCCTGGGCATCGCCGCCCACGACCTCAAGAGCCCCCTTTCCGCCCTGGCCCTCGAGGGGGAACTCCTCGCCATGGGCGGGCTCACCGAGGCCGAGGTGGCCCAGCGCGGCGCCCAGATCCAGGAGGCCGCTTCCCGGATGTCCCAGCTCGTCTCGAAGCTGCTGGACGTCCATGCCATCGAATCCCAGCGCATGGACCTGGACCTTGCCCCCGTGGACCTCGCGGAGGTGGTGCACGACCTGCGCCTCTCGTACGAAGGCATGGCCCGGGCCAAGGCCATCCGCATCGAGCTGGAGGTGCCCGGCGAGGGCCTGCCCGCCATCGCCGACCCCATGCACCTCCGGGAGATCCTCGAGAACCTCGTGTCCAACGCCATCAAGTTCACGCCGCCGGGGCCGCCGGAACGCCACCTCTGGATCCGGGCGCGCCGGGAGGCCGCGCGGGCCATCCTGGAGGTGCAGGACCAGGGCCCGGGCTTCACCGAGGAGGACAAGCGGCAGGCCTTCGAGAGCTTCGCTCGGCTCAGCGCGAGACCCACCGGCGGCGAGGACAGCACCGGCCTGGGCCTCTCCATCGTGAAGCGCCTCGTGGAGGCCATGGGCGGCACCATCCTCCTCGTGAGCGAGGCGGGCGAAGGCGCCACCTTCCGCATCGAGCTGCCTCTGCCCCAATCCTGAACTTGGCTTTTCCCGCGGACCCGGCATCCTGATGGAAACGGATCGGGTGGGACGTGCTCTCGAAGGACCAGACGCTGGGGAAATACCAGATCATCGACCGCCTCGGCGCGGGCGGCTTCGGCACGGTCTACCTGGCCCTGGACACCTGGGTGAACCGCAAGGTCGCCTTGAAGGTGCCCCACCAGCAGCAGGACGAGATCGTGGACCTCCTCAAGGAGCCCCGCATCATGGCGGCCCTGAAGCACCCGAACATCGTCGAGCTGATCACCGTGGAGCGGAAGAACGACACCTTCTTCATGGTCCTGGAGTTCGTCGAGGGCGAGAGCCTCGACAAGCACATCCGCCGGGAGCGCACCCTGGCGCCGGCCCGAGCGCTGCAGATCGGCGTGGACGTCTGCAGCGCCATCGCCTTCGCCCACAGCCAGCAGATCCTGCACCGGGACCTGCGGCCCGCGAACATCCTGCTCACCCGGGACGGGGTCGCCAAGGTCACGGACTTCGGCACCAGCCGCATCCTGGAATTGCAGAAGGACGGCTTTGCCCGCACCCGCATCGGCTCCCCGCCCTACATGGCCCCGGAGCACTTCCGCGGGCGCGCGGTCTTCCAGAGCGACCTCTGGTCCCTGGGCATCACCCTCTACGAGATGCTGACCGGCACGGTGCCCTTCTACGACGCCGACCCGCTGAAGATCGCGCAGGCCCTGATGAATCAGCCCATCGTGCCCCCGCACCTCAAGAACCCCGCGGTGCCCAAGGCCCTCTCCGAGGCGGTGATGAAGGCGCTGGCGGTGAACCTGGGGGAGCGCTACCTCTCCGCCCAGCAGATGCTCGAGGCCCTGCGCCAGCTCCGGGACGTCGTGGCGAAGGACTCGAGGCCCCTGGGCACCGCGGTGGGGCCCGCCCACACCTCCGGGGCGCACTCGAACCTCGCGCGGCCGCCGGTGGCGACCCAGCAGCGGCTGTGCCGGTTCTGCTACAAGCCGCTCCCCCGGCTGGCTACCACCTGCCCGAGCTGCGGTGAGAAGAACTGAGATGGAACCCGGCGTGAACGGACCCGCGCCGGCAGCCCCCCGGAGACCTCGGCGATGGGGAAGGCGGCTCATGTGGACCCTCGCCTCCGGCGCGGCCCTCGCGGCGGTGGGCGCCTGGAGCCTGGGCCGCCCCTCGGTGCAGCAGGCCCTGCTGCGCTACGCCGACGGCCGCCTCCGGGAGGAGACGGGGCTTTCCCTCGCCGCGGAGGGGTTCGAATTCGCCCCCTTCCGTGGCCGCCTGGTGGTCCGGGGCCTCGCCATCGGCGGGGATCTGCTGCGCGCATCGAGGGTGGAGCTCCGGGCCGACCTGCTCAGCCTGGCGGGGGCCGAGCCCCACCTCCGCCGGCTGGACGTCGAAGGGCTCGTCCTCCGGGCCGACCGGGGGCGGCTCTCCCGGATCAAGCTGAAGCCCAGGCCGGAGCGCCCATCCACCGTGAAGGTGAGGCTGGACGAGATCCACGTCCGGGGCGGCAGCGCCGAAGTCCGTGAGCCGGCCTGGGGCCTCCCGGAGGCTGTCTTGGGCTTCGACCTCGACGGGCGGGGTGAAGGGCCGAACCGCGTCCACGTCGATCTCAGGTCCAACGCCATGGCCATCCAGGCCCGGGGCGACAGGAAGCGGCAGGAAGGCTCGCTGCGCCTGTCCGGACGCGCGGGCGAGGACCGGCTCGAACTGGAGGAGGGGGAGGCCCGGCTGGGCCCCAGCCAGGTCCTGGCCCGGGGGAGCTTCCGTGTGGCGACCTCTCAGCTTGAGGCCTCGGTCCAGGCGAGGCTGGACGTGGCGGCCTTCCCCGGTTTTCAGGGAGCCCTGGACGGCCAGGTGGAACTCCGCGGGACGCTGGGCGGCAGCCTGGACGAGCCGCGCTGGACCCTGGGCCTGGACGGGCGCCGCCTCTCCCGACGGTCCCTCCCGCTGCGGCCGGGCAGCCTCCTCCTCCAGGCCTCGGGCCAGCCGGGGCTGGCGAAGGTGCAGGCCTTCCGCTGGACGTCGGAGGACGGCCAGGTGGAAGCCGAGGGGTCCTGGCGTCGGCAGGGACGGAGCCGGGCGACCTTCCGGGCCTCCGGGCTGGACCTTGGCGCCCTGGCGGACCGCCTGAAGGCGCCCGACCTCCGAGGCCTCCGGTGTGAAGCCGAGGGGTCCCTGGATCTCCCCGGGGATCTCCAGTCGCCGCTCCGCCTGGATGCGCTGACCATCCAGGCCAAGGCACGGCTCACCCACGGGGGCGCGCCCGCCGGTGGCCTGGACCTCGCCCTGGAGGCCGGCAGGCTCGATCTCACCCAGCTCCGGCTGGAGCTTCCATCCCTCGCCCTCGAGGCCCGGGCCGACGGACTCCTCGGCCCTCGGGGACTCCGGGCCCTCCAGGCGAGCGGCTCGGTGGCGGCGGAGGCCGGAAAGGTGGCCTCGGCCCTCCGGGCCTGGAAGGTTGCGGACCTGGACATGGACGGAGCGGTGCGGGGCTCGGCGACCCTCTCCTGGTCCCCTTCCCGGGGGCTGAGGCTGGACGGCGGAGGCACCGTGGCCGGGCCGCGGTGGCACGGCGCCACCGCCGAGCAGGTCCGGGCGACGGTCCAGATCCGCGGGAACGAGCTCTACATCTTCGACATCCAGGCGGACAAGGGGACGGGACGCGGCGTGGGGGACCTGTGGCTCACCTGGGCCGATCTCCCGCCGGGCAGCACGCAGATGGACATGTGCTTCCGTGCGTT
>JBDIBF010000158.1:0-3719 GCA_039812765.1 Holophagaceae bacterium
CGCGGTCCGCCGGGACGTCGCTGTAGGCGAACGTGTCGGCGAGCCCCACCACCGCGTGGTGGTCCACGGGATCCAGGGCGACGGCCCTCATGGCGGCGGCGCGGGCCTCGTCGAAGCGCGACTGCCGGATGAGCGCCCCCCCGAGAGCCCGGAGGGCGAGGGCGGAGCGGGGGTCCAGCTCGAGGGCCCTCCGGGCGATGGCCTCCGCCTCGCGGAAGTGGGCCATGGCGCTCTCCTGCCGGCCCAGGTGCGCCTCCGTGGCGCCCATGTCCTGGAGGGTCCAAGCGAGGCCCGCCTGGGCCGGCGTGTAGTTGGGCTCCCCCTCGATGGCCTGCCTGAACAGGGTGCGGGCGGCGTCGTAGGCGTCGATGTTGCCTCGATCGGAGAGCTCGAGGGCGCGGGCGTGCAACTCGCGGGTGCGCAGGTTCCGGGCCTTCTGGTAGCCCCCGGTCTCCGGCGCGGACGCGGAGGCCGGAGGGGCCTCCAGCCCGAAGAGGCCCGGCAGGCCGGAGGCGAGCGCGTCCTCGAGGCCCAGCAGCCCGGCGGCGGTGCCGGTCGCGGCGAACTCGCGCGGGGGCGCGATGCCCTTGGGATCCAGCAGCCTCATCCGGACTTCGAGCCGATCCCCGTCCATGCGGCACAGCCCCGTCACGAGGAGGTCGGCCTTGAGCAGGCCCGCGAGCCCCGCGAGTTCCTCCGGGGACTCCCCACCGCTCCAGCGCCTCCCTCGCGCGGCCTCCGCCACCCACTGCCGATCCAGCACCCGCAGGTCCCCGCGCCGCAGCAGACTCGTGTTCATCGCGTCGGTCAAACTCGTGCCGATCCAGCTCCGGCTGGGGTCCCCGGGGTGGAGCGAGACCGGCAGGAGGGCCACCACCCGCGGGCCCCCCGCTGGAGCCGCCGGTCTCCGACGCGTCCAGGCCGCGTAGATCCCGATTCCCGTCGCGACGGCCAGGCCGGCACCGATCCAGGGCCACGTCCGGCGGGCCGCCCGCCCCGGACCGACCGGAGCGCGGACCGAAGCGGGAGGAACGACCGGCGCCGCAGGGCCGGGGGCGGCGGGCAGCGCGGCGAGGAAGGCCTCCAGGTCGCCGAAGCGGTCCTGCGGCTGCTTCCGGATCATCCGGTCCAGGGCCTCGCAGAGCCCGGGCGACAGGTCCGGGCGCAGCTCCGCGAGCCGCCAGGGATCGTCCTTCGCCACCGCGTGGAGGGTCTCCATCACGCCCTCCCGGCGAAAGGTTGGCTCGCCGGTGGCCAGCTCCCGAAGCACGACCCCGAGGCTGAACTGGTCCGAGGCCGGTCCGAGGGGCCGACCATAGGCCTGCTCGGGGCTCATGTAGGCGGGCGTCCCCATGCTCACCCCGGGCTGGGTGAGGTGCACCATCGTGGGGGCGGAGGCCTCGGCGCCTTCCTCCGCCGGGCCCCGCTTGGCGATGCCGAAGTCGAGGATCTCGAGGTGGCCGCCTTCGGCGAGCACCAGGTTCTCCGGCTTGATGTCCCGGTGGACCACGCCCCGCTGGTGGGCATGGTGCAGCGCCGCTCCCGCCTGCCGCGCGATGGAGAGGATCTCCGCCTCGGAGTGCCTCCGCCCGAGGCGTTCCAGCAGGGTCTGGCCTTGGACGTACTCCATGGCGATGAAGGGGGTTCCCTCCTCCTCCCCCGCCTCGAAGATCACGGCGATGTTGGGATGGGTGAGCTGGGAGGCGGTCTTGGCCTCGCGGATCATCGCCTTCCGGGCCGCCTCGTCCCGGCCCTTCAACAGCTTCAGCGCAACCATCCGTTCGAGCCGGGTGTCCACCGCCTTCCACACCTCGCCCATGCCCCCTTCCCCCAGCTTCTCGAGCAGGGCGTAGGGTCCGAAGCGGCCGCCGGCCTCCGCCGCCATGTCAGCGCCGGAAGGCGGGGTCCTTGGCCGCCACCTTCCGCTTCCCCACCGCGAGCGCCTCGGCGGCGGCCAGCAGCTGCTCCGCGGCGCCCGGATCCCCCCGGAGCGCGACGGAGCGGGCCATGAAATAGAGGTTCACCGAGGCCCCGCGCCGCTCGCTGGCGGTCCTCGCGGCCCAGTCCGCGCCTCGGGAGCCCGTGGCGGCGGCGAGGAAGGTCCGCTTCATGCCGGCCTCGTCCCCCGCCATCCCCTGGCTGAGCCCGGCCAGCAGCAACGCCGTGTAGTTCTCCTTCGGCCAGGCATCCCGCAGGTCGGTGTAGACCGAGGCGAAGGCCTCGCGGTCCTTCCTGGAGAAGGCGATCACCCCCAGCGCCAGTTTGAGGAGCCTGGCGGAGGGCACCTGCTGCAGGCCCTGATGCAGTTCCCGCTCCGCCTCGTCGTAGCGTCCGAGCCAGACGAGGGCGTTCCCCGCGGCGAGCCGCGCGGATTCCGAGCTCGGCTGGAGCTCGGCGGCCCGCCGGGCCTCCGCCACGGATGCTTCCAGCTCGCCGTCGTTCTGGAGGAGCACGGCGTAGCGGTAGTGGGTCAGCCAGGAATCGGGCGCGAGCTCGAGGGCCCGCTGGTAGTGCCGGCGGGCGATGTCCACCGCCGCGGGGCCCTCCTCGTAGGCGTAGGCGTCGGCCAGGTAGGTGTGGGCGAGGGCGTCGGCGGGATCCAGGGTCACCGCGCGCTCGGCGGCGCTCTTGGCGTCCTCCGCCTTCCCCAGCCGGTTGTAGGCGGCCGCCAGGGCCCGGTGGGCGAGGGCGAGCCGCGGGTCAAGGGACACCGCCTTGGCGGCCTCGGCCTCGGCCTCGCGGAAACGCTCCCGGGCCTTCTCGGTCCGTCCGAGGTGGCTCTCCGCCGACCCCAGGCCCTGGAGGGCCCAGGAGAGGCCCGCCCGCGCCGGGGCGTAGTCCGGCTCGAGTTCAAGGGCCTTGCGGTAGAGGGTCACCGCGGCTTCGAAGGCGTCGGCGTTGCCCTTGGAGGCCAGATCGCTCGCCTTGGCGAACAGTTCCCGCGTCTGCGGGTTGCGGGCCTTGGAGTGGGGGTCCAGCCCCTGGGCCTCCCCCTTGATCCCGAGGATCCCCGGCAGCTTGGCCTGGAGTTCGTCCTCCACCGCGAGGAGGTCCTTCACCTGCCCGTTGACGATGAGCTGGGCGCCCACGGAGCCCTTCGCGGCGTCGAGGGTGCGCACTGCGACCCGGATGCGATCGCCCTGCACCTGGTAGCTGCCGAGGATCCAGACGTCGGCTTTCAGTTCCCGGGCCACCTTCTGGATGGAGGACGGCACCTGGCCGGGCCGCTCGCCCATGCGAAGGAGGGCCTCCTGCACCCAGACCCGGTCCAGGACCATCACATCCCCCCGCAGGCTGAGGGCGGTGGTCATGGCGTCGGCCAGGCTGGTGCCCATCCAGGCCTGGTCCGGGTTGGGGACCGCCTGCTCCAGGGGAAGGACCGCCAGGGTGCGGGCCGCGCGGACCGGCGCGGGATGGGAGCGACGCCAGAGGAACCAGCCGCCGCCGAGTCCGGCCAGGAGGCTGAGGCCCACGGCCCCGGCGAGGACACCCCGGCCCGTCCGGGGAGGCTGGGGATCGGGCGCTGGGCCCGGCGAAGGTTGTGGGAGCGTGATGGCCAGCTGGGACCCGCTGACCTGGATGGCCTGCTGGGACTGGCTCGTGGCATCGAAGGAGGCCGCGAAGGCGTGGAGGTCCGGGAAGCGGTCCTGGGCCCGCTTGGCCATGGCGCGGTCGATGGCGGACGCGAGGGCCGGGGCGAGGTCCGGGCGGGCCTCCCG
>JBDIBF010000159.1:0-3703 GCA_039812765.1 Holophagaceae bacterium
CGCTTCAAGGTGCCCTCCCTGCGCAACGTCGCCCTGCGGGCGCCCTACATGCACGACGGCCGCTTCGCGACGCTGGACGAAGTGATCGAGCACTACAGCACCGGCGTGAAGGACAGCCCGAACCTGAGCCCCCAGCTCCGCACCCCGCCGGGCCCCAATGGCGGGCAGGCCGTGCGGTTCAACCTCAGCGCGGAGGAGAAGGCGGCGTTGAGGGCGTTCCTCGGGACGCTCACGGACACGGCGATCACGACGGATCCGAAGTTCTCCGATCCGTTCTGAGGGGGATGGCAAGGGCAGGGGTCGAGACGTCGCGACGCTGAGACCAGAGACCTTCAGGGTTCATGTCCCTGCCGCGCTCTCGCTTGGCAGCACCACGATGAAGCGTGTTCCGCAAAGGGCGCGGAACACGCTTCATCGCGGTGCCGATTGAAAGGCGCATCAACCCTCGGCTCGGAAGGTGCGGGGCGGGGTCGGATCTCGAGATGCAGGGGAGATCTTGGCTGTCGATGTTGAAGTTGACCTTGAAGTTGAAGTTGCAGTTGACCTTCCAAAGGCATGCGCGTCCACCGCGGCCGCGCCTTCCGGCCGCGGTGGACACGCATGCGGCCAAGCGACAGCGCGGCAGGATCCTCCCCCATGCCCAGGCCGGGACGCGCCCTTCCCACCGCGGCCCCCACCTCCAATCCGTTTGCCCTTCCCTAGGTGCCGTCCCTAGTTCGCGACCCTCACCACCGTCGCCTCCAGCACCCGCCCGATCTCCTTCGGATCCATCCCCATCAGGAACCCCCGGCTCCCGCCGTTGATCCAGATCCGAGGCAGTTCCAGGATCGAGGCCTCGACATACACCGGCATGGCCTTCCTCGTGCCGAAGGGCGAGGTCCCGCCCACCAGGTAGCCCGAGTGCCGGTTCGCGACGTCGGGCTTGCAGGGCTGCACGCCCTTCGCGCCGATCTGGCGGGCCAGCTCCTTCGTGCTCACCTCCCGGTCACCATGCATGAGGACGATCAGCGGCGCGCCCTTCTCGTCCTCCATGACGAGGGTCTTGATGACCGCGTGCTCGTCCAGGCCCAGCTCCCGGGCCGAGACGGCGGTGCCGCCCTTCTCCTCGTAGCGGTAGAGGTGCTCGGTGAAGGCCACGCCCGCCTGCTTCAGGAGGCGGGTGGCGTTGGTGCTGGGGGCCTTCGACATGGGACCATCATCACCGTCCGGCGGGAGCCCGCCAACGGCGGAAACGCTACCCTTCGGACCGGAGAACCCCATGCGCGCCCCGGTCCTCTTCGTCTCCCACGGCTCCCCCATGCTGGCCCTGGCCACGGAGCACCCCTACGGCTGCGCCCTGGCGGGTTTCGCGGCGGGGCTGGCGGAACCTCCCAGGGCCGTGGTCGCGGTCTCCGCCCACTGGCAGACCCGTGGCGGCGTGAAGGCCACGATGCAGGAGCGGCCCGAGACGATCCATGACTTCGGCGGCTTCCCGGCCGAACTCTACGAAGTCCAGTACCCCTGCCCCGGCGACCCGGACCTGGCCTCCCGGGCCCTGGACCTCGCGGCGGCGGCGGGGTTCACCGCGGCCCCCGAGGCCCTGCGCGGCCTGGACCACGGCACCTGGGCCGTCACCCGGCACCTCTTCCCCGACGCGGCGGTGCCCATCGTGCAGGTCTCGCTGCCGGAGCTTCCCCCGGCTGACCTCCTCCGCCTCGGCGAAGCCCTGCGCCCGCTCAGGGACGAGGGCGCGCTGCTGCTCGCCTCCGGCGGCCTCGTGCACAACTTCCGCACCATGGACTGGGGCGCCGAGTTCGCCGAGCCCGACGCCTGGGCCGTGGAGGACGAGGCCTGGATCATGGACCGCGTGGGCTCGCGGCGCTTCGACGAGCTCCTCGCCTACCGCGACGCCTGGCCCGAAGCCCGCCGCGTCGCCCCGACCACGGACCACTTCGATCCGCTCTTCGTGGCGCTGGGGGCGAGCCACGGGGACGAAGTGTTGAGGGACGTCTACGCCGGGATGCAGTTCCGGAACATGAGCCTGCGCAGCTTCGCGTGGGGCGCTTGACCACCAGGGACAGGCACTTCCAAGCTTCAGTCATGGAAGATGGTCCCTACGCCCCGCCAAGGGCCGAGCTGCTGCAGGATGCCCCAGAGCCAGCCCTGATTGAGCCTTCTCTCAGGGTTCAAGTTCTGTGCCTCGTTGGACTGATGGCCTACCTGACAGCCGAGGCTTGGAGCACGAATCCCCTACGAACCGAGGGCAGGACGCTTCTCGAGAAGTGCCTTTCCCTGGCTGGATCCAGCGGAACGGTGCTGCTCGGCGCTTGGGCTTGCGGACGAATCTTCACGCACCGTTTCGGCAAGGGCTTCACAGCTGCCGCCGGCCTCGCGCTTGGTGCCTTCCTCACATTCACTTCTTCCGGGCCTGAGGGTTGCCAGGCCACGGTATTCAATGTGCTCTCGAGTTGGCTTGGCTGGTTCCTCGGGTCATGGATCCCCAGACCCGCAACCCGTTCTGGATCGGGCGATTCACGGAGTCTTGCCCTCTTGAGTTGGGCAGGATGGTGGCTCCATTCCTCTCTTGCTGCAGTAACCGGTTCCATTGTCGCCATGGCATCGTCAGCCTTGGCAGTTTCGAGAGAGGGCGATTCGTCTTGGGTTGAGTCGGGGTTCATTCCATTGCTTCATGCCGGTACGACGTTCGCAGGCACTCTCACAGGCTTTGTACTCACCCGAGCCTCGGGGAGCCGTCGATCCTTGCTCCTGCTCCCCCTTTCCCTGGCTGCTGCAGCCTACATCGGGCACCTATTCATGGCAGGCTTCAGCTTCCCAATCCATCAGCCCTCCTTTTTCTTTCCAGCTCCAGTCGGTGCGATTCTTGGAGGGCTTGCGGGCGTCTTTGCATGGGGGCTTCGCCAACGGCGCCTGAAGCCAGGATCCACCGCCATCATTCCTCCCGATCTGAAGGGTGAGTCATGACCTCTGCCACCATCGCCCTCGTCACCGGCACCTCCCGCGGCATCGGCCGGGAGATCGCCCGCGCCCTGGCGGCCCGGGGCTGCCGGGTCTTCGCGGGGCAGCGGTCGGGGGAGGGACCCGAGGGCACGGAGACGATCCTTCTCGACGTGGGCGACACCGCGAGCGTGGAGGCCGCCGCCGGAACGGTGAAGGCGAAGGCCGGGCGCCTGGACATCCTGGTGAACAACGCGGGCGTCCTCCTGGACGAGGGCACGCCCATCCTCGACGGAGACGAGACCGCCTTCCGCGCCACCCTGGAGGCCAACGCCCTCGGCCCCTGGCGGGTGATGAAGGCCTTCGCGCCCCTGATGGCCAGGGGCGGGCGCATCGTGAACGTGAGCAGCACCGGCGGCCAGCTCTCCACCATGGGCGGCTGGGTGGCGCCGGCCTACAACACCTCCAAGGCCGCGCTGAACGCCATCACGATCCAGGCGGCCGTGTCCTTGAAGCCGATGGGCGTCGCCGTGAACAGCCTGTGCCCCGGCTGGGTGCGCACGGACATGGGCGGCCCCTCCGCCACCCGCAGCGTGGCCCAGGGCGCGGACACCGCCGTGTGGCTGGCCCTCGAGGCCCCGGCCTCGCTCACGGGGAGGTTCATCCAGGACCGGCGGGAGATCCCGTGGTGAAGCCTTCAGGCGCCTGAGAAGGCCCGGAACGCCACACCATCCGGGATCTCGAGCCCGAAATCCCGCCGCAGCACGCC
>JBDIBF010000160.1:0-3604 GCA_039812765.1 Holophagaceae bacterium
CACCGCCGGCCCCTGGGCGCGGAGGATCGGGCCCAGGTGGGGCATTCCGCCAGGACCGAGCACGAGGAGGTCCCGGTCCTCCTCGGCCAGGAGCTCGCAGGCCCGCTCGGCGGTGGCGGCGACGCTCAGGTCCCCGCACCCTTCCAGGAGCGCCAGGGCGTCGGCGCGGCGTCCCTCGTGGGGCTCGAGCAGGACCAGGCTCGGCGGTTGGCCCCCGCTGCGGGGCCGCGCGATCTGCTCGACGGCGCGGTGGACCCGGAGCCTCGAGGACGGCGTGAGGGGCAGGGCGTCCGCGAGGACCAGGAGGCTCCCCCGCGGCTCGTCCCCGCCCTGGGGGTCTCGCCGCGAGAGGGCGAGTCCCGCGCCGGCCTGGCGGGGATTCGTCCGCAGGGCCTCGGCGAGGTCGAGCAGCCGCAGGCAGGTCCCGTCCGCCTCCACCACCACCAGGTCCAGCACCTGGCCCTGCAGGGTCCGGAGGGCTTCGGCCAGGTCGGCGGCGTGGCGGGTGAGGGCGCCCCGGGATTCCAGGGCAACCCGCAGGGCCATGGCGGGGCCGGGATCCCCCTCGATCAGGAGGATTCGGGCCGCGCCATGGGCCGCGGGGCCCGGGTCCAGGGGGGAGGAGAGGCCGTGATGGAGGGGCAGCTCCACCCGGATGCCACCCCCGGGGAGGTCGGTGGCCGTACCGCCATGCTGGCGCAGGACGGCCCGGGCGACCAGGAGGGCGAGACCGGGCCCGCTTCCGCCGCCCTCGGCCTCCGGTGCGGGCGCCGCGGTCCCGGCCGGCCGGATGGCCACGGTCTCCAGCCAGAAGGCCCTGGGCCGCCCTGGTTCCCCGAGGACGAGGCCGTGCCGGATCGCCAGCGACCCTCCCTCGGGGATGCCTGCGGCCACCTCCAGGGCGAGGCTGGCGAGGGCCCGGAGCATCCAGCTTGGATCGAGGAGCAGGTTGGCCCGGGGGCCGGCGTCGGCGCCGGCTTCCAAACCGAGACGGTGGGCCTCCAGTTCCGGGCGCAGGGCCCGCGCCAGCCCCGTGGCGAGATCCTCCCCCGGGGTGAGGACCCGATGGAAGGGCACCTCCCCGGCCTCGAGCTTCTCCAGGTCCAGGAGGTCGTCCACGAAGCGGCTCAGCCGCTCGGCGCTGTGTTCCGCCAGGCGGAGCAGCCTCAGCTCCTCTTCGCTGCGCCCCTCGAGGTGCCGGGAGCTGTAGGCGCCCAGGGCGCCGCGCAGGGTGGCGAGGGGTGAGCGGAGGTCGTGGCCGACGGTGCGCACCAGGGCCTGCCGCATCCGCTCCAGGGTCCGCGCCTCCCGGAGGTCCGTGGCGACCATGGCGAGGTGGGCCGGGCGCTGGCGGGCGTCCCGGATGCCCACCAGCACCTGCCGCACCGGGACCTCCCGCCCCGCGGCGTCCACGAAGGTGGACTCCCCGGACCACCGGCCCCGGGCGAACGCGGTCGGGATGCCCTGCTCGACGAGGCTGCGGTAGGACTCGGGGGTGTGGTTGTCGGCGATGGCCAGGGCCGGGAGGCGGTGGCGCCCGCTGCTGCCCGAGCCGAGGTCGTGCAGCCCGCGGAGGGCCGCGTTCCAGAACAGGATGGTGCCGTCGGCCTTCGCGAGTCCCGCATAGTCCCGGGTGTGGTCGAGCAGCTCCATGAGGGCCTCGCGCTCGGACTGCAGGCCCCGGACCAGGGTCCGGTTCTCCATCAGTCGGCGCAGCGCCTCGCCCCCGGCCAGGGCCATGACCAGGAGCAGGGCGAGGCGGGCCCACAGGGCCCCGTACCTCGCGAGGCGGGCCTCCCTCCGGCGCTCCGCCAGCCGGCCCGCATCCTCGTCCCGCAGCCGGGAGGCGAGATCGGCGGCGCGGAGGGCGGCGGCGGGATCCTGGTCCAGCGCCGAGACGGCCTTGTCCAGGGCCTGGAGCTCCGGTCCGGCCCAGGGGGCTTCCTTCAGCGCCTCGGCGAGTTCCCCCCTGGCGCGTTGGGTCCGGGCCCGGAACTGGTCCCGCAGGGGGCCTCCGGGCTGGGTCCGGTGGGCCAGGGCTGAGCTGCGGAGCAGTTCAGCACTGCGCAGGACCTGGGCATGCCGGGCCTCCCGCTGGGCGAGGTCCTCCGGGCGCGGCACAAGCAACAGTTCGAAGGCGGCCAGGAGGATCAGGCCTCCCACGCAGGCCAGCAGGCCCGTCAGGGCCCACCGGGGCGCCCCGAGATTCCCGCCGGGACCCGTCATGGGGAGGCCACCGGGTGTGCCCGGAAGGGCCCCAGGGGAATCGGCGATCTCGGACCTGCCCTGCCCATGGATGACACCCCTCGTGGCACCCGCGGTGCGCGGAAGCCTGCATGCCGGGCCGCGTGGGTTCGAACGGCCAGGAAAGTCTTACCTTTGCGAAATTCGTGCTGAAGGCCGCCGGTCTGTCCAGGATCGTCCCGCGCATGGCTTCGTCCAGGCATTTTTCACGGTGGCCGCGGTCACGATGTGTCCCGGTCCTGGACGGCGTCCAGAATCGGGACGCGCCGCGACGGGGGCTAGACTGGCTGAACGACCTGCACCTCCGGAGCCCCATGTCCCTCGCGCTCACCTCCTACCGCACCCTTGGCCGCTCGGGGCTCCGCGTCTCCCCCCTCTGTCTTGGCGCCATGACCTTCGGCACCGACTGGGGCTGGGGCGCGGAGGTGGACGAGAGCCGGCGCATGCTGGACCGCTATGCGGAAGGCGGCGGCAACTTCCTCGACACGGCGAACATCTACACCAAGGGCCACAGCGAGGTGATCCTCGGGGACTGGATGGCCGAGCGCGGGAACCGGCCGCGGATGGTCCTGGCCACCAAGTTCTGCGGCAACCTCTTCCCCGGCGACCCCAACGCCGGCGGAGCCTCCCGCAAGAGCATCCTCGCGGCCTGCGAGGCGAGCTTGCGGCGCCTGCGGACCGACTTCCTCGATCTCTACTGGATGCACTTCCACGATCCCCACACTCCCATGGAGGAGACGCTGCGGGCCCTGGACGACCTGGTGCGCGCCGGGAAGGTCCGCTACGTGGGCGTCTCCGACACGCCGGCCTGGCGCGTCGCCCAGGGGCAGGCGGCCGCGCAGTTCAGGGGCTGGAGCCCCTTCATCGCCCTGCAGATCGAGTACTCCCTCATGGAGCGCACGGTGGAGCACGACCTCGTGCCGCTCGCCCTGGACCAGGATCTGGGGCTCACGCCCTGGTCCCCCCTCAAGGGCGGCCTCCTCACCGGCAAGTACGGACGCTCGAAGCGCCCCGAAGGGGAAGGCCGCCACGGGGCGAATTCGAAGTACTTCACCGAGCGGACCTGGGGCATCACCGACGCCCTGGAGGCGGTGGCCGCCGAGCAGGGGCGCCCCGTGGCCGAGATCGCCCTGGCCTGGGTGCTGGCCAGGCCCGGCGTGGCCAGCCCCATCCTCGGGGCGCGGACGCTGGCCCAACTCGACGCCAACCTGCGCTGCCTCGAGGTGGCGCTCACCTCCAGCCAGGTCGCCCGCCTCGACGCCGCCAGCGCGCCGGATCCGGTCTTCCCCCACGGCTTCCTCGCCAACACCCGCGCCGTCAGCCAGGGCGGCACCGAGATCAACGGCGTGCCTTCGGACCC
>JBDIBF010000161.1:0-3604 GCA_039812765.1 Holophagaceae bacterium
GGATCGAATCCGGGTTCACCGTCCCGGCGCAGGTTGATCACGTGGGTGATGCCGGCGGACTTGAGGGTGGCCCAGGTCTCGGGGCCGGGGGCCGTCTTCAGGACCCAGATGCGGGAGTGGACCTGGACGGCACCGGGCACCGGGGCCGCCGGGAGGGCGAGGATGACCGCGGGAAGCATCAGGTAGGGCAGCATGGGACCTCCGGAGCGACGGGCGCGCTCCCCCGGGAGCCCCGTCCCGCCACTGGGAAAGGTAGGCGGCCCGGCTCTGATGCAGGTCACGAAGGCGGTGACGGCGTCGATGCCGTATCCGAGCCTGGCTCGGACAAGGCCCGGGGGAGCCCGAGGGGGATGTGGAGCGACCGGAGGGACCGGGCGGTCCGCCCTCGACTGGATCAGGCCCAGCGGAACTCCGCGGTGAAGTGGCGCAGGAAGCGGCTCTGCTTCCCGATGCGCACGCCGCGCACGGTGTCGGCCTTGGCCTTCAGCTCGCAGATCACCTCGGCCGCGTAGTCGAAGTGGCTCTGGGTGTAGACCCGACGGGGGAAGGCCAGGCGCACCAGCTCCATGGCGTGGTAGGTCTCGGTGCCGTCCTCCAGGCGCTTGCCGAACATGACGGAGCCGATCTCCACGCCACGGATCCCGCCTTCCAGGTAGAGGGCCGCCGACAGCGCCCAGGCGGCGTAGTCCTCGGGCTTCAGGTGGGGCAGGAAGGCCTTGGCGTCGAGGTAGACCGCGTGGCCGCCGGTGGGCTCGACGATCTGCACGCCGCCGGCCTTGAGTTTCTCGCCCATGTACTCGGCGGTGCGCAGCCTGTATCTCAAATAGTCCTCGTGGAGCACCTCCTCGAGGCCGACGGCGAGGGCCTCCAGGTCCCGTCCCGCGAGGCCGCCGTAGGTGGGGAAGCCCTCGGTGAGGATGAGGAGGTTGCGCGCGGCCTCCACCCAGCGGTCGTCCTTCAGGGCGATGAAGCCGCCGATGTTCACGAGGCCGTCCTTCTTGGCGCTCATGGTGCAGCCGTCGGCGAGGCCGAACATCTCCTGGACGATGCTCTCGATGCTGCGGTCGGCGTAGCCCGGCTCGCGGAGCTTCACGAACATGGCGTTCTCGGCGAAGCGGCAGACATCCAGCACCAAGGGCTTGCCGTGGCGCTTCAGCAGCTCCGAGCAGGCCCGCAGGTTGCCCATGGAGACGGGCTGGCCGCCACCGCTGTTGTTGGTCACGGTCATCATGCCGAAGGGGACACGGTGGCCCTCCTTCGCCAGCAGCGCCTCGAGGCGTGCGAGATCGATGTCCCCCTTGAAGGGGTGCGGGTTCCGCGGATCGAGGCCTTCGCGGATCACGAGGTCCACGGCCTCCACGCCGTCGAACTCGAGGTTCGCCCGGGTGGTGTCGAAGTGGGTGTTGTTGGGCACCAGGTCGCCTGGCTTCGTGGCCACGGCGAAGAGGATGCGCTCGGCGGCCCGGCCCTGGTGGGTGGGGATGAGGTGGGCGTAGCCCGTGAGGTTCTTGATGACGGATTCGAGGCGGAAGAAGCTGCGGGCGCCGGCGTAGCTCTCGTCGCCCTCCATGATGGCGCCCCACTGCTTGGCGCTCATGGCGCCGGTGCCGCTGTCCGTGAGGAAGTCCAGCAGCACGTCGTCGGCGTGGAGGAGGAAGGGGTTGAGCTTCGCCTTGGCCAGCAGCGCCTCCCGCTCGGCGCGGGTGGTCATGCGGATGGGCTCGACGGACTTGATGCGGAAGGGTTCGATGAGGGTGTGGGGCATGGGATCTCCGGATGCGGGGCGGGCCGGTCGCGCGACCGGCAGGAGTTCGGGGTTCGAAAGGGCTCAGCCCTTCGCGCCCGACCCGCAGCTCGACCGCGCCTCGTGCTCCGCCCGGCGCTTCATGCGCCGGATGGGGCGGGCCGGGAGGGTGACGGGAACCATGCGAGGTCCAGGCTCGCACGGGGCGCGGAGGCCGGGCAACGGACCTGTCCAGGCTGTGCGGTAGATCACGGCGGCGGTTCCATCCCGTACCGGCCTCCCGAGCCCGTAGACTCACGTGCCCATCCCGAACCGCCGCGGATGGCAGCGACGACGGTCCGGACCGAACCGACGGAGGCGCGGCCTTCCATCGAGCACCCGCGTCCACCGCGAGGGCGCCCTTCCCTCGCGCCGGACACGGGTGCCAGAGCGCGCCGCGCTCTGGCACCGCGATCCGCGAGGGCCGAAGGGCGCGGCCCTCGTGGATCGGGGTGCTCCTGGAAGGTCAACGGCCGCACACCCTTGGGTTCGGACGGAATCTGGCCGAGTGATGGCTCGGGGCTGGACCGGGACCTGGCGGCCTACCCCTTCACCACGAAGCTCACCAGCTTGCCGGGCACCCACACGGTCTTGACGAGCTCCTTGCCGTCGAGCCACTTGGCCACGCCCTCGTCGGCCTTGGCGGCGCGGATCGCATCAACCTCCGCCACGTCCGGCGGGAGGGACACCTTGCCGCGGAGCTTGCCGTTGACCTGCACGGCGACGGTGACGGCCTCGTCGACGCAGAGGGCGGGGTCGTAGGCCGGCCAGGGCACGGCCTGGAGGCTGGGCGCGTGGCCGAGCGTCTCCCAGAGCTCCTCGGCTAGGTGGGGCGCGAAGGGATGGAGGAGGCGGACGTGGAGTTCGACGGCCTGCTTCGGCAGCGGGTCGGCCTTGGCCAGGTCGTTGAGGAGGATCATGAGGGCGCTGATGGCGGTGTTGAAGCGCAGGCCTTCGATGTCCTCGGTGACCTTGCGGATGGTCTTGTGCAGGCTGCGGAGCAGCTCGCCTTCGGGGGCGGCCCCGGTCATGGGCTTCTGGCCGAGGGCCCAGGTGCGCTCCAGGAAGCGCGCGACGCCGGCGATGCCGCTGGTGCTCCAGGGCTTCACCGCCTCCAGCGGGCCCAGGAACATCTCGAAGAGCCGCAGGGCGTCCGCCCCGTGGGCCTTCACCACGTCGTCGGGGTTGATGACGTTGCCCCTGGACTTGCTCATCTTGTGGGCACGGGCGTCGAGCTGGATCGAAGGATCCTCCTTCAGCACCGTGGCCTGGCCCTTCTTCTCCACCAGCTCCTCTGCGTAGCGCTGGACCTTGAGGGGCGCGCCGGTCGTCGCGTGCTTGAAGCCGCCGTCGCCGTCGGGCATGGCCTCATCCTTTGGCACGGGATTCCCGGCGGTGTCCACGAAGCCGGTGTACTCCACCTCGCCGAGGATCATGCCCTGGTGCACGAGGCGCTTGAAGGGCTCGGGCACGGCCACGAGGCCCGCGTCCTGGAGCACCTTGTGCCAGAAGCGGGCGTAGAGCAGGTGGAGCACGGCGTGCTCGGCGCCGCCCACGTAGAGGTCCACGGGAAGCCAGCGCTGCGCGGCCTCCTGGGAGAAGGCGGCCGCCGGGTTCTTCGGGTCCATGAAGCGCAGGTAGTACCAGCAGGAGCCCGCCCACTGGGGCATGGTGTTGGTCTCCCGGGCGAACCACTTCCCGTCCTTCTGGAAGAAGCGCCAGTCGGCGGCCCTTGCCAGGGTCCCGGCGGGATCCTCGCCGGGGTTGAAGTCCTCCAGGTCCGGCAGGCGCAGGGGCAGCTCGGATTCGTCCACGGGGATG
>JBDIBF010000162.1:0-3554 GCA_039812765.1 Holophagaceae bacterium
AAGGACGTCGAGGTCCGGCTCCGGGACGAGAACGGGCCCAAGGGCGGCTTGGACAAGGTCTGCCGCATCAAGGCCACCTGCCACGGCCTTCCCACCCTCGTCGTGGAAGCCGTGGGCTCCGACCTCTACGGCGCCATCGACGGGGCCGCCGACCGCGCGGGCCGCGCCCTCGGCCGGGCCCTCCGCCGTCACGAGTCCCAGCTGGCCGCCGGGCCCCGGCGCTAGGGGAGGGAGGCGGAACCATGGAAACCATCGGCTCCCCCTGGATGTGGGGCGGATTCATCGCCTTCGTCCTCGCCATGCTCGCCCTCGACCTGGGCGTCTTCCACCGCACCGCCCACAAGGTGACGGTGAAGGAGGCCGCGGCCTGGAGCGTGGTGTGGGTGGCCCTGGCCCTGGCCTTCAACGCCGGGATCTGGCAGTTCCACGGCCCCGAACGGGGCATGGAGTTCCTCACGGGCTACCTCATCGAGAAGGCCCTGAGCGTGGACAACATCTTCGTGTTCGTCCTCATTTTCGGCGCCTTCTCGGTGCCCGAGGCCTACCAGCACCGGGTGCTCTTCTGGGGCATCCTCGGCGCCCTGGTGATGCGGGCCGTCTTCGTGGGCCTCGGCGCGGCCCTGCTGGCCAAGTTCCACTGGGTGCTCTACGTCTTCGGCGCCTTCCTCCTGGTCACCGGCATCAAGATGCTGGTGGTCCGCGGCGAAGGGTTCGACCCGCGCTCGAACCCGGTGTTCCGCCTTTTCCGCCGCCTCGTCCCCGCGGTGGAGACCTACCACGGCCCGGCCTTCACGGTGGTGAAGGACGGTCGCCGCTACGCCACGCCCCTGCTGCTGGTCCTCGTGGCGGTAGAACTGACGGACCTGGTCTTCGCGGTGGACAGCGTGCCCGCCATCTTCGCGGTGACCAAGGACCCCTTCCTGGTCTTCACGTCGAACATCTTCGCGATGCTCGGCCTGCGGTCCCTCTACTTCCTCCTCGCCGGGGTGGTGGAGAAGTTCCACCTCCTGAAGGTGGGCCTGAGCCTGGTGCTGGTCTTCGTGGGCCTGAAGATGCTGGTCGTGGACCTCTTCAAGGTCCCCACCTCGTGGAGCCTGGGCGTGATCGGCCTGCTGGTGGGAGGCGCCGTCGCCGCCTCCCTGATCTGGCCCAAGCCCAAGGCGGAACCCGCGGGTGGGGAGGCCTGAGTGGCGCCCTCCCTCTCCCTCCGCCGCTACGGGAGCCTGCTGCTGGTGGTGGCCGCCCCCTCGGTGCTTCCGGGCATCGGCAGCCTCACCGCCCCCCTCGCCGGCGCGGCGGGCGTGGCCCTGGGACTGCAGTTGGCCCTCGGCCGGCCCGAGCCCTGGTTCCCCCAGCGCGCCCAGGCCTGGCTCGGGCAGAAGGGACCGGGCCGGCGCCTCCAGCGGCGGATCAAGCGCTTCTTCGGCCCCGTCCTCCGCCTGCGCTCCCCCCGGATGCCGCTCCTCCTCGCGGGTGCCGCGGTGGTCTGGACAAGCTTCGTGCTCCTCCTGCCCCTGGCGGTGGTTCCCCTCAGCAACACCATCCCCTCCCTCGCCCTGGGACTGCTGGGGGCCGGCCTGGCCCTGGGCCGGGCCCTCCTGGCCTGGCTCGGCCTGGTCCTGAGCGGGGCCTTCACCGCCGCGGTGGCCCTGCTCGGCGCGGCGCTGTGGGAAGGCCTGCGCGCGCTCCTGGAGCGGCTCCCATGACCCCGGCCTCCGCCTCCGCCACCCGGGTGCTGCCCGTGAATCCCGTCTGGCCCGATCCCGCGGCCCTGCGGGAGGCGGCCGCCCTGCTCCGGAAGGGCGCCCTGGTGGCCTTCCCCACGGAGACGGTCTACGGTCTCGGGGCAGATGGGCTCGACGGCGAGGCGGTGGCCCGCATCTTCGCCGCCAAGGGCCGGCCTTCCACCAATCCCCTGATCCTCCACGTGGACGGTCTGCCCATGGCCCGCAGCCTGGTCCGGGCCTGGCCGGAGGCGGCCATCCGCCTGGCGGAGGCCTTCTGGCCGGGGCCCCTGACCCTGGTCCTGCCGCGCCGGGACGGGGTGCCCGACGCGGTGACCGGCGGCGGGGACACGGTGGCGCTGCGCATGCCCGCCCACCGGGTACCCCTGGGGCTCATCTACCGGCTGGGCCGGCCCCTGGCGGCCCCCAGCGCCAACCTCAGTGAGCGCATCAGCCCCACCCTCGCGGCCCACGTGCTGGAGGACCTGGAAGGCCGCATTCCGCTGGTGCTGGACGGCGGCCCCACCGCCCGCGGCCTGGAGAGCACCGTGGTCGACCTGAGCGGGGAGTCCCCGCGGGTCCTGCGGCCGGGGCCCATCCCCCCCGCCCTGCTGCGGCGGCTCCTCGGCGCCGTCGAGGCCCTGGAGACCGCGCCCGCGAAGGGTCCGGCGCCCTCGCCCGGTCTCGGCCTGCGCCATTACGCCCCTCGCCTGCCCCTCCACCTGCGTGCCCCGGGCGAGCCCCTCCCCTTCCAGGGCCCGGCGGCCTGGCTGGCCCTGGACGAGGCCGCGGAACCCGTTCCGCCGGCCTCCACCCGCGTGGCCATGCCCCGGGATCCCGAGGCCTACGGCGCTCGGCTTTACGCCGCCCTGCGCGCCGTGGACCAGCCTCCCCACCACCGCATTGTGGTGGACCTGCCCCCGGCCACCGAAGGCTGGGCCGCGGTCCACGACCGGCTGCGCCGCGCGGCGGCCGGACCCGCCCGCGCTTGAACCTGCGCCTGACCCCGAACCTCATGGAGTCCCGATGAGCCCCTGGAGCATGCTGCTCGAACCCGCCGTCCTCTTCTTCGTCCTCGGCGCCGCCGTGGCGATGATCCGCTCCAACCTGGAGATCCCCCAGCCCGTCGCCAAGTTCCTCTCCCTCTACCTGCTGATGGCGGTGGGCTTCAAGGGCGGCCAGGCCCTGGCCCACACCGGCTTCACCGCCGCGGTGGCCATCGTGGTGGGCCTGGCCATGCTGATGGCGGTGGCGGTCCCGGCCTGGAGCTACGCCATCCTCAAGCGGCGCGTGGGCCTCTTCGACGCCGCGGCCATCGCCGCCACCTACGGCTCGGTGAGCGCGGTGACCTTCACCGTGGCCTCCCAGTTCGTGGCGGCCCAGGGCCTCCCCACGTCCGGCGGCGCCACGGTGGGCCTGGTGCTCATGGAGTCGCCGGCCATCATCATGGCGGTGCTACTCGCCTCCTGGGCCCGGCGCGGCGCCGCGGTCCCCGCGCCGGAGACCGCTGGGGCGGTCACCGGCCCCGGTGTGGAAGCGGTGGTGCCGGAGGCCGAGGCCGGTCCGCACGCCCCCGGCGCGGGTCTCAAGGCCGTGCTGCACGAGGCCTTCACCGACGGCGCCCATCTGCTGCTCATCGGCAGCCTGGTCATCGGCGCGGTGACGGGGGAGAAGGGCGCCGAGGCCATGAAGCCCTTCACCGGCGACCTGTTCAAGGGCTTCCTCAGCTTCTTCCTGCTGGAGATGGGCATCCTGGTGGGCCGCCAGCTGCGCGAGGTGCTGGACGTGGCCCCCTTCCTCGTGGGCTTCGGCCTGGTGATGCCGCCCCTC
>JBDIBF010000163.1:0-3253 GCA_039812765.1 Holophagaceae bacterium
CAGCTCCTGGTGCAGCGCGGCCTCGTGGAAAGCCGGAGCCTGGCCCAGGCCCGCATCCTCGCCGGCGACGTGCTGGTGGGCGGCCATCCCGTCACCAAGGCCGGGGCGGCGGTGGGCGAGGACGCCGACCTGCGGCTGCGGGGCGACGCGCCGCCCTTCGTGAGCCGGGGGGGCCTGAAGCTCGCCGGCGGCCTCGACGCGTTCGGGATCGATCCGTCCGGCCGCGTCTGTTTCGACGCCGGGGCCAGCACGGGGGGCTTCACCGACTGCCTCCTCCAGCGCGGCGCCGCGAAGGTCCACGCCGTGGACGTTGGGACCAACCAGCTCCACTGGAAGCTGCGCAGCGATCCCCGCGTCGTCTCCCTCGAGCAGACCAACCTGCGGCTCTGGGATCCCGCGCGCATCCCCGAGCGCTGCTCGCTGCTGGTGGCCGACCTCAGCTTCATCTCCCTGCGCCTGGCCATCCCTCCGGTGCTCCCCAGCCTCTCCCCTGGCGCGGACGCGGTGCTCCTGGTGAAGCCCCAGTTCGAGGCCGGCCCCGCCGACGTTGGCAAGGGTGGCATCGTCCGCGACCCCGCGGTGCGCCGCCGCGTCTGCGAGGAGATATGGGCCTTCTTCGCCGGCACGGCGCTGAGGCCGCGGGGCCTCGCGCAGAGCCCGATCCCGGGCGGCGAGGGCAATGTGGAATTCCTGCTCCACGCGCGCCTGGGGGCGGAAGCCGCGGCCTTTCCGGCCGGCACAGACTTCGGCGGGGAGGGCTGAGGCCCCTAGGTGTTGAGCGGCTCCTCGGAGGTGCCGATGATGCCGTGGCTGTTCAGGATGAGCAGGGGAAAGCGCGCGCTCTGCCCTTTGCCGCCGGCGCCGCCGTGGGAGCCCACGATGGTGTCGCGGAGCACGAGGAAGCGGCTCTGGTTCAGGTAGTCGCTGATGCGGATGTCCGCCTCGATGGTCACGTTCCCGGTCACGCTGCCGGACTCCAGCAGGAAGGAGGCGGTGAAGGTGTCGTTCTTGCCCATCACCACCGGGAGGCTGAGCAGCTCCTCCTCGCAGTCGGGGATGATCATCAGGGCCGAGATCCGCCGCAGACCGAAGAAGTCGAGCTGCTTCTTGAGGTGGGGAAGGGTCACGTCCGTGAGCTTGAGCAGTTCCCCGCTGCGCTGGAGGTAGTCCATGAACCCGTGCATCAGGGGCACGTGGAAGGTCCCCCGGATCCAGCCCGCGGTGGTGAAGATGAGCGCCGGGATCTGCTTGAGGGGCGGGTGGTACTTCCCGCCCGCCTTCGGGGCCTTCTGACGCCGCACCCGGGGCGGCGCCGGCGGGGCCGCAGGGGCCGCGGGCTCCGCTGCCTGCGGCCGCGAAGTCGGCAGGGCGCGGCGCGGGGCCGGCTCCGCCAGCTCGATGGTGCGGGGCATGGGGGTCGCCACGGTCCCCTTCAGTCCGGCCTCCGCGCCGGCGTGGGTGGAGGCGCTGGCGGCGGCGCGGGTGGGATCGGAGGCCTGGGTCGGGTGGTCCGGAGGCTTCACGGCGAGGATGGCGGCCTCGGGAAGCGTCTCCATCCCGAGGGCGCCGTCCATCTGCGCGCCCACCAGGTTCGCGCCGCGGAAGAGGGCGCCGCGGAGGTTGGCCTCCTTCAGCATCGCCCGGGAGAGGTTGGCTCCGCGCAGGTCGGTGATGCTCAGCCTGGCCCGGGACAGGTTCGCGTCCTCGAGGTTGGCGTCCGCGAGGATCGCCTGCGAGAGGTCCGTGGACCGCAAGTCCGCCCGCTGCAGCAGGGCCCCGGTGAGATCGGCGCCGCTGAGGTCCGCTTTGCGCAGGTTAGCGCTCCGCAGGTCCGCGCCCGTGAGGTCGGCCCCCATGAGCTTGCAGTCCGAGAGGTCCACGCGGACGAGCATGGCCTCCGCCATGCGGCAGCCCGTGAGATTGCTCCCCGACAGGTTGGAGCCCTCGAAGTTCACCCGCTTGAAGTCGATGCCCTGGAGGTCCAGTTCGGTGAGGTTCTTCCGCTGCAGCTTGCTGCTGAGCCGGAGGGCGGAGATGATGTCGTCCCGCGTCATGTCGGCCATGGCCATCCCTGAAAGTTGCGAGAAGGATAGCGGGACCAAGGGGAGGCGGCGGGATTTTTCCACCACCCGGCCCGGACCTGCGGGGGATCCGGCTTATACTGTCCCGACCCTCGACACGCCCACCGGAGACGCGGATGCCCCAGGAGCCCGCCACCATCGGCCGATACCAGGTCCTGCACGCCCTCGGGCACGGGGCCATGGGGACCGTGTACCTGGCCCAGGACCCGCTCCTGAAGCGCAGGCTGGCCATCAAGGTCGTGCGCGAATCCGGTTCCGAGCGGGACACGGCCCTCGCCCGCTTCCAGCGCGAGGCGGAGATCAGCGCCCGCCTCAACGATCCCAACATCATCACGATCTACGACGTGGGCGTGGATCCCGAGGTGGGTCCCTTCCTCGCCATGGAGTACGTGGAAGGCCAGAGCCTCGCCAGCATCATCCACGAGGGCAGCCTCGACGCCGAACGGGCGCTCGCCCTCCTGCTCCAGTGCGCCAAGGCCCTGGTGGCCGCGGAGAGCGCGGGCATCGTGCACCGCGACATCAAGCCGGAGAACATCCTCGTCGGACAGGACGGCCGTCTCAAGCTGATGGACTTCGGCATCGCCCGGGGCGGCGAGACGCGCCTCACCAGCGCCGGGATGATGGTGGGCACGCCGGCCTACTCGGCCCCGGAGCTGCTGCGGGGGGCCGACGCCTCCGCGGCCACCGACCGCTTCGCCTTCGCGGTCACCGCCTTCGAGATGTTCAGCGGGGGCCGGCTGCCGCACCCCGGCGACAGCCTGGCCTCCACGCTCTACCACATCGTCCACGAGCCGCCGGCCATCCCCGACGACATGGATCCCGCGGTGGCCGGCGTCTTCCTCAAGGCCCTCAACCGGGACCCGGCGCAGCGCTACCCGGACCTGCGCTCCTTCCTCGAGGAGCTGGCCATGGCCTTCGGGGCCCACGAAGGCCTCGTCACGGAGACCCGTTCCATCCCGCTGCCCTCCCTCTTCGAGGAGCTGGAGAGCGGCGCCCTCCCCGCCCTCCAGCCCGCCCACGCCTCCCTCACGGGCACCAAGCGCCCCTCCAGCGGGGCCTCCAACGCCAGCATCCTGCCTCCGGACGAGCTTTTCCGCGGCCTCTCCGCCGGGGACGCGGGGAACGGCGGCGACGGGGAGGCCGCGCGGCGCCCGGCCCCGGGCAGGTCCGCC
>JBDIBF010000164.1:0-3244 GCA_039812765.1 Holophagaceae bacterium
GGTTCGCGGCTTTGGACTCGAAGCGCTCGGCCAGGGTGGCGCCGATGACCTTCACGGAATCGCCAGCCTTCAGGTCAGCTGCCGGGACGCCGGCCCAGACCTCGCCCTGGGCGGTCTGGAGGCGGAGGTAGCTGAAGCGTCCCGCGGCGAGGTGCTCGAGCACCTTGCCCTGGAGGATGGCCGCCCCGCTCGCGGCGGCCGGCCCCTGGGCTGGCTGCGCGGGTTTGGATGGCTTGCAGCCGATGACCGCCAGCAGCGCGAGGGAGGTGAGGAAGGGGGTCATGCGGTGCATGGACATCTCCAGGGGGCGGAGCCCGGCTTCCAGGATGCCCCATCCCTCGGGAATTTCGCGTGACCCCGGTCACCCGGTGCGCCGGAACGGTAGGCTGAAGGGAGGCCGCGCGGGCGATGGGCGCCCGCCCCCCGCGCGGCCAAGGCCGGTCCTGCCCCTCTGGAGTCCCATGATCTCCTTCTCCAACGTCAGCAAGCAGTACGGCAAGCAGGTGCTCTTCATCGACGCCAGCTTCCAGCTCAACCCGGGCGAAAAGGCCGGACTGGTGGGACCCAACGGCGCGGGCAAATCCACGCTCTTCCGCATGATCGTCGGCGAGGAGCACCCCGACGACGGCGTGGTGAGCCTGCCGAAGAAGCTCAGCGTGGGCTACTTCCGTCAGGAGGTGGACGAGATGAAGGGCCGGCCCGTGCTGGACGAGGCCATCGCCGGCAGCGGACGCCTGGGGGACCTGCACCACGAGCTCATGGACCTGGAGAAGGCCATGGCGGAGCCCGACACCGAGGGCCTCGAGAAGGTCATCGAGCGCTTCGGCCACGTGCAGGAGGAGTACCAGCACCTGGGCGGCTACGAGCTGGAAGCCAAGGCCCGGGCCTGCCTCCATGGGCTGGGCTTCGACGACGCCCAGATCGACGGGGACGTGGGCGCCCTCAGCGGCGGCTGGAAGATGCGCGTCTCCATGGCCAAGGTGCTGCTGGGGAACTTCGACGTCCTGCTCATGGACGAGCCCACCAACCACCTGGACATCGAGTCCATCCTCTGGCTGGAGCAGTACCTGAAGTCCATCCCCTCGACGCTGCTGATGACCAGCCACGACAAGGACTTCATGAACCGCATCGTCACCAAGGTCCTCGAGATCGACGGCGGCGACGTGGTGACCTACTCCGGCAACTACGACTTCTACGTGAAGGAGCGGGAGCAGCGGGAGGCCAACCTGGAAGCCGCCTACGAGCGCCAGCAGGCGAAGCTGGCCAAGGAGCAGCGCTTCATCGAGCGGTTCAAGGCCCACGCCGCCAAGGCCGCCCAGGTGCAGAGCCGGGTAAAGGCGCTGGAGAAGCAGGAGCGCATCGAGCTGCCCAAGAAGCGCTTCATCCCCAAGTGGGAGTTCCGCGCGCCCCAGCGCAGCGGCGACGACGTGCTGATGGTGTCGCACCTCTCGAAGGCCTACGGGCCGAAGAAACTCTACGACGACTTCGGCTTCCACGTGCGCCGGGGCGAGCGCTGGTGCGTCATGGGCCGCAACGGGGCGGGCAAGTCCACGCTGCTGAAGTTGGTGGTGGGCGCCACCGAGCCCGACGCCGGCGAGATCAAGCTCGGCGCGAGCCTCAAGGTGGGCTACTTCTCCCAGCAGGCCCTGGACCTGCTGGACCCCGAGCTGACGGTGCTGGAGCAGATGCAGAAGGACTTCCCGACGGAAGGCCTGGGCGTCCTACGCAACCTCCTAGGGGCCTTCCAGTTCAGCGGCGACGAGGTGGACAAGCCCATCCGCGCGCTGTCGGGGGGCGAGAAGAGCCGGCTGGTGATGGCCAGGATGCTCCTCCATCCGCCCAACTTCCTCGTGCTCGACGAGCCCACGAACCACCTGGACCTGGCCACCAAGGAGATGCTCATCGAGGCACTCAAGGACTTCGAAGGCACCATGCTCTTCGTGAGCCACGACCGCACCTTCCTCCGCGGCCTCGCGAACCGCGTGCTGGAGCTGGCGCCGGAGGACCATCCCAAGCCGCTGGCCTATCCGGGAAGCTATGTCGAGTACGTGGCGGCCACCGGACACGAGGCGCCGGGGGTGCACGGGTAGGAAGTCACGGCCCCAGGATTCAGGGCCGCGTCGGGCGAGACCTCGGAAGAGGCCCCCGAACCGGACCTGCTGCCGCCCCGGCTCGAACCTGGCGGATCCGGTGTCAAGCCTCCACCGCCGCCGGCCGCCGCAGCACCCAGGCCGTGACCAGCGAGAGCACCAGCCCCACCGGCAGGGGTTCCAGGAAGCTCATCATCGCCCGGAACAGGGGGTTGGCGTACATCGCCATGAACTTGGCCATCTCCGCCCGCTGCGCGGCCAGCTGGGCTTCGGTGGCGCCGGCGGCGCGGGCATGCTCGAGGCTCTTGGTCATGTAGTCGGTGATGAATCCGGAGGCCACGGTGCGGTAGAGGATCTCCCAGGTGATCACGTAGCAGAGCCCGGCCACCACGAAGATGAGGAAACCGACCTGGAACCCCTTCCAGAAGCCGAGGCCGGCGGCGCCCGCCTGGTCACGGTACTGGCGCACGCCGAAGGTGATGAGGAGCAGGGAGAGCACCATCGTGGCGTAGCCGTAGAGCATCCCGTGCTCGAGGTTGGCGCTGCCCTTGAGGAGGAACGGCGCCGCGAGGAACGCCGACAGGATGCCGCCGGCGATGAGCCCGAAGATGAGGACGATCTTGCGCATGAGGGATCCTTTGATGGGATGGGACCGCGGGTCCACGGTCGCCAATCTGGTTCGAAGACCCCGGTTCCGGTATCGCCCGAATGGGTGATTGTCGGGTCTGGGGTGAATATCACCCGTTCGGGGGACGGGCCGCTGACCGGTAACCCCTACGGAATCAGCCCCGCCTCCTTGGCCCGCTGGACGGCTTGGGTGCGGCGCCGCGCCTGGAGCTTGGCGAAGAGGTTGGCGGTGTGGGTCTTGACGGTGTTCTCGCTCACGAAGAGCCGCTCCGCGATCTCCCGGTTGCTATGCCCCGCGGCCAGCGCCTCCAGGATCTCGAGTTCGCGGGGGGTGATGCCGAGTTCGGCTTGCCGCGCCTCGTTGCGGACGAAGTCCCCGGCGACCGGGACCTCCCGGACCACCTCGACGACCTTGACCCGGGTGAGTTTCAGGCCGAGCCAGATCCCGAGGGCGGAAAAGAGGACCGCCAGGATCCCGCCGTAGATTTCGAGCGAGTGCTCGAGAACCAGGAACCGGTACTCGGTGA
>JBDIBF010000165.1:0-3152 GCA_039812765.1 Holophagaceae bacterium
TCAGCGACCCGGCATCGCGAACGCCGGCAGCACCGTGATGTTCGCCACGGCGGACTTGAAGCGGTGCTGGGCGATGGCCTGGTACTCCGGGGAGTGGTACCAGGCGTCGAAGGCCTCGCGGCTGGGCATGCGCAGGACAACGACGCGGGAGAAGGGCCACGCGCCTTCCACGGCCTCGGGGGCGTCCTGCACCGCCAGGATCTCGCCGCCCTGGGCGGCGAAGAGGGGGAGGAAGCCCTGCACGTAGCGCTGGTAGGTGTCGCGGTCGTGGATGGTGAGGGCGACGAGGATGTAGACGGGCATGGGGGCAGCCTACGCCCGAGCGCCTCAGCCGCGAAGGGCCATCACCAGCCACGGGCAGGCCGCGAGGAACACCAGGCCGAAGACCAGGTAGTTCCCCGTGCGGGGATCGAAGTCCTTCGCGATCCTCTTCCAGGACCGCCGGGCGACGAGGTGCCCGACGAGCACGTCGAAGGCGGCCATGAAGGCCGCGAGCCAGAGGCCAAGCAGGACCAGGGCCCGCGGGCTGCGGATTGATAGGCCGGGCACCATCGCTGCGCAGATCAGGAAGGCCAGCAGCGAGCCCGTCACGATGGAGACGGCCTGGGCCTTCCGCAGGCCGATGCGCGGGACCAGCAGCCTCATCCGCGCGATGCCGTGCAGGGTCTCCGCGGCGGCCAGGGCGAGGGCCAGGGCGGCGAGGCGGAGGGGCAGCTCGAGGCGGGCAGGGTCGGGCATGTCGCGGCCGGACTCCAGCCTGGGCCGGTGCCGGGGTGACCGGGGTCTCCCTGGATCGTCCAGAAAAAGGGAATGAATTTGTCCAGGTAATCAGAGCGCGGTTCAAAACTGTTTAGATCATGATCTGGACTATGACGCTCGCCGCCCTCGATCCCCTGCCTCCGCCGCCCCTCACCGAACTCGCCACCGCCATTCCCCCCGAGGAACTGGAGCGGCTCTCGCCCCAGGCCCTGGACCAGCTGCCCTACGGCGTGATCGCCCTGGACCTGGACGGCCGCATCCTGCGCTACAACCAGGCCGAGTCCCGCTTCGCCCGGCTGGACCGGGCCCAGGTGCTGGGCCGGACCTTCTTCGGCGAGGTGGCCCCCTGCACGGCGACGCCGGAGTTCCAGGGGCGCTTCCAGGTCCTGGCGGCCACGGGTGCGCCGGGGGCGACGGTGCGCTTCACCTACATCTTCGATTTCAAGTTCGGCGCGCAGCTGGTGGACATCGAGCTGGTGCGGGGGCGCACCCAGCCCTGGATCCTGGTGCTGGTGAACCGCCAGCGCTTCATGCCCCAGCGGGAGAACCTGCCCGAGGGCTTCGCGGCGCCGCTGCAGGGGGAACTGGAACCGGGGGCCGCGGGCCAGGGCGTCCAGCGCCAGGGCCGCGCGGTCCGGGTGGCCACCCTCGAGACCAGCGCCTTCGGGGCCCTGCGGGCGGCCTTCGACGCTTCGGGGCCCGAGGGCTACAGGGCCTTCACGGAGGCCTGGGGCTTCCAGTGGGGACGGCTGGCGGTGGTGGACCTGGAGACGGAGGCCAGCGAGCAGCTGGACGCCACGTTGCGGGAGCTGCCCATGCAGGCGGTGCTGGAACGCCTGGGAGCCTGGGTGGAACGCCAGGGTCTGGGGCGCCTGGGCGGGGATTTCGGCCCCGCGTCCCAGGGGCTCTTCCTGCTGAACCTGGAGCGCTCGGCCATCGCGGAGGGCACGGGGCTCTCGGAGACCCCCCGCTGCGGCCTCCACGAGGGCCTCTACCGCGCGGTCTTCAGCCATCTGGCCCGCAAGCGCCTGGCGGTGCGGGAGGTGGCCTGCGCGGCCCAGGGCCATCCCCGCTGCACCTTCGCCGTGGTGGCCGAGGCCCGGGAGGCCCGGCTCGCGGAGGCCTCGGCCCAGGCCGACGGGGACGTGTCGGCCCTGGTGGCGGCCTTCGCCGGAGGCGCGGGCCGTGGCTGAGGGGGCACGGATGGCGACCTCCGTCACGGAGACCGCGCGAAGCCCGATCGACCTGGCGCGGAGCCCGATTGACTTGGCGCGGAGCGCGGCGGCCTTCTTCGAGGCCTTCCCCTGGGAGGGGTCGAGGGCGCCCGAGGCCCTGCCCGCCGGGGCCTTCCTGGAGGGCCTCTAGGCCATGGCCGAGGCGCTGCTGGAGGCCCCGACGACGAGGCGGTCCCTCGGGGTCCTGGTGGTGGACCCGCGGCCCTACACGGCCTCGCTGCTGGCGGGGCGCCTGTCCCGGCTGGAGGGCGGGGCGCTGGCGTTGCACGGGTCGGTGCCCGAGGGTCCCGCCCAGGACCCGGCGGCGGCCACGGCGGTGCTGGTGCTCAACCACCACGCCCAGGATCCGCTGCCCCGGGAGGCCCTGGGGGCCTTCCGGGCGCGCCACACGGGGGTCCACGTGGTGGCCGTCGGCAGTCCGGGGCCGGGGCGCCGGGCGTTGGAGGGCCTGGTCCGGGAGGGCCTGGTGGACGCGCTCTTCGAGAAGCCCCTGGACCTGGAGGCGCTGGCGCGGCACGTGGGGGCGCGGCTGGCGGAGGCGGAGCAGCGGCGGGACCGGGCCTCGGAGCTGAGCGCGCTGCTCCGCTTCCTGCCAGGGGGCGCGCTGGGCCGCGCCTACGCGGATCCTGCGCCGGGGCAGGCGGAGCTGACGGAGCTGACGGTGCTCTTCACCGACATCCGGGACAGCTCGCGGTGGATCGCGGGGACGTCGGCCCAGGAATACTTCGCGCGGCTCTGCGAGATCCTGGGGGCGCAGGCGAAGCGCGTGCGCGCCTACGACGGCACGGTGGTGAAGACCACGGGGGACGGCCTGCTGGCGGTCTTCGCCGGGGTGGGCCGGGCCTCGGTGGGGCTGCTCTGCGCGAAGGCGGTGCTGGCGGACAGCGCGCGCCTGGGGGCGCCGGTGGGGGCGGGCCTGGCGGACGGCCTGGTGCTCACGGGGCTGCTGGGCACGCCGGAGCAGCTGCTCTTCGACGTGATCGGGCTGCCGGTGCACGTGGCGTCGCGGCTCTGCGGGCTCGCGAAGGCCGGCGAGATCCTCGCCACCCAGGAGGTGGCGGCCCGGGCGCTGCCGGGCACCGGCGTGGAGGCGGGGCTGGAGCGCATCCCGGTGCGGGGCTTCGACACGCCGGTGGCCTGCGCCCGGTTCAAGGTCTG
>JBDIBF010000166.1:0-3080 GCA_039812765.1 Holophagaceae bacterium
CGGCCTCGGCGGCGGCCAGGTTCGCCAGGGCGCCTTTCACCGCGGCGTCACAGCCCTCCCAGTCGCCGAGCCGCGCCCGGGTGTCGGCGAGCAGGTCGAAGAGGAAGCACTTCACCGCGTTGGGCAGGCTGTGCTGGCTCTCCTGGGTGCGCTCCAGGAACTTGAGGGCCTGGGCGGGGCCGACGATGTCGGCCTCGCGGAAGCCGTCCCGGAGGTCCTGGAGGATCTCCGGCGTGGTCTTCTTCACGGGTTCGGGGCGTCGGGCCATGGGGGTCCTGTTCTGGGAAAGCGCTCATCAAGAACCGCGCGGATTCGTTCGCCGTGTGGGGCCCCGCTTCGCGGAGGACCTCGAGTCCTCCGCTACGCGACCCACCTCGGCTCACTCATATTCGATCGTCGCCGGCGGCTTGGACGTGATGTCGAAGACCACGCGGTTGATGCCCTTCACCTCCCGCACGATGCGCTGGGCCATGCGGTCCAGCAGCTCGTGGGGCAGGCGCGCCCAGTCGGCGGTCATGAAGTCCTCACTCGTCACCGCCCGGAGGGCGCAGATGAATTCGAAGGTGCGCTCGTCGCCCATGATGCCCACGGTCTGCACCGGAAGCAGGACCGCGAAGGCCTGGCTGGTCCTCGCGTACCAGCCGCTCTCCCGCAGCTCATGGATGAAGATGGCGTCGGCCTCCTGGAGGATGCGCACCCGCTCCTTCGTGATGGCGCCGGGCAGGCGCACGGCCAGGCCGGGGCCCGGGAAGGGATGGCGCTGGTTCATCTCTTCGGGCAGGCCCAGGGCCAGGCCCGTCGCGCGCACTTCGTCCTTGAAGAGCTCCCGCAGGGGCTCCACGAGCTTGAGGGCCATGCGCTCGGGCAGGCCGCCCACGTTGTGGTGGGACTTCACCAGCACGGCGCCGCCGATGCCGCTCGACTCGATAACGTCGGGGTAGGTCGTGCCCTGGCCCAGGAAGTCGGCGCCGGTCTTCTTGGCCTCGCGTTCGAAGACGTCGATGAAGGTCGCCCCGATGATCTTGCGCTTCGTCTCGGGGTCGGTGACGCCCTCCAGCTTCCCGAGGAACTCCTCCGAGGCGTCCACCCAGACGACGTTCAGGTCGAAGGGCGCGAAGAAGCCCTGCACCTGCCGCATCTCGTCCTTGCGCATCAGGCCGTGGTCCACGAAGACGCAGGTGAGCTGCCTGCCGATGGCCTTGTGCAGCAGCAGGGCGGCGACGCTCGAATCGACCCCGCCGCTCAGGCCCAGGACGACCTTCCCGTCGCCGACCTGGCTCCGGATCTGGGCCACCTTCTCCTCGATGAAGTGGCCGGCGTTCCAGTCCAGGGCCATCCCGCAGTGCTCGAGGAAGTTGAGCAGCAGGGCGTTCCCGTTCACCGAGTGGGTCACCTCGGGATGGAACTGGATGCCGTAGCGCCGCAGGCCCGTGTGCTCCATGGCGGCCACGGGCACGGTCTCCGTGCGAGCGGTCACCGTCCAGCCTTCCGGAGCCTTTTCCACGTGGTCCCCGTGGCTCATCCAGACCACCTGCTCCCCCGCCATGCCCTTGAAGAGCACCGAGTCCGCGCCCTCGCAGCGGATGGTGGCCTTGCCGTACTCCCGGTGGGCGCTGCGGTGCAGCTCGCCGCCGAAGTTCCGCGCCATGAGCTGCTGGCCGTAGCAGATGCCGAGCACCGGCACGCCGAGGCCGAAGATCGACGGATCCGCGTCCGGCGCCCCCGCCTCCAGCACCGAGTTCGGTCCGCCGCTGAGGATGATGCCCTTCAGGTCCGCCCCGCCGAGCTCGGCGGCGGTGGCCCCAGGCCCATAGACCAGGCCGAAGGCGCCCAGCTCCCGCAGCCGCCGGGTGATGAGCCGCGTGTACTGGCTGCCGTAGTCGAGGATGGCGATGCGCTCGTGGTGCATGGACGCTCCAATCCTCCATTGTCCCTGGCCACCTTGCGTATCGCCACCTTTCCGGCGCCCGCATACACTGGCGGCTCACGCCCCCATCCCCGAAACCATGGAATCCGCCCCGGAAAGCCCCGATCCCCGTCCAGGCCTGGAGGGCCCGGACACGGAATTCTTCCGGTCCATGTTCGACCGGCACGACGCGGTGATGCTCCTCATCGACCCCGGCAGCGGGACCATCGTGGCGGCCAACCGGGCCGCGGACCGCTTCTACGGCTTCGGCCCGGGGGCGCTGGCGGGCCGTTCCATCGCCACCATCAACACGCTGCCCCCGGAGCAGGTGGCGGAGGAGCGGGCCGCCGCCGCGGCCGAGGCCCGGAACTACTTCGTCTTCCCCCACCGGCTGGCCAGCGGCGAGGTGCGCACGGTGGAGGTGCACTCCTCGCCCATCCAGATGGGCGAGCGGCGCCTGCTCTTCTCCATCCTCCACGACATCACGGACCGCCGCCGGGCCGAGGAGGCCCTGCGCTCGGCCCAGAAGCTGGAGAGCCTGGGCCTGATGGCCGGCGGCATCGCCCACGACTTCAACAACCTGCTCACGGTGCTGCAGGGGAACCTGAGCCTGCTGCGCCCGGCCCTGGAACCGGGCTCGGAGGCCGCCGGGCACCTCGACCACGCGGAGCAGGTGCTGCTGCGGGCCACGGACCTCACCCGCCAGCTCCTCGCCTACAGTGGCCACGGCGTCTTCGTGGTAGGCCCCCTCTGCCTCAACAAGCTGGTGGAGGAGATGGCGCCCCTCCTCACCGTCGGCATCTCCCGGCACGCCCGCATCGAGACCCGGCTCGATGGGCACCTGCCCTGGATCGAGGGGGACCGGACCCAGCTCCAGCAGGTGCTGCTCAACCTCGTCACCAACGCCGCCGACGCCATCGCCCCCGGGGAGGGGGTGATCACCCTCCGCACCCGGCGCGAGGAACTGGACGCGGCGGCCCTGGCCGCGCGCTTCCCTGGCTGGGACCTCCGGCCCGGCACCCACGTGGTGCTCGAAGTGGACGACACCGGCAAGGGGATGGACGAGGAGGTCCGGGCCCGCCTCTTCGACCCCTTCTTCACCACCAAGGGGCCCGGCCGGGGCCTCGGCCTCGCCGCCATGGCCGGCATCCTGCGGGGGCACCGCGGCGGCGTG
>JBDIBF010000167.1:0-2916 GCA_039812765.1 Holophagaceae bacterium
ATGGAGTCCTTCCAGCGCACCCTGCAGGTCGTCGTGTCCCTCTTCTTCCCCGTCAGCATGGCCATCGGCATGGCGGTGATCGGCTTCGTCAGCCACGCCGGGCTCTGGCTCACGAAGGCCCTGCGCCCGGGCCGCGGCCTGGAGGCGACCTTCCGGACCCTGCTCTACGGCTACGGCACCTTCAACGGGGTGCTCTGGGTCTTCAACGGCTGGGTCTTCCTGCCGCCCCTGCTCGGCGTGGTGATGCTGGGGCTCTCCGCCCTGCTCAGCCTCGCCTTCTTCGTGCAGGCGGGGATCCTCCTCGCCAAGGCCCACGGCACCGAGACCTGGCGCGGCGTGCTGGGCATGTTCCTGCCCTGGATCATCTTCGCCTGCTGCTGCGGCCTCGCCATCGCGGCTTTGGGAGGCTTCGCGGCGGCCCTGGCCCGGGCCCGCTAGCCCATGGATTTCGCAGGCCCCTTCCGCCTCGCGGCGAAGCCGCTCACAGGCTTCCAGGACGAGGCCCGGGCGGAGGTCCCCGCGGGCGGCGCCTTCCTCCGGATGCTGGCCTGGCGCACGGTGCTCGGCTGGGCGGATGGCGCCCTGTCCCTCTGGGGCTTCGCCTCGGGCTACGCCGGCTTCAAGGCCATGGAGGGCCCGGTGTGGGGCCGCCTCCTGGCGATGGTCACCCAGCTCAATCCGGAGCTCCATGCCGAGGATGTGAAGGCGCTGGTGGCTGAGCTTCCCGCGCTGCCCTCCCTGGGGCGGATGCTCCTCTGGATGCTGCCCCTGGTGCCCCTCGGGGTGGCCTCCGCCTGGCTGCACAACCTGGTCTGGGACCACGGCTGCCTCTGGCTGCTGCGGGGGGTGGAGCGCACGAAGGGCTGGCGCATCACCGCCCGGGCGGAATCCAGCGCCCTGTGGGCCGGGAGCGCCGGCGTCGCGATCGGGCTGCTGGGCCATCTCCCGGTGCTGGGCCTGGTGCTGGGACCCGTGCTCGGGGCCCTCGGGATCTATTTCTGGGTGCTGCGGGGCGTGGCCCTGGCGGCCTTCCACGGCTGCCCGGTGTGGAAGGGCGTGGTGGCGACTTTGCTCCACGTGGTGATCGCAGTGGCCTGCGGCTGCGGCCTCGTCTTCGTCGCCTGGCAGCTGGCCCTGTCCATGGCCGCGCCCGCCTATGGCTGAGGGCCGCCCCCTCCTGGCCCGGAGGCCCTGGGTGGCCTGGACCGTGCTCGCGGGCCTGCCCGCCGGGCTCGTCCTCCTGAGGCTTCTGGACTTCGCCGGCCTGCGCCTCCCCCCCTGCCTCTTCCACCGCCTCACGGGCATGGCCTGCGCCACCTGCGGCATGACGCGCATGGCCCGGGCCCTCGCCGCCGGCGACCTCGCCTCGGCCTTCCACTGGCACCCGGTGGCGGCGGCGCTGGTGCTGATGGCCCCCCTGGCGGCGCTGGCGGACCTCTGGCTGGCCCGCCGGGGCCGGCCCTTCCCCGTCCTGCCGGACACGGTGGCCTCCCGCGTGCTGGTGGCGGGCCTCTTCGCCGCCACCTGGGCCCTCCAGATCGCCCGGGGCGTCTGAGGCCCCCGAAGGTGGCATGATGGGAACCACCTACCCCGATCCCCTGCGGAGTCCGGCCATGTCCTTCCAGCAGATCCTGGACACCCTCATCGAGCGCGTGCCCGAGGCCGTGGCGGCCAGCTTCAGCGACAAGGACGGGGAGGTCATCTGCAGCCGCACGATCCAGGTGCCGAACGAGGCCCTGGCCCTCCTGGGGGCCTACCAGCAGACGGTGAAGCGCCATCTGCAGCAGGCGGTGGAGGACTTCGATCGCGGCGCCATCGAGCAGATCGCCTTCGCGACGCCCGACCACTGGATCGTCGTGATGGGGGCCGCGGAGGCCTGCGCCCTGGTGCTGGTGATGGGCCGCAACGGCATCCTGGGCCGGGCGCGCTTCGAGATGGACCGGGCCATCCGGGCCTTCAACACGGAACTGTGAACCTGCCGGGATTCTGAGGAGAGACCATGGAACGCTTCATGGGCCTGCTGGGCGTGTTGGCCTTCCTGGGCCTGGCCTACGGGATGAGCCGCCACCGCCACGCCATCCACTGGAAGACCGTGGCCTGGGGCCTGGGGCTTCAATGGGTCTTCGCGGTGGTGGTGCTGAAGGGCGAGGCGATCAAGGCCGCCCTGGGCTTCCTGCCCTGGCCCACGCTGCACGTCTTCCACGAAGGCACGCCGGAGCAGTGGACCGCCCAGTTCGGGTGGATCGTGCTCCTCCTCATGTTCGTCCCGATGCTGCTGCGGCGCTTCGCGGGCTTCGAGGACCGGCGGGTGAACTGGGGCATCTTCGCCGTGGTGGTCGTCGGACTGCTGCGGGGCAACCTGGTGGGCCACGCCTTCGACAAGATGCGCATCACCGTGGAGCACCTCATGGCCTACGGGGCCGAGGGCGCGGGCTTCGTGTTCGGCGCCCTGGCGAACCCGCGGGGCTCCATCGGCCTGGTCTTCGCGTTCGTGGTGCTCCCCACCATCATCTTCGTGGCCTCCATCTTCGCGGTGCTCTACTACCTGGGCGTGATGCAGTGGGTGGTGGGCGCCTGCGCGCGGGCCATGGGCCGCATCCTGAAGGTGAGCGGGGCCGAGAGCGTGAGCGTGGCGGCCTCCATCCTCATGGGCCAGACCGAGGCGCCGCTGACCATCCGGCCCTTCCTGGCGCGGCTCACCCAGTCCGAGCTGATGGTGATCATGACCGCGGGCATGGCCCACGTGTCGGGGTCGATCATGGTGGCCTACGTGCAGATCGCCCACGTGGACATCGTCCACCTCATCACGGCGGTCATCATGACGGCGCCCGGCGCGGTGATGATGGCCAAGATCATGCAGCCGGAGGTGGAGGAGCCGGAGACCAGCGGCGAGCTGAAGGTGGACATCCCGGTGCA
>JBDIBF010000168.1:0-2908 GCA_039812765.1 Holophagaceae bacterium
CAGGGTCCACTGCCGTTCCTTGGTGAAGGTGCCCACCTGCTCCTTCTTCGCGTCCACACGGGTGTAGCTGGCGCGCAGGCCGCGGTAGGGACCGAAGCCCAGCTCGAAGGGCTGGCCGGGAGAGGGCATCACGAGGTTCGTCTGGCCGAGGCGCGCCGTGCCCGCGTACTGGACGATGGCGGCGCCAGGAAAGAGCGGGATGCCCGAGGGCGTGGCGAAGCGGGCCACCTGGTAGACCGTGGGATCCAGGCGGGGCGTGGCGAGGAGGTGCAGCTCAGGATTCAGGTCCTTGGCGACGACCTTGAAGCGGTGGGGTTCGCCGTCGGCGGGGACCTCCTTCGTGCCGTCGAGGAGAAAGGTGGTGGCGAGGCCCTGGGCTTCTTCAAGGGTCTGGACAGGAGCTTCCTCCACGGCTTCCATCGGCGGCGGGGGCGGCTGTGGCGCCGATTTGATGTCCGACCCATCCAGGAGGTACTGATTCTGGGCGGCACTGCCACCGGCGATCCCAGGGGCCACCGACGCGATCACCGAGACCTCCCGGCTCCGGGATTGGGGAAGGAAGGCCGCCCAGCCCGCCTCCTGGGCCTTCGCGTACTTCGGCACCGCCAGGCTGCGGCTGGCCCGGGCGTTGCTGATCTCCAGCTTCACGCCGCTCCAGTCCTCGCCGCTGGTCTGGGTGATGGCGGCGTAGAGGACCAGCTCGAGCTTCTTGCGGTCGGAGGCGAGGCGCGCCTCGTAGGCGGGCGTCCAGCGGGCGGCGCGGGTGCGGTAGCTGAGTTCCAGCTCCACGTCGCCGGCCCGGGGCACCGTCACTTCCACGGTGGCCCGGCTGGGGGCCTCGCTTCGCCCGCCGCTGCGCTTCGACAACTCGGCGTTGAGGCGGCCCTCCTCCTCGGCGAGCTTCTCCAGCTCCCGGCTGCGCTTGCGCTCGCGGCCCAGGATCTCGTTCTGGCGCGTCCCGAGGCCTCGGCTCAGCTCCACCACCGAGGTGGCGTTCGGCGCGGTGGCGGCGAGCTTCACGCTGATGTCCTTGTCGTAGGCGGCCTGGAGGTTGCGCAGGAAGGTGAGCTCCTGGCTCAGAGATTCCCCTTCCGCTTCCAGGGCGTCCCGGCGGTCCCGCAGGCCCTCGCGCTCCCTGAGTAGGGCCTTGTACTCCGCGGTCTCGGTCACCACGCGCACCTCGGCGTTCACCGCGAGGTCCCCGAGCTTCGAGCCCTCGGGGCCCTTGGCGCTGACGCGCAGGTCGTCTAGGCCGAGCCCCGGCGGAAGGTCCTTGATGACCAGCTTCGCCGTGCCCGCGCCGGTGATGCGGGCCTGGCCCACGCGGGTGACCCAGGCCTCGTCGGGGTGGAGGCGCACCCGGGCGATGGGGGGCGTCGACGACGGTCTGCGCGGCGAGGGTGAGACAGAGGAAGGGAAGGGCGAGGAAGGCTTTCATGGGGGCTCCGGGTTGAAGGTTGAATGCAGGGAGAACTGTTGAAGTGCCCGGGGTGGCGCGGCCCTGTCGCGGAATCTCCCCGCAGGGTTCACGCGGATGCAACAGCCGGCGACGCACACTCCGCTCAGGAGCTCTTCGACATGGACCAGGCGCGGCGCATCGGCCAGCACATCCTCCTCGAGCGCGTGGCGCTCGATCCCTTCGGAAGCCTGCACCGGGCCGTGAAGCTCAAGGATGGTGCCTACGACCGCCACGCCCTGGTGCGCGTCTACAACGGCGAAGTGCTGCGGGGACGGGGCTTCGACGCGCGGCTGCACAAGGCGGGCTGGGTGATCCACGACCTGCCCCGGGAATGGGCCTGCGGGCGCAAGTGGCGCATCGACGACGCCAGCGAACCCATCCTCTCCTGCGACTTCACGCCGGGGCTCACCCTGGCCTCCCTCCTCCGCAAGGCGGCCCGGGCCCGCACGCCCCTCCCGCCGCGCTTCGTGCTGGCGGTGCTGCAGCGCGTGGCGGTGGGCGTGCGGTTCATGCGCCAGAAGCGCGTGGGCTACGGCGTGCTGAACCCCAGCCAGGTGTGGCTCGGGTTCGACGGGTCGGTCCATCTCCTGGACGCGCCCATGGCCCCCTTCCTCGCCGAGGGCATCGGCCGCATGCCCGAGGCGCGGATGGCCCTCCTGCCCTTCCTGGGCCTGGGGGCCGAGGATCCCGAGCGCCGCGACGCCTTCCAGCTCGGCGCCCTGGCCCTCACGGCCCTCACCCTGTCGGTGCCCCCGGGCTACCGGACCCTGCTCCACCAGGGCACGCCGATGTTGGCGCGGCGCGGAAGCCCGCTGCCGGAGAACCTGCGGGGCCTCGTGGCCCGGCTGCTCTGCATCGAGGACCCCTTCCGCACCACGGCGGAAGCGGCGGATGGCATCGAGGCGGTGGCCTTCGGTCTCGACCCGGACCTGGAGTGCGGCGCGGTGGCCCGGGCCGTGCACCTCCGCGCCACGCACCCCGAGATCTTCCGGATCCAGACCCGGGACTGGAAGCGCGAGGCCCGCGCCGACTGGGGGGCCTTCCTCGCGATGGAGCGGATCCAGCGGCAGCATGACGAAGCCTTCCAGCAGGCGGCCCTGGGCCGCGGACTCGTGGCGGGGGTGACGGGCTAGCAGCCCTTGGTGGCTGGCCTGGGGTGTTCTGGCCAGAGGCGTAGGGCTGCTTGTGCCGCGCGAAGCGGAATCGGCCTAGGGCCTCACCATTTCACGCGCACGCGGTAGGTGAGCGTCGCGCTGCCCTCGGCGGGCACGGGCACCTGGAACTTCGCGGTGCCGCTGGCGGCCTTGGTGTGGGGGTGGCTCTCGCTCAGCATCTCCCAGTCGCCGGGGATGGGCTCGAGGACCGTCACGGTGACGGCCTCCTTCTTCGCGTTCTTCAGCGCCACCTCGAAGGCGGCGTCGTAGATGTAGTTGTAGCGCCCGCTGCCGC
>JBDIBF010000169.1:0-2905 GCA_039812765.1 Holophagaceae bacterium
GAACCCGCGGCCCCGGCGGCGCCGGGCGTCAGGGGGCTCAGGCTCCAGTCGCCCCAGAGCTTGCGCTGGCCCTCGACGCTGTGGTCGGCGAAGAGCATCGCGTCGTAGGTGAAGGCCACGGTCTTCGACCCGTCGTTGAGGACCTTGGTGAAGCCGGGCTCGGTGCGCAGGATGGCCTGCCTGGTCTGCGGGTTGCGCAGGATGTCCTTGGTGCCGTTGACGGTCCAGCTCCTGCCGTCCTTGGTGCCCACCATGTTCCGGCTCTCGTGCTTGGTGAGGACCGTGCCGTCGCTGTTGGCCATCCAGGAGATCAGCATGGCCCCGTTCCAGGTCCACCCGTGGGGCCCGGTGCAGTTGGCGAAGGTCCATTTCACCGCGTTGGGCCCGATGGGCGTGACGGTGACGCAGGACGGGGCCGCCGGATAGGCGAGGGCCAGGGCATCGCCGGCGGGCTCCGGCACTGGAAGGGTCGCCTCGGCGGCCTGGTTGTTCTCCATCTCGAGAAAGCTCGCGGTGAAGGTCATCGCCTCCGCGCCGTCCATCCGCGTGGAGGGCGCGGGCTGCGTGGCGCTGCCCCCGGAGGTGCCGCCGCAGGCCAGGAATCCGGCGAGCAGGGCCGAAGCGAAGAGGGTGGACGAGAGCACGGCGGTCCGGGTCGTCATGGGCGCTCCTTGGGATGTCCTGGCCTTAGACCGGGGCGCCCCCGGGAGGTTGAAGGCGGCTCCCGCCGCAGCCGGCATCCATTCCCGCCGATGTGACCTCGCTCACACGCCGGGCAGCCGCTTGCGCACCAGCGCCTCCACCACTTCGCCGCCCACCACGTGCCGGTCGGCGATCTCCATCGCCCGCTCCGGGGTGACGTGGGCATACCAGGTGCCGCCCTCGGGCCCGTACACCATGACCGCGGGGCCGATCTGGCAGAAGCCGATGGAGCCGCAGTGGACGCAAGAGACGGACCCCGCGCGGTTCCCCTTGTAGAAGAGCACGCCGTGCTCGATGAGCCGGGCTCGGAAGGCCTCCAGCGTGGCCTCGCTGCCGTTGGCGGCGCAGGCCTTGGCGGTGCAGACGAAGACCTGGCGGGCGATGGGGGCGTCCATCAGGGGCGTGACGGCGCGGTCGGCTTCGGGTCCGGACTCGGGGTTGGCGGGAAGGGAGGCCATGGCCCAGTATCGCCCCGCAGCGCGGTTGGATGACCGGGAAGTGGGTCCGGCGGCATCCTGGAAGCCCCTTTTCCGGAGCACCGCATGAAATTCGCGAAGGCCGTCTTCACCCTCGCCGGGATCTATGGCTTGCTCATCCTGCCCCTGGGCTATTTCGGCGAGGCCGGCATCGGCCGGGACTTCCCTCCTGCCGTCACCCATCCCGAGTACTACTACGCCTTCCTTGGCGTCGGCATCGCCTGGCAGTTCGCCTTCCTGGTCATCGGCCGGGATCCCGCGCGCTACCGGGCCTTCATGCTGCCGGCCCTCGTGGAGAAGGGCAGCGCGTGCATCGCCATCGTCCTGCTCTACGCCCAGGGCCGCCTCGCCCGGCCCCTCTTCCTGCTCTGGAGCCTGGACTGGGTGTGGCTGGCCCTCTTCCTGGCGGCCTACCTCCTCTGTCCCAGGGATCAGAGCACGTCCAGGTAGCGGCAGGGCCCCGCCCCGGCGCCCCCCTCCGGGATCCACGCGCAGGCGTCCGCCCGGGCCAGGGTGACGAGGTCGCCGGAGCCCTGGGAAGCCAGGGGGTGAAGCTCGGAACCGGCCCGCCGGCAGGGATGGAGCAGGGGACGGTCGCCGGGGTTGCGCACCGATGCGCCGAGGGTGCCGTGCCGCCAGGGGTCCGGTTCCTGCACGCCCTCCAGCCGCGCCAGCACCCCCGGCAGGAAGAGCAGGGCGTTGAGGTAGGCCGAGAGCGGGTTGCCCGGCAGCCCGAGCACCACGCGGTCCCCCTCCGGATGGGGCAGCAGGGCCGCCAGCATGGGCTTGCCGGGCTTGAGGCGGAGCTTGTGGAAGAGGATGCGGGCGCCCAGCGCCTCCAGCACGGCCGGGAGGTGGTCCTTCTGGCCCATGCTCACGCCGCCGCTGGTGAGGAGGACGCGGATCCCGCCGAGGTCGGAGAGGCGGGCGCGGAGGGCCTCGGGATCGTCGGGCAGGCTGGGCAGCCGGTGCGCCTCGGCGCCGAGGCGGTGGGCCAGGGCCTCGAGCATGGGGCCGTTGGAGTCGCGGATCTGATGGGGCAGGGGCTCGGCGGTGAGCTCGTCGCCGGTGCTGGCCACGCCGACGATCACGCGGCGGAGCGCCGGGACCCCGCGGCCCACCTGGGCCCACAGGCCGGCGCGGGCGGCGTTGAGGGGCGTTCCCGCGGGCAGCAGCTCCTCCCCTTCGCGGGCCTGGCTGGCCCGCCTCCGCACGTGGTCGCCGGCCCGGGGCGCGGCCTCCAGGTGCGCCATGCCCTCCTCCACGCGGAGGTGCTCCACGGGCACCACGGCGTCGGCGCCGGGGGGCAGGGCCGCGCCGGTCATGATGCGCACCGCCTCGCCAGGCCTCACGGGCTTCAGGGATGGATCGTCCCCGGCGAAGAGCGTGCCCGCCAGGTGGCGGGGCGCCTGGCCGTCGGCGCTGCGCAGGGCGATGCCGTCCATGGCGCTCCGGTCCAGGGCCGGGTCGTCCCGGTCAGCGAGGAGGGCGGGGGCTTCCGGGACGGGCAGCGCCTCCCGCAGGAGGGCCAGGGCGTCGTCGACGGGGAGGAGGGCTTCGGCCATCCTCCGAGTCTACGGCCGAGTCTGGGGCTCCCGCCGGCCCATCAGGCGGCGCGCCTGCCGAAGAGGCCTTGCAGCAGCCCCCGCCAGCCCAGCAGGCGGATGCCTTCGCGCTCGGTGCGCACCAGGCCCCAGCAGGCCTCGCGCCGGCCCTCCACGTCGCGG
>JBDIBF010000170.1:0-2887 GCA_039812765.1 Holophagaceae bacterium
CAGCGCGTGCCAGGAGACGCCGTCCACGCGCTTCATCACCAGCACGGGCCGGCCGTCGTCGTGGAGGCCGAGGGCGTGCACCGGGATGATGGAGGGATGCTCGAGGTGACCGGTGACGGCGCCCTCCTCCAGCAGGGCGTCGCGATAGCGCGAGGGCGCGCGGTCCCGCAGGGTCTTCACGGCCACCTCGCCGTCGAGGCTGCGCTGGCGGGCCAGCAGCACGCGCCCCATGCCACCCTCGCCGAGCACGCTCAGCACCTCCAGGTCCGGACGCGGCGCGGCGGCGCGTGGCGCGGCGTCCTCCCCTTCGAGGCCGCTGCCGGGCAGGTCCACCGAGATGCGCGGCAGGTCCGTCGCGCCGAACCCCTCGAGGGCTCCGGGCTCCCGCACCTTGGCCAGGGTGGCCCGGGCGTCCAGGGCCGTCCGCTCGTCGAAGCCCAGGGCGAGCCAGCGCTCGCGCAGCGAGGCCAGCTCGGCGAGGGAGGGCTCGGTGCTGAGCGCCACCTCCGACGACGGCACCGCCTCCGCCTCCAGCCCCTGCGCCGCCGCGTCCGCCAGGGCCTGCAGGTCCCCCGAGGCAAGCCCCGAAAGGTTCACCGTCGGCCCGGTCGCTGCCTGGGAAAAGGGCGCGGCCCTGCCGGAGGGCGGCCCGGAGGCCTCGGGATTGGACATGGGTGAATCTTAGGCTCAGCGCGAAGGGGCTGTCAGGGAGCCGCGGCCGGGGGGCGGCAGGCCGCCTCCTACCGCCCCAGCCCCTCGTATCGCGCCGTGATCCAGGCCGGCGGGTCCGGCTGCCCCTTCCGGGTGGTGGCCTTCCCCAGGCCCTTGGACCACCGCAGCAGCCACGAGGGCCCGCGGGGCCCCACGTAGCCGTCGGGGCTCGCGTAGGCGGGCTCCCTCAGGGCCTCCTCGAGGCTGACGAAGGTGTAGCCGCGCCGCTCCAGCTTCGCGAGCATGGCCTCCATGGCGTCGGCGTTGAGGCGGCTGGCGTGGACGAGGAGGACCTGGGGGATGTCCCGGCCGAAGAGCTCGGCGGCCATGGACTCGAAGGTCTCCATGGCCGGGTCCAGGTGGGCCACGTAGGCCTCGAGGACGCGCCCCGCCTCCTTCAGGCGGCCGCGCTTCACCGCGTCCTCGTAGACGGCGGCGAAAACGAAGTCGTCGTGCTCCACGGTGAAGGGCGCGACGGCATAGCCGCGCTTGGCGAGGAAGGCCTCGAAGGCGGCCTTGGCCTCCCGGGTGGGCCCGGTCTGGGTGAAGGTGTGGCGGTAGTAGCGGGGCGCCTTCCCCCGCTTCGCCATCAGCCAGCGGGTGACGGCGTCCCCCCGCACCACGGCGTCCTGGTAGGCCGCCAGGGGCGTGGCCTGGAAGCCCACGTGGCCGAAATTGTGGTTGCCCAGTTCGAAGCCCGCGTCCAGCCAGGCCTCCAGCAGCCCGATGCGGCCGTCCACCTCCCCCTTCACCAGCAGCTTGTCCTCGTTCACGAAGCCGATGGCCGGGGCGCGATGGCGCTTCAGCGAAGCCAGCAGCTTCGCCGTGAGGGACCGCTGGTCCTTCAGGGCCAGCGAAGGCGGCGTAAAGGGCAGGTCGTCGAAGGTGAGCGCGAGGCGCTTCTGCGCCGCCAGGGGCAGCGCGAGGACCGCGGCGAGCAGGAGCGCGAGGCCGCGCGGGCTAGCCAAGCAGGCCGCCCAGCATGCCCATCAGGCCGCCTCCCTGCTGCTCCTCCTCCTGGCTGGGCAGCTGGCCCTGGGGGCTGAGCTTGTCGATCACCAGCGGGAGGAACTGGGCGAGGCCCGAGGCGGCCTCGCCGTGGCCGATGCCCAGCTGCTGGGCGACGCCCGCGATCTGCTCCTGGCCCAGGGCCTGCTGCACGTGCTCCGCGCCGATCTCCTGGTTCTGGCCCGTGCCGACCCAGCTCTGGACCTTGTCGCCCAGGCCCTGCTGCTGGAACTGGCCCAGCAGGCCCTGCAGCCCGCCCGGGTGCTGCTGGATCATGCCGATGACTGCGTTGAGCATGGGGTTGCCGCCCCCCTGGCCTCCGCCGCCGCCCATCAATCCGCCCACCATGTCCATGAGTCCCATCGCATCCTCCCAAGGTGCGCGCGGCGGGACCGGCCCCGCCGCCCTAGCATGATAGGCCCGACCCGGAGTCCCCATGGCCGCAAAGCGCTACCCCTACGCCGTCCACCCGGCCGTCGCCTACACCCAGGCCATCGTGGACAACCTGAAAGCCCGCACCGGGCGGGATCTCGAAGCCTGGCTGGCCCACGCGCGGCAGGCCGGGCCCCGCGACGGGAAGGCCCTCCCGGCCTGGCTGCGGGCGGAGGGACTGGGCGGCACCCAGGCGGCGGTGGTGGCGGAGCGGGCCGCGAAGGCGGGCTCGCACGCCTTCTTCGAGGACACGCCGGAGGGCTACCTGCAGACCGCCGACGCCTACGTGGAAGCGATGTTCTCGGGGCCGAAGGCGGGCCTGCGGCCGCTCTTCGAGGCCCTGATGGACCTCGGCCTCTCGCTCGGCCAGGACGTGAAGGCCTGCCCCTGCAAGACCTTCGTGCCCCTCTACCGGAACCACGTCTTCGCCCAGATCAAGCCGTCCGCCCGGACCCGCGTGGACCTCGGCCTCGCCCTGGGGGATCCCGCGAATATCAAGGATCCCGGCGGACGCCTGCTGGGGACCGGCGGCTTCGCGAAGAAGGACCGCATCACCCACCGCCTCGCCCTCGCGCGCCCCGAGGACGTGGACGGCGCGGTGTCGGCCTGGCTGCGGCAGGCCTACGACCGGGACGCGAGGGCCTGAAGGACCGGCCGGCACGCGGCGCCCGGGACCGGGGAGCGGCTATGCTGCGGATTCCACCGCCGGAGCCCCCATGTTCATCGGCCACTACGC
>JBDIBF010000171.1:0-2839 GCA_039812765.1 Holophagaceae bacterium
CGCTGAACGCCATCACGATCCAGGCGGCCGTGTCCTTGAAGCCGATGGGCGTCGCCGTGAACAGCCTGTGCCCCGGCTGGGTGCGCACGGACATGGGCGGCCCCTCCGCCACCCGCAGCGTCGCCCAGGGCGCGGACACGGCGGTCTGGCTGGCTCTCGAAGCCCCGGCCACGCTCACGGGGAGGTTCATCCAGGACCGGCGGGAGATCTCGTGGTGAGGGACTCAGCCGCCTGAAAACGCCCGGAACACCGCCCCGTCCGGCACGTCCAGCCCGAAGTCCCGCCGCAGCACGGAAGGGATCTCGGCGACCTCCAGCACGCGGTAGGTGGCCTCGCCGTTCCGCACTTCGGTGTAGTCCACGCCCCGCAGGACGCGCCGCCCGTCGGGCAGGATGAGCTGCGCCGTGAGCGTCTTCACGAAGCGGCTGTCGGGGTGGGTGGAGGTGTACCAGTTGCCCAGCTCGAAATCCACCTTCAGGCGCGGCACGGGCTCGAAGGCGTAGAGGTCCGCCCAGCCGCCCGGCTGCTCGGACTGGAGCACCCGCAGCGGCCCCTCCGCGGCCACGCGGTAGCGGCCCTGGGGCTGCTCCGACGCCTCGCCGTCCATCGCGACGGGATGGAAGAGGCCCTCGCCCCCGAAGCCCACGTCGCACAGCCAGTCGCGCCCTTCCGCCGCCACGCAGAGCAGCATGTGGGTGCGCGGCAGGGGATCCACGCTGCCCATGCGCACCCGGGCCTCGAAGGCCGCGGCCTCGAAGCCCAGGCGGCGCAGCACCGCCTGGAAGAGGTGGTTCTGCTCGAAGCAGTAGCCGCCGCGGCGGCGGGTGACGAGCTTCTCCACGAGGCTGTCCTCGTCCAGGCGCAGGGGCAGCTCCCCCAGCTGGATGGCGAGGTTCTCGAAGGGGATGGCCGTGGCGTGGGCGGCGTGGAGCCCCCGCAGGACGTCCAGGGAGGCCTCCCGCGGGCCCCCGTAGCCGACCCGGCGGAAGTAGGCGTCCAGGTCCAGGGTCATGCCGGGCGGGCGGCGCCGGGGCGCCGCGGGGCCCTCACGGCAGGCCCCGCCGCACGTAGTCCCAGAAGGCCGGCATGGTGTGGTCCACCAGCTGGAGGTGGAGGCCCTGCACCAGGGTGGCGTCGAGGAAGGTGCCGTCCAGGGTCTCGTGGGCGGGCATGCCCGCGGAGCTCAGGAAGGCCACCGTCTCCTCCACCGAGCGCACCCGCAGCATGAGGCTCGCCACCTCGTCTTTCCCCCAGGGCACCAGGCGCAGGGCGGCGCGGTCCGCCACGCCCCAGGCGGTGCCCTCGTAGACCGGCATCCCCTGCAGCAGGTGGACCCAGTCCGGCGTGGCCTCGTTCACGTCCCGCAGGCCCACGTGGATCTCCTGGATCCCCTCGAAGCCCAGGGGCCCGCCGCCGCTGGCCGCGAAGGACTCCCGCAGCCCCGCGCGCCAGGGCTCGGCGTCGAACTGGTATTCCGTGAGGTAGACCACCCCCGGCGGATCCAGCAGCTCCTTCACCTCGAGGGTGGTCCAGTTCTCGGAGGTGTGGCCCGCGCCGGGGTGGAGGTCGAAGCCCCCGAGCATGCCCGCCACCTCGAAGACCGGCAGGGCGGGCTCGAATCCCAGGCCCCCCAGGCGCGCGCGGCCCGCGTCCGCCTCGTCCCACACCGCCACCCGGCCGAAGCGCAGCTCCTTGAATCGCGCGAACTGGAGGAGCATGTTGCCGGCCCACACGCTGCCCGAGAGCACCTCGCCGTAGTCCCCGAACTCGAAGGCCACCGGCAGGCCGAAGCCCTCGCTGAAGAGGCGGAACAGGGCCGTGGGATCCTCCGCCTCGACCAGCACGTGGTCCAAGTGCCTCACCAGCGGGATGGGCTCGTCCACGGGCGCTCCTCCGACGCCCCTAGGATGCCCAGGGGCGGGCCCGGGATGAAGGGGGATTCGACGGGCAGGGTGAACTCTCCCGTCCAGGGCGACGACGGGGCGCCCGGGCTTGAACCGGGCACCCCGTGGGGGAGCATGAGGGGGGACGCGGAGCCACCGAAAGGGGCGGGCGGTCCCCCCTCTTCCGGATCAGTCCGCCAGGGTGCTGAGGTCCCCGGGGTCCAGGCCGAGGGCCTGGGCCTTGAGGTAGCGCCGCACGATCTTGCCGCTGCGGGTCTTGGGCAGGGCCGGCAGGACCTCGATGTCCGCCGGGGTGGCGATGGGGCCCAGGTCCTCCCGGACGTGGTCCTTGAGGCTGGCCAGCAGGCCCGCGCCCTGGGCGGTGCCGGGCTTGAGCACCACGAAGGCCTTGATGCTCTCCCCCTTGATGGGGTCCGGCAGGCCCACCACCGCGCTCTCCGCCACCGCCGGGTGGCGCAGCAGGCAGCCCTCCACGTCCGCGGTGCCGATGCGGTGGCCGGCGACGTTGAGCACGTCGTCGGCCCGGCCCAGCACCGCGAAGTAGCCGTCCTCGTCCTTCACCGCCACATCCCCGGCGCAGTAGCAGCCCGGGATGTCCTTCCAGTAGGCCTCGTAGCGGCTCGGATCGTTCCAGACCGTGCGGAGCATGTAGGGCAGCGGGCGCCGCAGCACCAGCAGGCCCCCCTGGCCGTCCGGCACCTCGTTGCCGTCCCGGTCCACCACCGCCGCCACCACGCCGGGAAGAGGCTTGCCCACCTTGCCCAGCCGGGCCTCGAAGGTGGGCTGGGTGCCCAGCACGGGCCCGGCGATCTCCGTCTGCCACCAGTTGTCCACCACCATCCCGTCCCCCTGGCTCACCAGCACCGCCTGGGCCCAGCGGTGGGCCTCCGGATTGAGGGGCTCCCCGGCGCAGGCCAGCAGGCGCAGCTTGGAGA
>JBDIBF010000172.1:0-2740 GCA_039812765.1 Holophagaceae bacterium
CGGTGAGCAGGGTGAGGCTGCAGCGCAGTCCGGGTTCGGGCTTCGCGAAGAGGCGGTCCAGCACCGCCACCGCGGCCTGCCAGCGGGTGCGGCCGCCGCCGGCATCCGGCGCCAGCATCGAGCGCGACGCGTCCACCACCACGTGCACCGTCAGGCGCGGCACCTCGGGCCGCCCGTAGCGGGGCTCCGCGAGGCCGAGGCCCACGCCGAGGGCCACCAGCGCGAGGCCGAGGCCCTGGGCCAGGGGCCGCTGGCCGACGACCCGGAGGCTGAGGCCGGGCCGCAGGAAGACCGCGAAGCCCGCCCCCAGGGCCAGGGCCGCGAGGCCCGCCGCAGGCCACACCAGCTCGGGGTGGGTGAAGGGGATCACGGCTTCGCGCTCCCTTCCGCCGTCTCGAGGGCCGGGTCCGCCGCCAGCCAGGCCGGCGCCCGCCGCCCCCGCTTGCGGAACAGGTCCAGCAGGAAGGGCGAGGCCAGCAGGCCCGCCAGGGCGAGCAGGAGGCCGGCGAGCGGCGTGCCCTCCGTGGGTGGATCCACCGGCAGGGCGGTCTTCTCCAGCTTGTCGATGGCGGCGAGGCTGCGGGCCAGGCCGCCGGGATCGTCGGCGGCGAAGGCCTCGCCGTGGCCCAACGCGGCGACCTTCTTGAGGGTCTCGGGGTCGTTGTCCACCCGCAGCTGGGCGAAGCCGCCGCCTTCGAGGGGGTAGAGCGCCTCCTTCGTGCCCCCCAGCACCACGGTGTGGATGCGGATGTGATGGTCCCGGGCCTCCTGGGCGGCCTCCAGGGCGTGGACGCGGCCGCGGTTCTCGGCGCCGTCGGTGAGGAGCAGGATCACCCGGCTGCGGGCGGGGCTTTCGGAGAGGCGGCGCACGGCGGTCATGAGCCCCGAGCCGATGGCGGTGCCGTCGTCCCGGCTCTCGATCTGCAGGCCCCGCAGGATGCGCTTCAGCCGCCCGTGGTCGGCGGTGAGGGGCGACAGGGTCACGGGGTGGGCGCTGAAGACGATGAGGGCGAAGCGGTCGTCGGAGCGCTTGTCGATGAAGGCCGACAGCAGGCTCCGCGCGGCGTCCCAGCGGCTCTGCTTGCCGTCGTCCAGGGCGCGCATGGAGCTGGAGCCGTCCAGCACCACGGCGAAGTCCACCACCGGCGCCATGCCCCGCACCGGCGAGCGCCACTCCGGGCCCGCGGCGGCCAGCACCAGCGCCAGCAGCACCGCCGGCGGCAGGAGCTGGGCGCTCCAGCGCGCGAGGAAGGACGCCGGGTGGGAGCCCGGGATGCCCCAGCGGTAGGGCCGCTTCCACACGAGCCAGAGGCCCGGCAGCAGGAGCAGGAGCGCGAAGGGGTGGCGCAGGTCCATCACGGCCGGCCCCCTTTCGGAGTCTTGCGGTGCGGCTCCAGGGCCTGGAGCAGGTCCTCGGCCCTGGCCCGGGGCGGCTCGCTGCCGCCGAAGCGGGCGGCATCGAGGCCTTCGGCCCAGGCGGCCCACGCGTCGAGCTGGAGCCGGCGGAAGGCCTGGGGCCCCCAGGTCCGGGCCTCGTCGCCGAAGACCCGGGCCAGCAGCTCCCGGCCCGCGCCGTGGGAGGCGTCCAGGGCCGCGCGCTGGCGGGACTTCGGGGGCCAGGCCGCGGCGAAGGCGCGGCGCGCGTGGCGCCAGGCCCGCCCCGGGCCGCCCTTGCGCACGCGGCGAAGGATCCAGGCCCCCAGGGCGAGGAGGGGCAGGGCGGCGAGGCTGGCCCACAGCCACGGGAAGGGCAGGGGCTCGAGGCGGTCCTGGAAGCCGCCGCCCACGCCCTTCCAGTCGGCGCCGTAGGGCGTGGTGCGGGGCACCTGCAGGCGCAGCTCCGGGGTGCGCCGGCCGTCGCCGAGGTCCAGGGGCGGCACCACCACGAGGCCCGGCACCAGGGGCTGCACCGTGAGCTTCCAGCCGCGGCCGTCCTTGGTGGCCTCCACGCCGCGCAGGGCGAGGGGTCCGAGGTTCTCGTCGCCGGGCCGGGGCAGGGGCGGGGCGGCGGGATCGGATTCCACGAGTTCGAGCACCGCCATCTGGCCGAAGGCCAGCTTCTCCGGCGCCTTCCACGTGGGCGCGGCGGCGAGGGCCGTGGCGGCCAGGAGCAGGGTGGCGCGCCTCACGCGCCCCCCGCTTTCAGCCACTGGCTCATGCGATGCACCGGGTCTTCCAGGGCGTTCCAGGTCTGGCGCTCCACGGTGCCCGGCAAGCCCGGGTCGGGCCAGGCGGCGTGGCGGTGCAGGCTCCAGCGCTTCTTCGGCAGGCGCGGCTCGAACCACACGACCTTGTGGCGCGCGGCGATGGGCTTGAGGAGGTCCCCGAGGCCCTGGAGCCCGGCGCCATTGCTGAAGAGCCAGAGGCGGTGCCCCTTGCCGTGCTCGCCCCAGTGGCCCAGGGCCTCCTGCCAGGCCGCGGGCGTGGGCATGGCGGGCGGACGCTCGGCGAGGCGCTCCAGGAGGCGCAGGCCGTAGGCCTTGCCGCGCTTCGGCGCCAGGCGCAGGGCGGGCGTGCGGCCGTCCCCGGGCACGATGAGGCCGATGCGGTCGCCGGTGGCCTGGATGGTGACGCAGGCGGCGCCCATGAGTTCCAGCGCCCACCGGATGGGCGTGACGGGATCGCCCAGGTACATGGAGGGCGAGGGGTCCACCACCAGCCACAGGATCAGCTCGCGGCTGGCCTCGAAGCGCTTGATGACCGGCTCGCCCGTGCGCGCCGTCAGCGGCCAGTTGATGAG
>JBDIBF010000173.1:0-2731 GCA_039812765.1 Holophagaceae bacterium
GGGTCCGACAAGAAGGACGGCCAGATGAACATGGGCGGCAGCCCGAAGCCCGAATGGGGCCTGCCCCCGGTCCCGACGGCGATGATGCAGCACGAGCACGCGCAGTTGCTGGTGCGGCTCGCGGCCCGGAAGCAGCCGGTGGAGCTCGAGCTGGAGCTGGGCGGGGAGGCTTCCCAGAAGCCCGTCCAGGCCTACAACTCCCTGGGCGAGATCACCGGCTCCGAGAGGCCCGGCGAGGTGGTGCTCCTGGGCGCCCACATGGACAGCTGGGACCTGGGCACGGGCGCCACGGACAACGGCACGGGCACCGTGGCGGTGCTGGAGGCCCTGCGGGCCATCAAGGCCAGCGGCCTGAGGCCGAAGCGCACCCTCCGCGTGGCGCTCTTCTCCGGCGAGGAGCAGGGCATCTTCGGCAGCAGCGCCTACGTCAAGGCGCACCAGGCCGAGCTCCCGGACCACCAGGCCGTGCTCATCCACGACCTGGGCTCGGGCCGGGTCGGCGGGTGGGCCCTCCAGGGCCGCGAGGACCTGCGCGGCCTCATGGCCCGGGCCATCGCGCCCCTGCAGGAGGAGGGGGTGAAGGAACTGCCCCTCGAGGGCTCCTTCGACAGCGACCACGCGCCCTTCGTGAAGGCGGGCGTGCCGGCCTTCTTCGGAGTCCAGGAGCAGCGGGACTACTTCACCTCCACCCACCACAGCCAGACTGACACCTTCGACCACGTGGAACCCAAGGACCTGGTCCAGGGCGCGGCCGCCCTGGCCGTCACGGCGTGGGAATTGGCCAACATGGACGAGCGGCTGCCCCACAAGGACATGAAGGCGCCGGCGAAGGAGGCCGAGGCGGCGGCCGCGGCGCACTGAGGTCGCGCGGGCGGTGGGCGGGACCTCAGCCGGTCCCGCCCGCCAGTTTCATGAACGCGTCCAGGGCCTGGCTGGGCCCCATGGCGAGGATCTCGTCCCCGGGCAGGAACTGCTCGTGCCCCTGGGGATTGAACTTCAGGGGCTGGCCATCCCGCTGGATGCCCACCACCAGGGCGCCGGTCTTGTCCCGCAGGCGGGCTTCGCGGAGGGTCTGCCCGGCCAGTTCCGAGGCGGCGGCGATCCGGATGCGCTCCATGCCGATCTCGAACTGGTCCTCCTGCAGCACCACGTCGAAGAAGTTCATCATCTCGGGGCGCAGGAGCAGGGCGGCCATGCGCCGCCCGCCGATCTCGTAGGGGCTGACGATGTGGTCGGCGCCCGCGGCCTTGAGCTGCCGCTCGGTCCCGAGCTTGGCGCTGCGCGCCACCACGGGCAGGTCGGGCCGGAGCTGCTTGGCGGTGAGGGTCACCAGCACGTTGTCGGCGTCGGTGGTCAGCGCCGTGATCAGCCCTTTGGCCCGCATGATGCCGGCGCGCTGGAGGACGAACTCGTCCATGGCGTTGCCGTGGATGATGATGTCCTGGGCGAAGCGGGGGTTGGTGCCCTTGCTCGTGTCCTGCTCGATGATCACGAAGGGCGTGTTGGCCTGCTGCAGCTCCCAGGCGGCCTGGAAGCCCATCTTGCCGAGGCCGCACACGATGATGTGGTCTTCGTAGGTCTCGAGCCGCTTCTCCATGCGCCGCTCCTTGAGGTAGCCCTGCAGGTCGCCCTCGACGATGAGGGCCGTGAGATTGGAGGCCGCGTAGGTGCCCACGCCGAGCCCCGCGACGAGGTAGAACATCGTGAACAGCTTCGTGGCCTCGTTCACCGTTCCCAGTTCGCGGAAGCCGACGGTGAAGAGGGTGGTGATGGCCATGTAGAAGGCGTCCAGCCAGCCCAGGCGCGCGAGCACGTGGTAGCCGGCGCCCCCGGCCAGGACCACGAGGAGCATGAGGCTGAGGGCGTGGCGCAGCCGCTTCATGGGCGGCGTGCTTCGGATGCGGTACTGCCTCAGCTCCATGGGCATGGCACCACGCTAGCGCGGTTCCCGCCGGCGCGGGGCGCCCCGGGCGGCCCTCAGCCCGGGAGGTTGGCCTTGATCGCGAAGTGGGCGGTGCAGAGGGCCACGATGGTGTCCCCGCAGTGGAGGCGGCATTCCGTCACGCCGCCCCGGGCGGAGATCCGCACCACCTGGGCCTCCGCGCGGGTCTCCCCGCGGGCGGGCTCCAGGTAGCGGATGTGGAGGTCGCTGGTGGCGAAGGGCATGAGCCCGTCGAAGGCCGTGGACAGGGCGAGGGCGGACACCATGTCCGCCATGGTCGCCAGGACCCCGCCGTTCACGTTGCCCCGCGGCCCATTGATCACGGCGGGGCCGGGCTTCAGGAGCATCCGCGCCTGCCCGGGCGCCACGTGTTCGATGCTGAGGTTCCAGCCACTGATCAGGGGCCAGGGGTGGAAACGCGCCCGCAGCCTCTCCAGGAGGTCGGGGGCGACGGTTTCCGGGATCCGGGGCTTGGCCATGCCCCAGTCTAGGGTGCCTGGGTCCGGCTCAGGCCTTGGCCTTCCGCAGGGTGAACACGAGGTCGGCGCGGTGGTCCGCCTCCAGGTGCACCGGCTGCTCCTCGGGCGCGAACCCCTTGAGCCGCACGCGGATGAAGTACTGCCCGGCGGGCACCAGGAGCATTTGCACGAAGCCTGACTGGCCGGTGGTGCCGGTGCGCTCCCGGGTCCCCCCCGCGTGGTCCACGGAGACACCGGCCCCCTCGAGGGCCTTCCCGTCTTCGTCCTTCACCTCCACCACCAGGGTCGCGAACTTCCGCTGGGTCGTGTC
>JBDIBF010000174.1:0-2726 GCA_039812765.1 Holophagaceae bacterium
AGGATCCTCGGTAGCAATCATCCTGCCAGCTTTATTGCATTCCTTCGATTCATTGCATCTGGAAGCCATTCAATGGTGACCCGCTTAACGCCGCTGGGGATTACATCCATTAAATATATTTCGGGTCCCATCGACCCCCCCGGATCCTGGAGAGGACCACCCTGTTCGTCCCTCCAAGGCCGAATCGGCCCCCGGGCTGCGTCCCCCGGATCTCATCCTCATTATGTTCTAATGGGTTTAGAAGAACTTGAATGCAGGGAGGGAGGGACTAGGCTTGTCACCACCGGAGTCCCGCCATGCCCGATCCCCGACGCGTTCCCCGACTGATTCCCACGCTGGGCTGGATCCTGGCAGGGGCCGGCCTCGGCCTGGGCCTGCTGTCCTGTGGCGGCAGCGGCGGGGGGTCGGCCCCCCCGTCGGGGGGCGGCATCTCCGGGCAGGTCATCAACGTGGGCACGTCCGGCGGGTTGGTGTTCGACCCACCCAGCTTGACGGTGAAAGCGGGCACGCCGGTCACCTTCGTCTGGCTTTCCAGCGGACATAGCGTCACGTCCGGGAGCAACTGCGTGCCCGACGGCAAGTTCGGCAGCACCGCGCTCCTCGCCCAGGGTCAGACGCTTTCGGTCCCGAACTCCGTGGTGAACGCCCCTGGCGTCTACCCCTTCTATTGCACCAGCCACTGCGGCCAGAACATGAAGGGGACGCTCACCGTCACCCCCTGACGGCAGGCGGCCGGGTTCCGGGACAGAATGGAATCTGGAGGGGCATCGCCCGTCCGTTCCTTTCCGGCGAGGTGCCCGTGCAGTCACAACTCGTGGAGTGCGTCCCCAATGTCTCAGAGGGCCGGGATGCCGCGCGCATCGAGGCGATCTGCGAGGCGATCCGGGGGGTTCCGTCCGTCCGCCTGGTGGATGTCGATCCGGGCGCGGACACCCACCGGACGGTCATGACCTTCCTTGGACCGCCCGAGGCGGTCCTGGAAGCGGCTTTCCGCTGCATCAAGAAAGCTTCTGAAGTCATTGATATGCGATCTCACGCCGGCTCCCACCCCCGGATGGGTGCCACCGACGTCTGCCCCTTCGTCCCCGTGTCCGGCCTCGGCCTCGCGGAATGCGCGGACCTGGCCCGGCGCCTCGGGGAGCGGGTGGGGCGGGAGCTGGGCATCCCCGTGTACCTCTACGAGGCCGCGGCCTCCAGGCCGGAGCGGAGGAACCTCGCCGCGGTCCGGAAGGGCGAGTACGAGGGCCTCGCTGACAAGCTGAAGGACCCGGACTGGACACCCGACTTCGGCCCGCGCGAGTTCAACCCGACGGCGGGGGCCACCATCATCGGGGCCCGGGAATTCCTCATCGCCTACAACATCACCCTCAACACCCGGGACAAGGCCCTGGCGACGGACCTCGCCTTCGAGCTGCGGGAGAAGGGGCGGGTGGCCCGAAGGGGCCAGCGGAACGCCCGCTACGACAGCGGCGAGGTGCTCTTCTACCGGGAGGGGAGCTTCCCCTGCGGCAACTGCGAGCATGACGCGGGGAGCTTCGAGGCCCTGGAAGCCCACTGTCTGGACACCCACGGCTACGTGTTGAAGGACCTGTTGGCCCTCAACGACATCGACGCCTCCAGGGGCGTGGTGGGCCGGAAGGCCTACCGCGCCGGCCTCTTCCGGGCCTGTAAGGCCATCGGCTGGTATGTGGACACTTACCAGCGGGCCCAGCTCAGCATCAACCTGACGGACTGGAAAACGACCCCGCTTCAGGCCGTCTACGACGCCACCCGGCGCCTGGCCCTGGATCGCGGCCTGGTGGTCACCGGCAGCGAGATCGTGGGCCTCGTCCCGGCGGCGGCCCTCCTGGACGCGGGGCGCCACTACCTCCGCCTCCAAGGCAAATCCCCTTTCGTCCCCGAGGCGGACCTGCTCCAGTCCGCGGTCTTCAGCCTGGGCCTGAACGACGTGGCACCCTTCGACGCGGACAAGAAGGTGCTCGGCCGGGCCCCTCGGGACGGCGCCCTTGCCGCCATGACGGTGGGGGCCTTCGCCGACGAGGTCTCCCGGGACACGCCCGCGCCCGGAGGCGGCTCCATCGCCGCCCTGGCGGGCGCGCTGGGGGCGGGCCTGGCCTCCATGGTGGCCAACCTCACCCAGGGCAAGGCCGCCACGCCCGAGGTCGAGGCCGAGTGCCTGGGCATCGCCGAAGCGGCCCAGGCCCTCAAGGACGAGCTCCTGCGCGCCGTGGACGCGGACACCGAGGCCTTCAACGCCTACATGGAGGCCCGCAGGCTCCCCCAGGCCACCCCGGCCCAGAAGGCCGCGCGGGAGGCCGCCATGCTCGAGGGGCTGAAGGCCGCGGCGGCCGTCCCCCTGCGCACGGCCCAGGCCAGTCTCGGCGTCCTGCGCCTGGCGGGGGCCGTGGCCCGGGCCGGGAACCCGGCCTCCCTCTCCGACGCGCTGGTGGGGGCTCAGACCGCCTTCGCCGGGCTCCGGGGCGGACTCTGGAACGTGCGCATCAACCTCAAGGACATCGCGGACCCGGCCTACCGCGCGGACATGGAGGCTCGCTGCGGGCAACTCCTCGCCGAGGGAGAGGCCCTGCTGGCGGGCATCACCCGGGACGGCGATGAACGGCTCGCGGCGATGAACGCGTCCAACGGCTGAGCAGGGCCCGTGACCTGCGTGGCCGTCCCGGTCCTGGCCCGCCCCGCGGTCGGCCGATAGAATCGGGGGTTCGGAG
>JBDIBF010000175.1:0-2720 GCA_039812765.1 Holophagaceae bacterium
AAGAAGGAGGCCGTCACCGTGACGGTCCTCGAGCCCATCCCCGGCGACTGGGAGATGCTCTCCGAGAGCCATCCCCACACCAAGGCCGCCAGCGGCACTGCGAAGTTCCTGGTGAACGTGCCGGCGGAGGGCAGCGCCACGCTCACCTACCGCGTGCGCGTGAAGTGGTGAGTGGATTCCTGCGCAGTTGAGGGACCCCGCCCTTCCTCGCGGCACTGAACGAGAGACCCAGGAGATTCCATGCGCCCCGCAGCCATCCTGCCCTTCCTCTGCCTTGCCCTCGCGGCGCAGACCGTCGTCGACGCCCCCATCGCCCGGGTGCGCCTCCACCCTGACGAGGCCTGGGTCACCCGCGTGGGCCAGGCCCGCATCACGGGCGCCGGCACCGCCAAGCTGGTCATCAAGGACCTGCCGCCGGGGCTGGGCCTCGACGATCTGCGCATCAGCGCCAAAGGACCCGAGGGCTCGAAGCTCGGGGATCTCGGCGTCAGCGCCGAGGTGCGCGTGGTGACCGAGACGCCGGAGTACATGGCGCTGCTGAAGGAGCGTGAGGCCCTGCGGGACCGCCGGGACGCCCTGGAGGCCGAGGGCGAGTCCCTGCAGCAGGAACTGAATTTCCTCCGGGGCCTCGCCGCCGCCTACGACAAGGACATCTCGGTGAAGATGGCCGCCAGCGCGCCCAACGCCGCCACCGTGGTGGAGCTGAGCAAGGGGCTCGGAACGCGCCAGAACGAGATCCTGGGCCGCGAGCGGAAGCGCCGCCGCGAGCTGGAAAAACTCTCGGAGGAGGAGGGCCGCCTCAACGCCGAGCTCGCCAAGCGCAGCGGCGGCAGCCGCGAAGCCCCCAGCCGCGCGACGGTGGAAGTCACCGTGCCCCGGGCCGGGGACGTGGAGCTGGAGCTCAGCTACCGCACCCGCGCCGCCCGCTGGACGCCGGCCTACGAGGCGCGGCTGGGGTCCGACCGGAAGAAGCTCGAGCTGGTGCTCTATGCGGCCATCACCCAGCGCAGCGGCGAGGACTGGGAGGGCGTGAAGGTGGAGATCACCAACGCCCGGGCCAGCCGCAGTCTTGCGGTGCCGAAGTACGCGAAGGCGCAGGAGGCTGGATGGGCGGCCTTCCTTTCCCAATCCCGGAGCCGGGAGGTCTCGGTCATCGCGGCGGTGGCCCCTGGGATTGCCGGTGGAAGTTCAGCCCAGAACCAGTACCTCCTGGATGGGGCGGACAGCAAGGACACGGGTGCTGGATTCAGTACCCTGCCCCCACCGCCGCCGATGGAATCCGCGGAAGACGCTCCTGCCCAGACGCTCGAAGAAGCCCAGGGCCTCGCCACCACCTTCGTCCTGGACGGCACGAAGGAGGTCCCTGCCGACGGCGAGCCTCACCGTTTCAAGGTGGTGGCCAAGGACCTCGCGCCCGACCTCCACCTCCTGGCCTCCCCGCGCCTGGACCCCACGGTCTACCAGGTGGCGCGCTTCGCCACGCCCTCGGGCATCCCGCTCTTCCCCGGCGCGGCCATCGTGCAGTTCGCCGGCACGGCGCGCCTGGGCCAGACACACCTCGTGATGCCCCTTCCCGGCCAGCCCTTCGAGCTGGGCTTCGGTCCCTACCGCGGCCTGCGCGCCAGCTACACCCGTGTGGACGCGAAGAAGGAGCAGGTGGGCACCTTCACCAAGGAACGGCAGTGGACCCTGCGGGAGAAGCTCGAGGTGGCCAACGACACCGCCGAGCCCCTGGAGGTGGAGGTCCAGGACCGCGTTCTCAAGTCCACGGTGGAACAGCTCAAGATCGCCGCCACCCCCGACACCACCCCCGGCGAGGAGCGCCAGCCCGGCGTGCGCACCTGGGTCGTGAAACTCGGCGCGAAGGAGGGCGCGACCGTGACTCTCGGCACCGTGATCAAGGCGCCGATGGAGGGCGTGCTCACGGGGCTGGAAGGGCTGCGGCTGCCGATGTAGGGCCGTCCACGCACTCCACGCTCAGGCCCGTCCTGCGCAAGACGTCGGGCACGGTGTTGACGTTGATATTGAATTTGATTTTGACGTTGAAGTTGAAGTTGAACTTCCAAAGGCATGCGCGTCCACCGCGGCCGCGCCTTCCGGCCGCGGCGGACGCGCATGCGGCCAAGCGAAGCGCGGCAGGGCCATGAATCCTGCCCCGTTCCAGGCGCGCCCCTCGCCATGACGAGCCCCAAAGCAACAGGCGAGCCTTTCCTTCAGGAAGCTCCTCCCTCCGTACCCGGACCCTTCTCCCACGACGCGCTGCGCGCGTCTGGCACCACGATCCGCGAGGGCCGGAAGGCGCGGCCCTCGCGGATCGTGGTGCTCCTGGAAGGTCAAAACCTCGGTCCGTGGCCGCTCCTGCGGTTCGCCCGGTTCATCTCCTTCGGGATGACGCCCAGGCCGATCCACACCCCCCCGGTCGGGCTAAACTCCTCCCATGCCCCTCCCCAAGCGCTTCCTGGCCCGCCTGCGCCGGCTGCCCCTGCGGCTGCGCACGCGGCTGCGGGGCGGGACGGAGGGCCTGCACCCGTCGATGGTGAAGGGCTCGGGCCTGACCTTCGTGGAGAACCGGCCCTACCAGGTGGGCGACGACCCGCGGCTCATCAACTGGCCGCTGACGGCGCGCACGGGCGAGCCGGTCATCAAGCGCTTCGAGGCCAGCCGCGAGCTGATCCTGTGGCTGGTGGTGGACCCCTCGCCCTCCATGTACCTGGGCGATC
>JBDIBF010000176.1:0-2718 GCA_039812765.1 Holophagaceae bacterium
GGGAGCAGCTGCGCACAGCCTTATCCGCCACGGAGGCGGACCGCGCCTTCCTCCAGGAGGCCCTGACGTTCACCGGATCGGCGGAAGCGCTCGAGACCCTGCTGCGGGACGCCTGGAAGGCCCGCGCCGAGCTGGTGCCGGGCGCCGCCGACCTGGATCGGGCCCGGACCGCGGTGGCGTCCTTCCCTCGTGAGGCCCTGCAGCAGGAGGAGGACATCCTCGCGGATCTCGGGAAGCGCTCGGGCGATGCGGCCCTCAAGCGGTTCAGCGCCCTCCACGCCATCCTCACAACCCTCGACAGAGCGCCTTCGCTCGCCGCCTGGAAGGCGCTCCGGAAGCTCGACCTGCTGGCCAAGCCGCGGGATGCGGGGTGGTCGAAGGAGGTCTGGGACTGGACGGGGACCAGACCCCTCGCGTCGATCCGGGCGGGTCTTGCAGCCCTGGTGGACGTCCTGCCGACGCCCGAGGCCCTGGTGGTCCACCGCCTCCTCCCTGCCCTCCAGGCCGCGATCCTGTCCCGCAAGGAGGCCGAGGGGCTCTTCGACTTTAACGACATGATCGACCAGGTGCATGCGGGACTGGACCGTCCAGGCCTCGTGGAGCGGCTGCGGGAGCGCTACGCCGCCGCCCTCATCGACGAGTTCCAGGACACGGATGCCAAGCAGTGGGAGATCTTCCGAAAAGTGTTCCACGTGGAAGGGCACCGGCTCTACCTGGTGGGCGATCCGAAGCAGGCCATCTACGGCTTCCGCGGCGGCGACCTGCCGACCTACCTCCAGGCCCGGGAGTCGCTCCTGGCCGCTGGCGGCGGGCGCCTCGACCTGATCCAGAACTTCCGTTCCTCCCCATCCCTGATCGAGGCTGTGAACAAGGTGCTGGCACCGGAGGAGCCACCCTTCTTCACGGGTGCGAACACCTATCCGGCCCCCGTCACGCCGGGACGTCCCGCCATCCGCCTCCACCAGGACGGTACGGACCTGCCGCCCCTCCGGCTCTTCCGGGTCCCGGTCGACGCCAAGATCCACAAGCTCCGGGCGCGGATCGCCGCCGGGATCGCCGCGGCGTTCCGACACCTGGTGGACGCGGCACCCCGCTTCGATCCGGGCACCGGCAAGCCAGCGCGGCCGCTCCACGCCGGCGACCTCATGGTGCTGACCCACACCCGCGCCGAGGGCCTTTCAATGGCTGCGGCCCTGCGGGACGCGGGCCTGCCCGTCGCGTTCTTCAAGGCTGACGGGCTCTTCCAGACTCTGGAGGCCCTCGAGCTGCGGGACCTCCTGCGGGGGATCCTCGACCCCGACGATCCGGACGCCCGGGGCCGGGCACTGCTCACACGGTTCTTCGGGCTGGACCTCGCCCAGGCGGAAGCCTGCCTCGACCTGCCGGGCGACCATCCGGTGCTGGCGCGCCTCGAGCGCTGGCAGGAGCTCCTCCGCCAGCGGCGCTACCCGCGCCTCTTCAACGCCATCCTCGACGAGAGCGGCATCGTGGCGCGCCTGCTCATCACTGAGCCGGGCGACCGCTCCCTCACCAACCTGCACCACCTGCTGGAGCACCTCCGGGCGGAGGCCCTGGCGGCCCACCTGGACGGCGAGGACCTGCTGGCGCGCCTCGAGGCCTGGATCCGCCACGATGACTTCCCGGCCGCCGACGATGCCGACACCCAGCGGGCCGAGGGCGAGGCCCAGGCGGTCAGGATCCTGACAATCCACAAGGCCAAGGGGCTCGAGGCGCCGGTGGTGGCCCTGTTCGGCGGCTACGGGAAGGGCCCCGAGCGGGACAAGGTCCACCGCTTCCACAACGCGGCCGGCGTCCGCTCCGCCTTCCTGGGGTCGGTCCCGGCCAGCCGGAAGCAGGCCCTCGCCGAGGAGGCCACCGAGGAGGAACAGCGCCTGCTCTACGTCGCGATCACCCGGCCCAAGGTCCAGCTGGTGCTGCCTGTCTTCGAGCCGGACCCGGGTTTCCCCATCAAGCAGGGCGCCTTCGATCCCGACGGCCACCCCAAGGGACGCCACGGCCTCCTCAACCGCCGGCTCCGCGCCCTGCAGGCTGAGGAGCCCTGGGCGGGCTGGACGGTGCCCCTCCCCAGCGCGGTCCCGGAACCTGCGGCGGCGGCCCAGGTGGGGACCCTGGGCCCCCTGCCCGTCCTCCCGGAGCTGCCCGAGCCTGATTTCCGCGCCCTGGCGAAGGCCGGGAGGCCCTTGCAGCTGATGTCGTTCACCTCCCTCACCCGGGCCTTCGGCGAGACGGTCCGGGGCGCCAGCCGCGAGGAGGAGGGTCGGGCCGATGAGGTCGAGGCCGTGCGGCCCCTCCGGCCCGCCGGAGGCCTCCCGGGAGGCACCGCCACCGGCTCGGCGCTGCACGAACTTCTCGAGCAGGTGAAGGCCGGCAGCACGATCGGGACCGATTTCGCGGCCTGGTCCGACCGCCACCTTTCCATGGCAGAGGCCCGGCTGCGCTGGAACGGCCTCGACGAGGCCCTGGCCCCGGAAGCCCTCCGCCTCGCCTGGCTGGCCCTCACCACGCCGATCCCCCTGCCCGGCGGTCCCGCCCTTCCCCTGGACGCGGTCGCCCGGCGCTTGCCGGAGATGGCCTTCCAGATGCCGTTCCCGGGCCACCCCGACGGCCTGGAGGGCTCCTTGGACCTGATCTTTGAGGCGGAGGGCCGGCTCCACGTCCTCGACTGGAAGACCAACACCCTCCCCGACGGGGACTACG
>JBDIBF010000177.1:0-2651 GCA_039812765.1 Holophagaceae bacterium
TCGGCATGAACGCCCTCGTGGTCCACACCGCCGGCGACCTCTGGCTGGTGGACTGCGGGCAGCTCTTCCCCTCCGAGGACCAGCCGGGCATCGACCGCATCGTGCCGGACTTCGCCTACCTCGAGCCCTTCCGGGAGCGCGTGCGGGGCGTGCTGCTCACCCATGGCCACGAGGACCACCTGGGCGCGCTGCCCCACTTCCTGCGGGAGTGGGAGGTGCCGGTCTACGGGACCCGCTTCACCATGGGGCTGCTGGAGGGCAAGCTGCGCGAGGAGGACCTCTGGAAGGGATCCCGGATGCACGTGGTCTCCGACTTCCAGCGGGTGGAGCTGGGCGGCGGGCTCGCCGCGGAGTGGATCCCCGTCACCCACAGCATTCCCGACGCCTGCGCCATCGCCCTGCACACGCCCATGGGCACCGTGGTGCACACCGGGGACTTCAAGCTGGATCCCACCCCGGTGGACGGGCGGACCACGGGGCTCGCCCGCCTGGAGGCGCTGGGCAAGGCGGGGGTGCGCGTGCTGCTCTCGGACTCCACCAACGTCTTCGCGCCCGGGCCCACGCCCTCGGAGGCGCGCTGCGCCGAGGGGCTGGAGGACGCCTTCGACCGCACGGAGGGCGCCCTCTTCGTCGCCACCTTCAGCTCGAACCTCCACCGCATCCAGACCCTGGTGGACCTGGCCTACGCCAAGGGCCGGCAGGTGGTGCTGCTGGGCCGCTCCCTGGAGCGCAACGTCACCCTGGCCCGGGAGCTGGGGCTCTTCCAATGGCCCGACGACATCGTGATGAAGCCCGGGGACGCCTCCATGTACAACCCGCGGGAAGTCCTCGTGCTCTGCACCGGCAGCCAGGGCGAGGACCAGAGCGGCCTGGCCCGGGTGATCCGGGGCGAGGTGAAGGGTCTGCGGATGAAGTCGGGGGACCGGCTGCTGCTCAGCTCGCGGCCCATTCCGGGCAACGAGGTGGCCATCTCGCGCATCCTGGACGCCGCGGCGCGGCTGGGGGCGGAGACCTCCCTGGAGGGCCTGCGCACCGTGCACGTCACCGGGCACGCCCACCGGGAGGACCTGGCTACGATGATGCGCACGGTAAACCCCGAGCACATGGTGCCGGTGCACGGGACCTACCGGAACCTGCGGGAGCACGGGAAGCTCGCGGCCTCCCTGGGCTGGCCCGCGGAGCGCATCTCGCTGCTGGACGGCGGCCAGTGCCTCCAGGTCTTCGCCGACGGGCGGGTGCGCCTGGCGGGCGCGGTGCCCGTGGGCAAGGCCTACGTCCACGAGGGCGTGGAACACATGGTGGACGCCCGCATCATCCAGGACCGCCTCATCCTCCAGGAGGACGGGGTCATCTTCGCCACCCTGCTGGTGGATGCCGAAACCCAGGAGCTCGCCGCCGAGCCCAGCATCCTCAGCCGGGGCTTCGTGATGCTCAGCGACGACGAGGCCTACGGGGAGCTGCTGCGGGGCGTCGCCCGGCAGGCCTGGCACGAGGCGCCCTTCGACGTCCGCCGGGACCGCGACGCCATGCGGGAGCTGCTGCGGCAGGCCCTGCGGCGCATCATCCGCAAGACGACGCAGACGCGGCCCCTGGTGGTGCCGGTGATCCTGGACGCGCCGGGGGCCGAGGGCTGAGGAGCCCGCGGCCCTACTGCTCGGGCCGGTTCAGGCCGCGGCCGCCCAGGGACTCGCGCAGGGCCTCGCGGATGCGCTGCTGGAGCTCGTCCACCAGGAGGATGAGGCGCACCTGCTGGGCGGGCGAGAGCTGGGCGCGGATGTCGTCCTCGAAGCCCTTCTTGAGGTCCGCCTGCTGGCGCCGCAGGTCCATGAACTGGTCGAGCAGGGGCTTGATGCGGCCGTTCTTGTCCTCCTCGGAGCCGGGCCCAATGAGGATCTGGTTGAAGCGGCCGCGGATCTCGCCGACCCGCTTGGTGCGGTCCATGAAGTCGCGGTCGTAGCGCTCCCAGCGCTCGGCGATGGCCCTGGACCGGTCCTCGGGCAGCCCCAGCACCTCCTGGATGCGCTCCATGCGGATGCGGCGGAGCCGCTCCATGAGGGGGCCGTTCTCCTGGAGCCGCTCCAGGCGCCGCTCGCGCATCCCCTGGCCGGCGCCGGGACCCAGCCCTGGTCGCCGCTCGCCCTGGAAAGGGCGGGCGGGCTGGGCCGCGAGGGAGGAGGCGGCCAGGGCGGCGGGGAAGAGGAGGGCGGGGAGGCGGCGCATCGGGGGCTCAGGGTTGCTTGGGCTTGGATTCGAGACGCTTGACGAGGGCCTGGAGCTGTTCGGGGCTGAGCTGGTCCGCCTGGGCGAGCAGGTCGTCGGTCTCCTGGAAGGGCGCGTCGCCGACGGCATACCGGTGCGAGCCTTCCACGGGGGCCTTCGCTTCCACCAGCGGCTCGCGGTTGGCCCGGCCGGCCAGGAAGCCGCCGGTGCCGATGGCGAGCAGCGCCGCGGCGGCGGCGGCCCAGAGCAGGGGCGTGGAGCGGACCGCCAGGCGGCGGGGCTGGCCGGCGAGCTCGCCGGCGACGCGGCCGGGCAGGCGCTCGAAGTAGCCCGCGGGCGCCAAGGGGGGCGGGGCCTCCTCCAGGGCCAGCCACTGGACCCGCAGCTCCGCCAGGCCCGGGTCGCCGCGCACGAGCTCGGCCACCTCCGCG
>JBDIBF010000178.1:0-2622 GCA_039812765.1 Holophagaceae bacterium
GGTGGCGGGCCCGGGCTGGCGCGGCCTGCGCTCGGCCGTGCCCGCGGCCCAGGCGGGCGCCGAGGCCCGGCGCCTGCGGGATGCCCTGGCCCGGACGGGGCAGCAGGGCCTGGGCGAGGCCCCCTTCAAGGCGGCCCTGGCCCGCTGGCAGGAGCGTCGCCGGGTGGAGGCGCTGGATCCGGAGACGAGGCTCCTGCGAGAGGCCCGGGCGGCCGTGGCCGGTGCCGCGCCCGAGCCCACCCGCGAGGGGGTCAACGCCCTGGTGAGGCGGCTCCTGCGGCCCGAGGAGATCCGCGTGCTCGTGGTGGGCGACCCCAAGGCCGCGCTGGGTGGGGCGGTGGAGCTGAAGGACTGAGCGGGGTCCCTCAGACCCTGCCGCCGCCGGTGCGCTCGATGCGGGCGCCCACGCCCTGGAGCTTGCGGTCGATGCCCGCGTAACCCCGGTCCAGGTGGTAGATGCGGTCCACCACGGTCTCGCCCGAGGCCACGAGGCCCGCGATGACCAGAGCCGCCGAAGCCCTCAGGTCCGTGGCCATCACCGTGCAGCCCGTGAGGGGCGCGGGACCGGCCACGATGGCCATGGCGCCGTCGATGCGCAGGTTGGCGCCCAGGCGCTCCAGCTCCATGGCGTGCTGGAAGCGGTTCTCGAAGATGGTCTCCCGGATGACGCTGATGCCGCTGGCCTGGGTGAGCACCGCCATCACCTGGGCCTGGAGGTCCGTGGGAAAGGCCGGGTGGGGCGCGGTGGTGACGTCCTTGGCGCGGAGCTTCTGGCCGGGCTCGCGCTGGATGCGGAGCTGGGGCCCGTCCTGGCCGGTGCGCTCGGTGAGCACGCAGCCCGTGCGCTCCAGCAGGTCGATGAGGGCGCGCAGGTCGTCCGGGGCCACGCGGTCCAGCACCACGTCCCCGCAGGCGGCGGCCACGGCGCAGAGGTAGGTGCCGGCCTCGATGCGGTCGGGGATCACGGCGTGCTCGCAGCCGCGGAGGCGCTCCACGCCGTGGATGGTGAGGGTGGGCGTGTCGAGGCCCTCGATGTCGGCCCCCATGGCCTTCAGGAGCCGCGCGAGGTCGCCGATCTCGGGCTCCACCGCGGCGTTGCGCAGGTGCGTGGTGCCTTCGGCCAGGCAGGCGGCCATGAGCAGGTTCTCGGTGGCGCCCACGCTCACCTTGTCGAAGGTGTGGTCGATGGCACGGAGCCGCCCGGCGGGGACGTGGGCCTCGACATAGCCCTTCTCGATGGCGATCTCGGCGCCCATGCGCTCCAGGCCCTCGAGGTGCATGTTCACGGGCCGGGCCCCGATGGCGCAGCCGCCGGGGAGGGAGACCGAGGCCCGGCCGAAGCGCGCCAGCAGCGGGCCCAGCACGAGGATGCTGGCCCGCATGGTCTTCACGAGGTCGTAGGGGGCGCGCAGTCCGCCCTCGCCCACGGCGGCGCCGGTGATGGCGGCGCCGAGTTCGATGCCGGCCTCGTCGGCCGAGGTATCCACGGCGCAGCCCAGGGCTTCGAGGACCTTCAGCATGGTGCGGATGTCGGCCACCGCGGGGAGGTTGCGCAGGGTGAGGGCCTCGCCGGTCAGGAGCGCCGCGGCGATGCAGGGCAGGGCGGCGTTCTTCGCGCCGGAGACGCGGATGCGCCCCCGCAGGGGGCTGCCGCCGGTGATGACGAGACGGTCCATGGACGCTCCAATCCTCCAGGATACCCGTGCCCCTAGCGGCCCAGCACGCGCCCTTCCAGGCGCGACCGGTCCAGGGGGCCCCAGGCGCGGCCGTCCCGGCTCTCGGGCCGGTTGTCGCCCAGCAGGAGGAACTGCCCGGGCCCGCAGCGCCAGGGGCCGCCGCTGCCGTGCTCGAGGGCCGAGGCGTAGGGCTCCTCCAGGCGCCGCTCGGGGGACCAGATCACGCCGTCCACCTCGGCCAGCGATTCCCCGGGAAGGCCCACCACGCGCTTCACGGAAGGTCCCTCTGGCCCGGCGGCGAGCCAGACCTGCCCGCGCTGGGGCGCCCCGGCGGCCCAGGCGCGCAGCACCCAGACGAGCTGGCCGTCCTTCAGGGCGGGTTCCATGCTGCGGCCTTCGACGCGGGCGGGATGGACGAAGGCCAGAGGCGCCAGGGCGAGGGCCAGGGCCGCTGCGAAGGGCCAGAGGCGCGCGAGGGGGCGCGTCACGGCCTCAGGCCCAGGCGCCGGCCCCGCCCGTCGGTGAGGGCGACTTCCAGGAGGCGCGCCGGCGCGGGCACGTGGGGCGCGAGCTCCGCCGCCAGCTTCTCCGCGAGGGCCCGGGGGCCGTCCAGGCCGAGGTCCGAGAGGAGCCGGCCCTGGAAGGGGGCCAGGGCGCGGTCCAGCGCCACCTCCAGGTCCCGGAAGTCCATCACCACGTCGAAGGCGTCCAGGCCCTGGCGCGCGGTGATCACCTCCACGAGGTAGTCATGGCCCTCCCAGGCGCCGTCGGGAGCCTTGAAGACCACCGAAAGTGGGCGCTCCACCGCGGCTTCGAAATGCAGGGAACCAGTGGGGCCGAGTCCGTCCATGACCCGATTCTGGCAGGGCCCGGGCTACACTGGACCCTTAGTCTGGAGCCGCCATGCTGCGCGATTTCTCGACCCAGTCCGCCCGCCCCGACGTGG
>JBDIBF010000179.1:0-2590 GCA_039812765.1 Holophagaceae bacterium
CCTGGGCCGAGTCGTAGCGGCGGAGCACGTCCTTCTCCAGGCAGCGCTGCACCACCGCCTCCAGTTCCCGGGGCAGGTCGGGCTTCAGCCTGCGCAGGGGCGCCGCCTCCTCGTGGAGGATCCGGCGCATCATCTCCGCGGGGCCGGTGGACTCGAAGGGCAGCCGCTCCCCCAGCAGCTCGTAGAGGGTCACCCCGAGGGCGTAGACGTCGGTGTGGGGACCGATGAGCACCGAAGGCCCCTCCACCTGCTCTGGGCTCATGTAGGAGGGTGTGCCCATCACCCGGCTCAGGCCCGTGGGCATGTCCGCCAGGTCCCGGGCGAGGCCGAAGTCCATCACGTAGGCGTGCACGGCCCCCTCGGGGCTCCACTCCAGCATGATGTTCCCGGGCTTGAGGTCCCGGTGGATGATCCCCAGCCGGTGGGCCGCGTGCACCCCCAGGGCCGCCTGCCGCACCACCTCCACCCGGTCCCGGAGGTCCAGGGAGGATGTGGCCTTCTGCAGGGTGGGCCCGTGGATGTACTGCATGCTGAGGAAGGAGACGCCCTCCTGCTCCCCGGCCTCGTAGACCTTGGCCACGTGGGGGTGGTCGATGCGGGCCTGGGAGCGCGCCTCCCGGAGGAAGACCTGGCTGGCCTCCGGCAGGCCGGCACGGAAGAACTTGAGGGCGACGGCCCGCTGGAGCTTCAGGTCCCGGGCCCGGAAGACCCAGCCCATGCCGCCCTCCCCCAGGTAGGCCTCGGGCCGGTAGCGGCTCCAGTCCTCCCACGGATAAAGGCCGCCGGGCGGGACCTGGGCCGGTAGCGGCGTCCCGGAGACGGCGGTCTGCTGGTCCCCGAACTCCGGATAGCGCCCGGTCACCAGGATCTGCGCCTCCCGCTCCAGGAGGGCCATCGTCTCCAGGTCCAGCACTCCGCGGCGCACGAAGGGCCGCAGGTCCCCGCTGGTCTCGTCGGCGCCCTCCCCCAGCAGGCCCCGGCGGAAGGCCAGGAGGTAGGCCGTGGTCCGGATGAGGGTCGCTTGTTCGGGCATCGCGGGGCTGGGGGTCCCCATTCTAGCCGGACCCCGGGCCACCGGCCGGCCGCCGCACCCTCAGGCCCGGGAGGTCTGCTTGAGCCGGTCCTTGCCGCCGAAGACCTGGTCCCAGTAGACCACCACGGGGCTCGCGATGTAGATGGAGCTGTAGGTGCCCGTGATGACCCCCACGAAGATGGGGAAGCTGAGGTCCCGGAGGGCCGGGCCGCCCCAGGCGAAGAGGCAGAAGGCCACGAAGAGCACCGACATGGAGGTGAGGATGGTGCGGCTCAGGGTCTGGTTGATGGAGTCGTTCACGAGCTGGGTGATCGAGGCCCGGCGGTACTCGCTCTTGTGGCTGTTCTCGCGGATGCGGTCGAAGACCACGATGGTGTCCGACATGGAGTAGCCCAGGAGGATGAGGAAGCTGGCCACCACCGGGACGCTGAACTCGAAGCCGAAGAGGGTGAAGAGGCCCAGGGCCATGAGCAGGTCGTGGACGAGGGCGACGATGCCGCCCACGGCGAAGCTCGCGGTGAAGCGGAACATGACGTAGACGAGGATGGCCCCCATGGCCCAGGCGACCGCCGCGAGGGTCTTCCGGGTCCACTCGCCGGAGATCGAGGGGGAGAAGCTCTCGTTCTTCACGATGGCCAAGGGCCCGACGCGGAAGTCCTTCTCGAGGCCCTGGCGCAGGACGGGCGGGAGGTCGGCCGGGAGCTGCGAGAGGGAGGTGAAGATGCCGCGGTCCTCCCGCGCCTTGGTGACCCGGCCCGCGAGGGCCAGGTACTCGGCGCGCACCGCGGCCTCCTCGCCCTGCTTGCCCAGCGGGTTGGCCTTGAACCACTGGTCGGAGAGGTCCCCCGCCGACTCGAGGTTGAGGTCCTTCCTCGCGTCGGCGGACGCGGGGTCGAGGGAGCGGAGGGCGGCGACGATCTGCTTGAGCTGGGCGCCGGAGTCCTTCTGGTCCTGTCCCTTGCCGGCCTTCACCTTGATGGAGTAGTCGCGGGTCCCCTTCTCCGCGGAATCGTAGGCCACCACGGCCGCGTCGACGTCGCCGCCGCGGTGCAGGGCGTCGCGCACCTGGTCCTGGTGGACGTCGCCGGCGAACCGCACCTTCATGTCGATGCCGCCGATGAACTGCATGCCCAGTTTCACGCGGCTCTGGGAACCCTTCCAGGGCGCGGCGTAGACCAGGCAGGCCACGATGACGCCCCAGGACAGGGCGAGGGCCAGCCCCTTCCAGCGCATGAAGTCGAAATGGGGGAGCTTGTCGAAGATCTTCATGGGTTCCCCCTCAGACCGAGAGCGTCTTGGTGCCGGGATGCCGCTCCAGGATCCAGTCGTAGATGAAGCGGCTGATGTAGATGCTGGTGAACAGCGAGGCCACGACGCCCACCGTCAGCGAGACCGCGAAGCCCTTCACGGGCCCGGTGCCGAAGATGAAGAGGAGCAGGGCGGCGAAGAGCTGGGTCACGTGGGCGTCCACGATGGTCCAGAACACCCGGTCGAAGCCCGCCTGGATGGCCATGGGCACCGAGCGGCCGTTCGCCAGCTCCTCCCGGATGCGCTCGA
>JBDIBF010000180.1:0-2587 GCA_039812765.1 Holophagaceae bacterium
TGCTCGCGAAGGCCCGCGCCAAGGGGCTGACGCCCGAGGACCTGCACCCCCTGGAGGTGACCGCGTACGAGAAGGTGCTCAGCGACCTCGGCGTGCGCTGAGCGGCCGCCCCGGGCCCGGGACCCCGGCGGGCCCCCAGCGCCGCCGACGTGAAGCGGGCGGCGGCCCTGGGCGTGCGGACGAGTTCCGAGTCCATCCCCACGCGGGCCCCCGCCGCCATCGAGCGGGGCAGCACCCTCCACCGGGTCGTCACGGGGGGCGTCGTGGTCGTCCTGGCGGCGGCGGGCTACACCTGGTACGCGGCGAACGCCGAGCGGACCCTGAACATCCGCAGCTATCCCTCCGGCGCCGAGGTCTACATCGACGGGAATCCGACGGGCGCCAAGACGCCCTTCTCCCGCTCGGTCCTGAACCGCGCCAAGCAGCTCCGCCTCGATCTCCCCAACCATCTGCGCTTCGAGCGGGACCTCAGCCCCGAGGACCGCGACCTCAACATCGAATTGAAGCTGCTCCCGGGGTTCACGCGGGTGGTGACCGATCCTCCCGGGGCCGACGTCTACCTCGGCGGGGAGAAGCTGCCCGGGGTCTCCACCCCGATCTACGACCTGGAACTGCCGGCGCAGAACCGCGAGATCCGCGTCATGCGCAAGGGCTACCTGACCTGGACCGGGACCGTGGGCCCCGCGCACCCGCTGCCGCCCCTGATCCGGCTGGTGCCGCAGTCCTGAAGTCCCGGGCCGGGTCCAGGCTCAGGCCCGGGCGCCCGGCTCCTCCGCCAGGGGCAGCACCACCTCGAAGGTGAAGCGGCTGCCGCGCGCCTCGCCGGCCTCCGCCCGGAGCGTCCCGCCCATGAGGCGCGTGAGCTCGCGGCACAGGGCCAGCCCGAGGCCGGTCCCCCCGCGGGCCCGCGTCGCCTCCCGCTCGCCCTGGGTGAAGGGTTCGAAGATGCGCTCCCGCTCCTCCTCGGGGATGCCGGGTCCCGAGTCCTCCACCGTCCAGCGCAGCCGGAGCCCCCCCTCCGCGCGCTCGATGCGCAGGGTCAGCCCCACGCGCCCCTCCTCCGTGAACTTCACGGCATTGCCCACGAGGTTGTTGAGCACCTGGCGGAGGCGGGCCGGGTCCCCCACCGCGAGGGGCGCGCGTTCGGGAGCCGCGAGATCGAACCGGAGGCCCTTGGAGGCGGCCTGGAGCCGCCACAGCTCGGCGCATTCCGCCGTCAGCAGGGTGGGGGAGAACGGTGTGGCGGCGATCTCCATCCTGCCCGCCTCGAGCTTCGTGTAGTCCAGGACGCCGTCGAGGAGCTCCAGCAGGTGCCGGGCCGCCCGTTCGCCGACGTCCGCGATCTCGAGCTGATCCCGGTCCAGGGCGGTCCGCTTCAGGAGCCGGACCATCCCCATGATGCCGTTCATGGGCGTGCGCACCTCGTGGCTCATGACGGCGAGGAAGGTGCTCTTGAGCCGCTCGGCCTCCCGGGCCTCCTGGGCGCTGGCCTCCAGCTTCCGTTCCCGCTCCAGCACCGGCCGCGCGTCCTGGGCCACCACCACCTTGCCCAGCAGCGTCCCGGCCCTGTCCCGCATGGCCGTGGCCGAGAGGAAGACGGGGAAGTGGCGGTCGGCGACGTCGCGGTAGGTCCAGGTGCGGCGTCCTCCGGGCCGCTCCAGGCTGATCCCTTCCAGGGTGGCGGCGCTGTGCTCCCCCGAGGCGCGGAAGGCGGCGTCGGCCTCGGGGGCCTCCTCGGGGACGAGGAAGTCGTTGACGGAGAAGCGCCCGATGACCTCCTCGGCGGCGAAGCCGAGCATGCGCTCCGCCCCGGCGCTGAAGAAGCGGATGAGGCCCGAAGGATCCGTGGCGAAGATGGCCAGGTCGCGGGGGGCGTTGAGGGCCGCCTGGAGGAGCTGTCCCTGGGCTTCCTGCGCCTCGGCCAGCTCGCGCCGGTTCAGGGCCCACCAGCCGGTGCCGAGGACCATCAGGCTGAGGATCCACAGGATGCCGATGCGGCTGGCGGTCTCGTGGCCGAGGCCGAAGAGCGCCTGGCGGGAGTAGGGCCGGAGGAGGGTCCATTCCCGGCGGTGGTCCACTCGGATCCGCCGGTAGCAGACCAGGCCGTCCCGGGCGGGGAGGGCTCCGGACCGGGCATCCAGGGCCCGCAGGGGCTGGCCGAAGGCCTCCTCGAAGGTCTGCAGGCGGCGGGCCGAAGGCAGGTAGCGCACCCAGCCCGCCGCCGTGGCCGGCCGGAAGATGAATTCCCCCTGCTCCCCGAGCAGGAGCCAGGGCTCCCGGTTGCCCGGCCCCAGGAACTCGTCGTCGTCCAGTCGCGCCTTGAGGGCCAGGACCCCCACCGGGGCCGCGTCGGATCCGTAGATCGGCACCGCCACGTGGACCGAGGGCAGGACCGGCGCCTCGGCGTTGAGGGCCAGGGCTTCCGCGCCCTCCGCCTCCGAGGCGCCCACCCAGGTCGCGCCCCGCGGCGAGCGGAGGGCCGCCTGCACGTAGAGGAGGTCGAACCGGGCCCCGGCGCCGGCGGGCAGGGGCCGGTAGTCGTCCCGGAGGCGGTCGTAGGCCCAGCCCATCCGCAGGGCGCCCCCGC
>JBDIBF010000181.1:0-2579 GCA_039812765.1 Holophagaceae bacterium
CTTTTCTGGCGGAGAGTGGGGGATTCGAACCCCCGGTCCCGGTTTACCCGAGACTTTCGCTTAGCAGGCGAACCCATTCGGCCACTCTGGCAACTCTCCGAAGCCTCCACCTTATCGCGCGAAGCCTTGACGGGCAAGGATCCTTGCGGCCCGGCGGGGGGCCGAACGAAGATGGAGGCACGGTGGGATGGCCGAGCGGTTTAAGGCACCGGTCTTGAAAACCGACGACGGGCGACCGTCCGCGAGTTCGAATCTCGCTCCCACCGCCAATGGCGCACCCGCCCTCGGGCGGGTGCGTTGGATTCAATCCAGGTCCCCGTCCGCCGCGACCATCGCCTCGGCGCGCTTCTGATCCCGCTCGCGCTGGTAGCGGATGAGCCAGGCCAGGGACTTCACCAGGTGCAGGGCGCGGTCCTCGAGGGCCTTGGCCTCCTCCTCGGCGAGAAGACCCACCCGTTGGCCGAGGTCGAGGAGGTAGCGGGCCTCCTCGGCGGCGCGCTGGGCGGACTGGAGGCCGCCGGTGAAGGCCTCGGTGCCGGGCTGGCGGCAGGCGTCGAGGATGTGGAGCGCCGGCGCCAGGACGGCCCGGTGGAGGCGCTCCAGCAGGTGGCCGTGGACCTCCCGGGCCCAGGGCCGCCCGGCCTGGTGCAGCTCGAAGGCGAGGCCGTCGGCGACGGCGAAGACTTTCAGTTCCTTGGGATCGCGGTACATCGCAGGCTCCGTTCAGGCGTGGTCCCAGCCTTCCGCCGCGCGGAAGCTGTGGAAGGTGTCGTGGCCGAGGATCAGGTGGTCCGCCAGGGGCACGCCGAGGCTCTCGCCGGCGGCCCGCAGGCGGCGGGTGAGCTGGACGTCCTCCTTCGAGGGCGCCGGGTCGCCGCTGGGGTGGTTGTGGAAGGCCAGCGCGGACGTGGCCCCGTAGCGCAGGGCCTCGCGGAAGAACTCCCGGGGGCTGATGAGCGTCGCGGTCGCGGTGCCCTGGCTGAGGATGCGCTCCGCCAGCAGGTCCCCCTTGGCGTTGAGGGCGAGGAGGCCGAAGCGCTCCTCCGTCCAGTCCTTGCAGAGCGGCAGGAGGTAGGCGCCTGCCGCGCGGGGGCTGGTGATGCGCAGGCGGGCGCCGCCGCGCTGGGAGCGCCGGCACAGCTCCTGGGCGGCCCAGAGCTGGCAGGCCTTGGCGGGGCCGACCCCCTGCTGGTCCATCCACTCGTGGAGGCCCATGGCGAAGAGTCCGGGGAGGCCGCCCACGCGGGCCAGGAGGTCCTGGGCCAGCTCCACGGCGCTGCGTCCGCGCTGGCCGCTGCCCCAGAGCAGGGCCAGGATCTCCGCCTCGCTGAGGCCGTCGCCGCGGCCGGCGAGGAGCCGCTCCCGGGGCGCTGGTCGGGGGAGAGGTCGAGGATGCGCATCTCAGACCTCCGTCCAGCGGCGGAGCAGGGGGCGGAAGCGCAGCACCTTCACGTCTCCCTTGGCGGAGAGGCTCACGCAGAGCGCGCGGGATCCTTCGCGCAGGAACCACATGCCCGCGGTGGCGGTGCGCCAGGGCGTGAGGGTGAAGCTGCGGGGCGCCTCCGCCCAGCGGGCGTCGAGGGTGCGGGGCGGGAGGGGGACCCGGGCGGGCTTGCCCCAGGCGAAGGTCCGGGGCAGCCGGGGCGCGAGGCGGCCCCGGCCGCGGCGGGGTTCGGGCTCGATGGTCACGAAGCTCCCGGTGCGCTCGGCGAGGCGGAAGCCGGTCTCAAGGGTCCGGCGCAGTTCCCGGGCCGTTTCCCGGAGGTCGGAATGGAAGCTCATCGGCGCACCCACGTCCGGTCCTCCCGCTTCCAGCGGAGGAGGGTCATCCGTCCCTGGCCGGACAGCCGCATGCAGAGCACGTCCCGGCCGTCGTTGAGGAACCACGTGGTGGCGGTGGCGGTGTGCCGCGGGGACACGGTGATCGTCGCGTGGGCCTCCCCGCCCTGGTCGGCCACCTTCGGGTCGTCCATGCCCTTGGGCAGCGGGACCCCGGGCAGCAGGCCCCACCTGACCTTCCGGGGGATCTGCAGGGGGAGGACGTCCGGGGACTTGTCGGCCCTGAGGGACACCTTCACGCTCCGGCCCCGGTGGTGGGCGAGGGTGAAGGCCTGGTCGAGGGTCGCCCGCAGCTCCGTCTGCACCGACCCGAGGCTGGGCCGGTCCAGGTCCAGGGTGCCGACCCCGAGGGCGAGGGAGCCCACCACCGCGAGGGTGACGATGGACTCGAGGAAGGTGAATCCGGCCTGCAGGCACCGGCGCGGGCCGGTGGGGGCCGAAGGAATGCCGTTCGCGCCGGTGCCCATGGCCGCCTCCTACTTCCTCGCGGCGGCGGGGGCCGCGGCGGAGACGTTGAGGTAGGGCTGCAGCTTCTTGAAGCCCTTCTCGCCGATGCCCTTCACCGACATGACTTCTTCCGCCCGGCGGAAGCCGCCGTTCTGCTTGCGGAAGGCCACGATGCGCTCGGCGGTCTTCTGGCCGACCTTGGGGAGCTGCATCAGCTCCGTCACGGTCGCGGTGTTGAGGTTCACCGGGTGCGCCGGCGCCTTCGCCTTGGCCTTGCCGGCCGCCGCGAGGGG
>JBDIBF010000182.1:0-2562 GCA_039812765.1 Holophagaceae bacterium
CCAGGGAGGTCTGCAGGACGGGCCATGCGGTGAGCGGGGCCTTCTCCGGCAGGCCCTCGAACCAGCGCTGCATGAGGCACGTGAGGGCGGCCTCCGTGGGCACCTCGTCCTTCAGGCCGATCACCTGCAGGTGCTTCGCCGGCGCCTCCAGGAAGGCCTCGGCGCCGGGGCGGGCCTGCCGCTGCTCCACGGTGGCGCGGTTCCACGCGTCCATCATGGCCAGCACGGCGCCCGGCGTCGGGGGCAGCGGATCCAGCAGCACCTTCTCCACGCCCGCCAGCACGAGCCGCAGCTGGGCCGAGGCGATGCGCACCTCGTCGATCTTGCCGGCCTCGGCCAGGCCGTTGAGGAAGGTCCGCAGGCTCGCCGGCGCCGCCGAACCGTTGATGCGGGCGGTGGCGACGGGGTGCTCGAGATGCAACGCGGCGGGCCAGGCCTTGGCGTCCTCGGCGGTGAGCCCTTCAAGGGCCAGGAAGGCCTGCTTCGACTTGAGCCGGTTGAGGAAGTGCAGGGCGGTGAAGCGCTCCTGGGGCGTGCGGGCCTGCCTGGCCTTGGCGGCCCAGGCCTCCTCCGTGGGCTTGTCCAGCTCCGGGGGCAGCAGTTCCGGGCAGCCCGGCGCGCCGATGCGCTTGAGGGTCCGCACGAAGCGCGCCTCGTCCGCCTCGCTGAAGAGGTCGCGGTCCTCCGGGGCGACCTCGGGGACCTGCCGGGCCCACTCGGCGCGCACCGCGTCCACGGGCGTGAAGCGCGGGCGCGGGGCCGGCTCCTGCGCCGGCAGCGGGACCGCCAGGGCCACCAGCGCGCAGACGGCGAGTTTCTGGAAGGATGGGACGGAAGGAGTCATCGGTGGCCTTGGGCAGGGGCGGGAGGACGGGAAGCGTCATTCTAGGCGAGAACCTGCGCCCAGGCGTGACGCGCGAGGTGTGGGTGCGCTTCCCGCGCCAGCTCGGCGACGTGATCTTCAGCCTCCCCTTCTTCGGGACCCTGCAGGCGCGCTGGAACGCCGTGGCGCGGGAGCAGGGCGCGACCCTGCGCTGGATCGCCGTGGGCCACGCCATCGGGGCGGCCCTCTTCAGCGAGGCACGAGAGGACTTCATCGCCCGCTCCCTCATCGAGAAGGGCGGGGAGGGCAAGCCCGAGCCCCTGGCCCTGCGCAAGGCCTGGAAGGCCGGGGCGCCGGTGGCGGTCATCAACCTCAGCCAGAGCGTCCGGCTGGCCCTGGCCGCGCGCATGGCGGACGTGCCCATCCGCGCGGGCATCGCCGACAACCGGCTGAGACTGCTCTACACGCACCCGTTCCGCTACCGCGACCTGGACGTGCACTGCGCCCAGCGCTTCGCGCCGCTGCTGGAGCTGCTCACCGGGGACGCCCGCCTCGATTGGATGCGCCTGGGGCCCCACAACCTCGGGGGCGCTTCGGGACTGGAACTCCTGAAGGAAGCGGGCTGGGACGGCCGGCCCTTCGTCGGCCTCGCCTTCGGCACCCGCGGGGACAGCAAGCGCTGGCGGCCCGAGGCCGAACTGTGGCCGGAGCTCGCCCGCCGCATCCTGGCCCAGGGCCTCGGGGCCGTCTGGCTCGGCGGGCCGGACGAGCGCGAGCTCGGGGCCCAGCTCGCCGCCCAGGCGCCGGGCTCCCTGGACCTCTGCGGCCGCACCAGCCTGCCCCAGGCCACGGCCATCCAGGCGACGGCCTACGGCACGGTGGCCGTCGACACGGGCCTCGCCCACACCGGCGCCGCCACGGGCCGGCCCCTGGCGTGCATCAACGTGCACAGCTACGAGCACCTGGTGGCGCCCCAGGGGCCCCACGTGGCGCTGCTGCGGCCGCCGGTGGTGGCGATGGATCCCGCCGAGCGGGACCTGGGCCCCGACCTGCGGGGCGACCGCGTGACGCCGGCGCACGTCCTGAACACCCTGCACCTGCTGGCCCGGGAGGCCGCGGGGCGGGACCTGGAGCCCTGGCGGCCGTGAGCGCGGCCATCCCCGAGGGCGCGGTGTGGGCGCGGCTGCCCCGCTTCATCGGCGACGCGGTGATGATCGCCCAGGCCCTGGAACCCCTGCGCCGGGCCGGGAAGCCGCTGGTGGCCTGGGGCCCCGCCTTCGTGTGCGAGCTCTTCGAGGGCGGGAACGCCTTCGCGGCCGTGGCGCCGGACCCGGCGAGGAAGCCCGGCAGCTGGGCCACGGCGAAGCTGCTGAGGGCGCACCGGGCCGCGGCGGTGGTGAACTTCCCCCGCAGCCAGCGCGCGCTGTCGGGGGCGCTGCTTGCGAGGGTGCCGGTGCGCGCGGGCTGGCGCGAGGGCGGCGGCGCGGTGCTGGCCACCCACCACCTGGCCTTCAAGGCGGCGAAGGGGCACCAGGTGGAGCGCTACCGCGCCCTCCTGGCGAGGGCCTTCCCGGACCTCGAGCCCTGCGATCCCGCTCCCTTCGTTCCCAGGGCGGAAGCATCCTTCGCTGCGGAAACCCTCCTGCGGGAGGCCGGGGTTGCGGCGCCCTTCGTCGCCCTCGCCCTCGGCGCCATGAGCTGGAACAAGCGGCTGGGCACGCAGGCCTGGATCGACTGCG
>JBDIBF010000183.1:0-2510 GCA_039812765.1 Holophagaceae bacterium
TCACGGGGAGGTTCATCCAGGACCGGCGGGAGATCCCGTGGTGAAGCCTTCAGGCGCCTGAGAAGGCCCGGAACGCCACACCATCCGGGATCTCGAGCCCGAAATCCCGCCGCAGCACGCCCGGGATCTCCGCGGCCTCCAGCACGCGATGGTTGGCCTCCCCGTTCCGCACTTCGGTGTAGTCCACGCCCCGCAGGACCCGCCGTCCGTCCGGCAGGATGAGCTGGGCGGTCAGCGTCTTCACGAAGCGGCTGTCGGGGTGGGTGGAGGTGTACCAGTTGCCCATCTCGAAATCGACCTTCAGGCGGGGCATGGGCTCGAAGGCGTAGAGGTCCATCCAGCCGGCGGGGGCCTCCGACTGCAGGACCCGCAGCGGGCCCTCGGACACCACCCGCAGCCGGCCCTGGGGCTGGTCGCTGACCTCGCCATCCATCGCCACCGGATGGAAGAGGCCCTCCCCGCCGAAGCCCACGTCCGAGAGCCAGTCGCGCCCCTCCACCGTCACCGACAGGAGCATGTGCGTGCGCGGCAGCGGCTCGGGGCTGCCCATGCGCACCCGGGCCTCGAAGGCGACGACGTCGAAACCGAGCCGGCGCAGGACCGCCTGGAAGAGGTGGTTCTGCTCGAAGCAGTAGCCACCCCGGCGCCGGACGACGAGCTTGTCCACCAGGCTCTCCTCGTCGAGCCGGATAGGCAGCTCTCCGAGCTGGATGGCCAGGTTCTCGAAGGGGATCGCGGTGGCATGCGCCGCGTGGAGGGCGCGGAGGGTGGCCAGGTCCGGTGTCCCCGGGCCCGCGTGGCCGATCCGACGGAAGTACGCCTCCAGGTCCAGGCTCAAGGCAGCCCGCGCCTCGCGAAGTCCCAGAAGGCGTGGGTGGAGCTGTCGATGAGCTGGAGGTGCAGGCCCTGCACGAGGTTCGAATCCAGGAAGGTCCCGTCGAGGGTCTCGTGGGCGGGCATGCCGGCGGATTCCAGGAAGGCCACGGTCTCCTCCACCGAGCGAACCCGCAGCATCAGGCTGGCCACCTCGTCCTTGCCCCAGGGGATGAGCCGCAACGCGGCCCGGTCGGCCACGCCCCAGGCGCAGCCCTCGTAGACCGGCAGGCCCTGGAGGAGGTGGGACCAGTCCGGCGTCGCCTCGTTGACGTCCCGCAGGCCCACGTGGACCTCCTGCACCCCCTCGAAGCCGAGCGGCCCGCCGCCGGAGGCCGCGAAGGCCTCCGCGAGGCCCGCCCGCCAGGGATCGGCGTCGAACTGGTACTCGGTGAGGTAGACGACGCCGGGGGGATCCAGCAGCTCCTTCACCTCCAGGGTCGTCCAGTTCTCCGACGTGTGGCCCGCGCCGGGATGCAGGTCGAAGCCCGAGAGCATCCCGGCCACCTCGAAGACCGGCATGGTGGGCTCGAAGCCCAGGCCGCCAAGGCGCGCGCGGCCCGCGTCCGCCTCGTCCCAGGCCGCCACGTGCCCGAAGCGCAGTTCCTTGAATCGGGCGAACTGGAGCAGCATGTTGCCGGCCCAGACGCTGCCGCTGAGCACTTCGCCGTAGTCGCCGAACTCGAAGGCCACTGGCAGTCCGAAGCCTTCGCTGAAGAGCCGGAACAGGGCCGTCGGGTCTTCCGCCTCGACCAGCACGTGATCGAGGTGCCTCACCAACGGAATGGGCTGGTCCACGGCTCGGGCCTCCGACGCCCCTAGGATGCCCAGGGCCGCGTCCTGGAAGAAGGGGGTTTCAAGCCCCCGGTCTCAATCCGCCAGGGTGCTCAGGTCCCCGGGGTCCAGCCCCAGGGCCTGGGCCTTGAGGTAGCGGCGCACGATCTTGCCGCTGCGGGTCTTGGGAAGGGCGGGCAGGAACTCGATGTCCGAGGGCGTGGCGATGGGGCCCAGGTCCTCCCGGACGTGGTCCTTCAGGCTGGCCAGCAGGCCCGCGCCCTGGGCGGTGCCGGGCTTGAGGACCACGAAGGCCTTGATGCTCTCGCCCTTGATGGCGTCGGGCAGGCCCACCACGGCGCTCTCGGCCACCGCCGGGTGGCGCAGCAGGCAGCCCTCCACGTCGGCGGTGCCGATGCGGTGCCCCGCCACGTTCAGCACGTCGTCGGCCCGGCCCAGCACGGCGAAGTAGCCGTCCTCGTCCTTCACCGCCACGTCCCCGGCGCAGTAGCAGCCCGGGATCTCCTTCCAGTAGGCCTCGTAGCGGGACGGGTCGTTCCACACCGTCCGCAGCATGTAGGGCAGCGGGCGCCGCAGCACCAGGAGGCCTCCCTGGCCGTCGGGCACCGGGTTCCCGTCCCGGTCCACCACCGCGGCGTCCACGCCGGGCAGGGGCTTGCCCACCTTGCCCAGCCGCGCCTCGAAGGTGGGCTGCGTTCCCAGGACGGGGCCGGCGATCTCGGTCTGCCACCAGTTGTCCACCACCATCCCGTCCCCCTGGCTCACCAGCACCGCCTGGGCCCAGCGGTGGGCCTCCGGATTGAGGGGCTCCCCGGCGCAGGCCAGCAGGCGCAGCTTGGAGA